>NZ_CP128606.1:3087500-3412500 GCF_051132405.1 Tabrizicola sp. M-4
CACGGATCTGCGGAAGATGCACCTGTTCCTTGCAGAAACTCTCGTTCAAGGTCATCGCAGGCGCACCGCGCAGCGATCCGTCGAGGTTGTAGGTCCAGGCATGATAGGGGCAGACGATGCTGCGCACCCTTCCCCGCCCTTCCAGCAGCGTGCTCATCCGGTGGCGGCAGACATTCGACAGGCCGCGCAGGGCCCCATCCCTGTCGCGCAGGATGATCACAGGCTCGCCCGCGATCTCCATCGTCAGGTAATCGCCCGCTTCCTTCAGCGCATCCGCACGTCCGGCGCAAAGCCAGTCGCGCGCGAAGATGTGCCGCTCCTCCGCTTCGGCGAATTCGGGCGACACATAGACGGACTTCGGCATCGCCTGCGCCCGCTCGAAAGGCACCGCCACATTGGCCCGCAATTCCTCAAGGGCGTGAAGGGCGGGGTCGCGTGCGGTCATCGGGCAGGTCCTCCAGCGGCAGCGCCGTTCGTTTCCCGGTCAGTGGACCGGGATCATCGCGCGACCCGACAATCCATCACCGCGAACCGCAAGGAAAGCAGGATGTTCCGCCGCGCGGCTTAGGACTAACCTAATCAGCGCCCTCCGCTCCCTCGCCGCCCTGCGCCATCACCATGGAACACAGCCTCGCCGCGACCGGGGTCAGGATAGCCCCGGTCCGGGTCAGCAGACCGAAAGGCTCCACTACGATCCCCATATCGACAGGCAGGATCACATAGGGTGATCCCGTCCCGGCAAAGCGGTCGCAGACCGCCCGCGCGAGGGGGGCAATGGCATTCGATTGCTGAATCAGCGCAAGCGTCAGCAGGAAGGACGAGGTGGCAAGCCGTTGCGGCGGCTGCGGCAGACCAAGATCCGTCAGGCGCTCCATCACGGCCCGGGTCAGCAGCGCCTCCGGACCCGGCATGACCCAGTCGAAATCCATCAACTCGATCGGATCGATCCGTCCCCCATGCGCCAGACGATGCCCCCGCCGCACCATCAGGGCAACGGGTTCCGCGCCGATGGGCGCGGAAAGCGTCAGTTCCCCCTCCATCCCCGGCGGCATGCGGCCAAGGGCGAAATCCATCCGCCCAGCCAATAATTGCTGCCCAAGCAGGTCCGATGGCGCGACGACCACCTCGGCCGATACCTGCGGCAGGGCCAACCGCGCCGTCCGCAGCGCGGGCAGCACCCTATCCAGCGCCGGGCCCGTCACCGACCCGATACGCACATGCCCGGCCCCCCCTCCGGCCAGTTCCTCCATCTCCCGCCCGGCATCGCGCAGTTCCATAAGCACCCGCATCGCCCGGCGTGCCAGCGCCTCGCCTATCGGTGTCAGGGCGATTCCCCGCCCCGTACGCTGATGCACGGACCGCCCTGCGATCCGCTCCACCTCGGCCAGAAGGCGCGAGGCTGCGGGTTGCGCGATGCCCAGACGATCCGCGGCCAGCCCCAACTGCCCGGCCTCGGCCAGCGCCGCCATCAAGCGCAGATGCGACAGCTTCAATCCCCGCCGCAGAAGGGCATCCATTTCCGACATAACGTTTCTGCCATAGCAAAATCACAAATCATTCTTTGACCGATATGCAAGCCTGTTGCAACTCTGCGCCCCGCGGCCAGATCCGGGCTTAACCGGGATGAAGGGTCGAAAACGGGCCGTGGCGCATCACGGCGAGGGAGGACATCATGATACTTTCCAGAAGGGCGCTTCTCGCGCTTGCCACCGCTGCATCCATGGTCGGCGTCGGCGCACCGGTCTTTGCACAGGACAAGGGCACCATCGGCATCGCCATGCCGACCCAATCCTCGGCACGCTGGATTTCCGACGGCAATTCCATGGTCGAGCAGTTCCAGGCGGCAGGCTATGCCACCGATCTGCAATATGCCGAAGACGACATCCCGACTCAGCTCGCGCAGGTCGAGAACATGATCACCAAGGGCGTGAACGTCCTCGTCATCGCGGCCATCGACGGCACCACGCTGTCGAACGCGCTGGACAACGCCGCCGCCGCAGGGATCAAGGTCATCGCCTATGACCGCCTGATCCGTGACAGCGGCTCGGTCGACTATTACGCGACCTTCGACAACTTCAAGGTCGGCGTGCAGCAAGCAGAATCGCTGGTCAAGGGCCTGAACGAACGCTTCCCCGGCGTGAAGCCGTGGAACGTAGAGCTCTTCGGCGGCTCACCCGACGACAACAACGCCTTCTTCTTCTACAATGGCGCGATGAGCGTCCTGCAGCCGCTGATCGACTCGGGCGACATCGTCATCCCGTCGGGCCAGATGGGCATGGACGTGGTCGGCACCCTGCGCTGGGATGGTGCCGTGGCACAGGCGCGGATGGATAACCTGCTGTCCGCCAACTACGGCGACAAGCAGCTTCACGGCGCGCTCTCGCCCTATGACGGGCTGTCCATCGGCATCCTGTCGTCGGTCAAGGGCGTGGGCTACGGCTCGGGCGACCTGCCGATGCCCATCGTCACCGGTCAGGACGCGGAAATCCCGTCGGTGAAATCGATGATCGCGGGCGAGCAGTACTCGACGATCTTCAAGGACACCCGCGCGCTGGCAGGTGTGACCGTGAAGATGGTCGATGCAATCCTGTCCGGCGGTGAGCCGGAAATCAACGACACCACCACCTATGACAACGGGGTGAAGGTCGTGCCGTCCTACCTGTTGGAGCCGGTCTCGGTCGATGTCACGAACTACGAGGAAATCCTCATCGGTTCGGGCTACTACACCGCCGACCAGTTGAAGTAACCGCAAGAAACCTTGGCCCGCCCTGCCCTAGCGGCCGGGCGGGCCTTTTCCAACCGGGGGACCGCCATGGCAACGCTTCTGGAAATGCGGGGGATCAGCAAGGTCTTCCCCGGTGTCCGCGCGCTTGACCACGTGAACCTCACTGTGGAAAAGGGCGAGATTCACGCCATCTGCGGTGAGAACGGCGCTGGCAAATCCACCCTTATGAAGGTGCTGTCGGGCGTCTATCCCCATGGCAGCTATGACGGCGAAATCTTCTATGACGGCGCCCTGCTCGCCAATCGCGGCATCCGCGACAGCGAAGCAAAGGGCATCATCATCATCCATCAGGAACTGGCGCTCGTGCCGCTCCTCTCCATTGCCGAGAACCTGTTTCTGGGCAACGAGGTGGCCTCGGGCGGCATCATCAACTGGCCCCGCGCCTTCCAGATGACTGGCGACCTTCTCAAGAAGGTCGGGCTTGACGAACCGCCCACCACGCAGGTCGGCAAACTCGGCGTCGGCAAGCAGCAACTGATCGAAATCGCCAAGGCGCTGGCCAAGGATGTCCGCCTACTGATCCTCGACGAACCCACCGCCGCCCTTCAGGAAAACGACAGCCAAAAACTCCTCGACCTGATGCTTGAGTTGAAGGCGCAGGGCGTCACCCAGATCATCATCAGCCACAAGCTGAACGAGATCGGCCGCGTCGCCGACCGCATCACCATCATCCGCGACGGCGCGACCGTGTCGACCCTGTCGAAATCCGAGATCAGCGAAGAACGCATCATCCGCGACATGGTCGGCCGCGATATGGCCCACCGTTACCCCGAACGCGAAAGCAATCCGGGTGACGTGCTGATGGAGGTATCGGGCTGGAACGTCTGGCACCCCGAACAGCAGGGCCGCCAGATGATCCGCGACGCGGCCTTCACCGTTCGGAAGGGCGAAATCGTCGGCATCGCGGGCCTGATGGGCGCTGGCCGGACCGAACTCGCCATGTCCATCTTCGGCCACGCCTATGGCCGGGACATTTCCGGGACGGTGAAGATGGGCGGAAAGCCGGTCGACACGTCCTCCGTGACCAAGGCCATCGCCGCCGGCCTCGCCTATGTGACCGAAGACCGCAAGCAGCTTGGCCTTGTCCTCGACGAACCCATCGTCAAGAACATCACGCTGGCGAACCTTGCCGGGGTCGCCAAGCGCGGCGTCCTCTCGCGCGGGCGTGAACAGCAGGTGGCCGAAGAATACCGTCGCGCCATGTCGATCCGCACGCCTTCGGTGTTCCAGAAGGTGGTGAACCTGTCAGGCGGGAACCAGCAGAAGGTCGTCCTCTCGAAATGGCTCTTCGCCGATCCGCAGGTCCTGATCCTCGACGAACCGACGCGCGGCATCGACGTCGGCGCGAAATTCGAAATCTACACGATCATGAACGAACTCGCCGCCCAAGGGCGCGGCGTGGTGATGATCTCGTCGGAAATGCCCGAACTCTTGGGCATGTGCGACCGGATCTACGTGATGAACGAGGGGCGCATCGTGGGCGAACTGACCAAGGCCGAAGCCAGTCAGGAACGTATCATGTCCCTCATCCTGAAGAATGACGGCAAGGCGAAGGTGGCGTGATGGCGGATCAGACGGCAGGCACGGGCGGCAAGGGCATCGGCGCGCATCTCGGCGGGCATCTGCGGGAAAACGGGATGATCCTCGCGCTGGTCGCGATCGTCCTTTTCTTCACCGTGATCGTGCGGGTGACGCAAGGGGTGGATTTCCTCTCCGCCCAGAACATCACGAACCTCTTCCTCCAAAACTCCTACGTCATCATCATGGCACTGGGAATGCTTCTCGTCATCGTCGCGGGCCATATCGACCTTTCCGTCGGCTCTGTCGTAGGCTTCACCGGGGCTGTGGCTGCCGTCCTGACGGTCAACATGGGCTGGCCCGTATATGCGGTCGTACCGACCTGCCTTTTCGTCGGCCTCCTTATCGGCGCGGCGCAGGGATACTGGGTCGCCTATTGGCGCATTCCGTCCTTCATCGTGACGCTTGCGGGCATGCTGGTCTTCCGCGGCCTCACCCTCTGGCTGCTGGCGGGGCAGAACGTCGGGCCCTTCCCCCGCTCGTTCCAGTCGCTCTCCACAGGCTTCATCCCCGATGCCTTCGGCGTCGACAAACCGAACATGACGGCGCTCGCCCTTGTGGCGCTGGCCGCCGTGGCGATCCTCTGGATGGGGCTGCGCGCCCGCGCCCGGGATCAGCAATTCGGCATCGCGCCAGAACCGATGATCGTCTTCACAATCCGTAACTTCGTCATCACGGCCGCACTCCTCTTCGTCGGCTACAAGCTGGCAAGCTTCCGCGGCCTGCCCAATGTCGTCGTCGTCCTGTCAGTGCTGACCGTCCTCTATGCCTTTTTCACCGAAAGCACGACCACGGGCCGCCGCATCTATGCCCTCGGCGGGAATGAAAAGGCCGCGCGCTTGTCGGGCATCAACACCGATCGCCTCGTGTTCCTCACCTTCTGCAACATGGGTGTCCTTGCCTCTCTGGCCGGCATGATCGTCGCCGCGCGCCTGAACTCCTCCACCCCGAAGGCAGGCGTCGGCTTCGAACTGGACGTCATCGCCGCCGTCTTCATCGGCGGAGCCTCGATGACGGGCGGATCGGGCAAGATCATCGGCGTCGTCGTCGGTGCGCTGATCATGGGGGTGATGAACAACGGCATGTCCATCATGGGCATTGGGATCGACTACCAGCAGGTCATCAAAGGCCTCGTCCTCCTCGCCGCCGTCATCTTCGACGTCTACAACAAGAACAAGTGAGGCCCCCGATGCTCCTGTCGCAGATCACCCGCCCCAACGGCAGCCTCGCCGTCGTGGTCCGCGCGGGGTCCGAGGCCGCGATCTTGCGCGGCACTGCCTCCACCTACGACCTCGCGATGGAGGCCGCCACCACCCGCCGCCCCGTCGCCGCGATCATCGCCGAGAGGGGCATGGGCGAGGCGGTCGATCTCCCCTCCCTCCTTGCCGAGGGGCGCGTCACCCTGCCCATCACCCATCCCGATCCGGCCCACATGCACCTGACGGGAACCGGCCTCACCCATCTGGGCAGCGCCTCCGCACGCGATTCGATGCATGCCAAACTGGCCGGCAGCGACACACTGACCGACAGCATGAAGATGTTCCGCATGGGGCTTGAGGGGGGCCGCCCACCCGCAGGCACACCCGGCGTACAGCCCGAATGGTTCTACAAAGGCAACGGCACCACCGCCATCGCGCCCGGCCAACCCCTCACCATGCCCCCATTCGCCGAAGACGGCGGCGAGGAACCCGAACTCGCCGGCATCTACATCATCGCCACCGACGGTACGCCCTGCCGCCTTGGCTGGGCCTTGGCGAACGAGTTTTCCGATCACGTCACCGAACGGGTGAACTACCTCTGGCTCGCCCATTCCAAACTGCGCGAGGCCTCCTTCGGCCCCGAAATCCTTGTGGGCGACCTGCCCGCCGATGTGCAGGGCATGTCCCGCATCCGCCGCGACGGCACGGTGATCTGGGAAAAACCCTTCCTGTCGGGCGAGGCGAACATGTCCCACACCATGGCCAACCTCGAACATCACCATTTCAAATACGACCTCTTCCGTCGTCCGGGCGATGTGCATGTGCACATGTTCGGCACCGCGACGCTCTCCTTTGCCGATGGCATTTCCACCAGACCCGGCGATATGTTCGAAATCGAAGCAGCGCCCTTCGGCCTGCCCCTGAAGAACCCCCTGGCCCGCGCCCCTGCCCCGCAGGCGGCGACAGTGGCCGTCCATACCCTGTGAGGACAACATGACCTTCAAACCCGCCAAATGGCCCCGCAAACTGCGCTCGCAGGAATGGTTCGGCGGCTCCAGCCGGGACAACATCTATCACCGCGGCTGGATGAAAAATCAGGGCTTCCCGCATGACCTCTTCGACGGCCGCCCGGTCATCGGCATCCTGAACACTTGGTCCGAACTGAACCCCTGCAACGCGCATCTCAACGCGCTGGCGGAAAAGGTGAAGAACGGCATCTACGAGGCGGGCGGCTTCCCGGTCGAGGTTCCGGTCTTTTCCGTCTCGGAGTCCGCCTTCCGTCCCACGGCCATGATGTTCCGCAACATCGCCGCCATGTCGATAGAAGAACAGATGCGCGGCCAGCCGATGGATGGCTGCGTGCTGCTGGTGGGCTGCGACAAGACCACCCCCTCCCTCCTGATGGCCGCCGCCTCGACCGACCTGCCCTCCATCGTCGTCACCGGCGGGCCGATGCTGAACGGCTATTTCCGGGGCGAACGTGTCGGCTCCGGCACCCACCTCTGGAAATTCTCCGAGGCCGTGAAGGCAGGCAAAATGTCCCCCGCCGAATTCGCCGAGGCCGAGGCCTCCATGTCCCGCTCAGCAGGCTCCTGCAACACGATGGGCACCGCCAGCACCATGGCATCCATGGCCGAGGCGCTGGGCATGGCCCTCTCCGGCAATGCCGCCATCCCGGCGGTGGACAGCCGCCGCCGCGTCATGGCCCAACTGTCGGGCCGCCGCATCGTGCAGATGGTGAAGGATGATCTCAAACCCTCCGACATCCTGACACGTCAGGCCTTCGAAAACGCCATCCGCACCAATGCCGCAATTGGCGGATCGACCAATGCCGTCATCCACCTTCTGGCCATCGCGGGCCGCGTCGGCATCGACCTGACGCTGGATGACTGGGACCGCCTCGGCCGCGATGTCCCCACCATCGTCAACCTGATGCCATCGGGCAAATATCTGATGGAGGAATTCTTCTACGCGGGCGGCCTGCCCGTCGTCCTGAAACGTCTGGGCGAGGCAGGGCTTCTGAACAAGGACGCGCTCACCGTTTCCGGCGAAAGCGCATGGGAACAGGTCAAGGATGTGGTCAACCACAACGAAGACGTGATCCTTCCCGTCGAAAAGGCCATCACCCAATCGGGCGGCGTCGTCGTGGTGAAAGGCAACCTAGCCCCTGATGGGGCGGTGCTGAAACCCTCTGCCGCGACCCCCTCGCTCATGGTCCATCGAGGGCGTGCCGTCGTGTTCGAGGATATCGACGACTACAAGGCCAAAATCAACGACCCCGATCTCGACATCGACGAAACCTGCGTCATGGTCCTGAAAAACTGCGGCCCGCGCGGCTATCCCGGCATGGCCGAGGTGGGCAACATGGGCCTCCCGCCCAAGGTCCTGAAAAAGGGCATCACCGACATGGTCCGCATCTCGGACGCCCGCATGTCCGGCACAGCCTATGGCACCGTCTGCCTGCACACCTCGCCCGAAGCCGCCGCAGGGGGGCCCTTGGCCGTGGTGCAGGACGGCGACATGATCGAACTGGACGTCCCCAACCGCCGCCTGCATCTGGACATCAGCGACGAGGAGCTCGCCCGCCGCCTCGCCGCGTGGAAACCCCGCGTCACGCCGCCCGACAGCGGCTATGCCATGCTCCACCACAAGCATGTCATGGGCGCGGACAAAGGCGCGGATCTCGATTTCCTGCGCGGCTGCCGCGGCGCGCCGGTGGGCAAGGACTCGCACTGATGGCGAAGATGAAACTGGCGCTCGTGGGCATCGGCAAGATCGCCCGCGACCAGCACGTCCCCGCGCTTGCGGCTTCCCCAGATTGGGAGCTTGCCGCCACGGTCAGCCGCTCCGGCACCGTTGACGGCATCCCCGCCTATACCGACTTCGCCGCCCTGCTGGCCGAACGCCCGGATATCGGCACCATCTCCCTCTGCCTGCCGCCCCAACCCCGCTATCCTTACGCGGAACTGGCGCTCAAGGCAGGCCGTCACGTCATGCTGGAAAAACCCCCCGGCCAGACCTTGGCCGAGGTCCACGCCCTCGAACGCCTCGCCGCGCAACATGGCGTCACCCTCTACGCCACATGGCATTCCCGGATGGCCGAGGCCGTCGCCCCCGCCAAGGCATGGCTCGCCGACAAGACCATCACCCGCGCTCATATCACATGGCGCGAGGATGTGCGGAAATGGCATCCCGGTCAGGACTGGGTCTTCGAACCGGGCGGCATGGGCGTCTTCGACCCCGGCATCAACGCCCTCTCGATCCTCACCGAAATCCTCCCCGCCCCCGTCCATGTCACGCAGGCCGATCTGGAATTCCCGGCCAACCGCGACACCCCCATAGCCGCGCGCATCGCCTTTTCCGGCAATGTCACCGCCGATTTCGACTGGCGTCAGGAAGGCCCGCAGACCTGGGATATCGAGATCGACACCGACCAAGGCCCCTGCGCCCTGCGCTTCGGCGGCAACCGGTTCGAGGTGGCAGGACAGGAAGTCGCGGGCGAACAGACGATCATGGGCGAATACCCGCGGCTCTACGCGCGCATGGCGGAACTCGTCCGCAACGGCGCATCCGAGGTCGACCTCGCCCCGATGGTGCATGTCGCCGATGCCCTGACTCTTGGACGACGCATCGTCACCGACGCCTTCCAGTTCTAGCCTATAGACCCCCTTTCACCACCGGATCGGGGGTCACAGAGACCCGATGGCAAAAGGGGGAGGGTGCTTGCCACCCTCCCCCCCTATATTCGCACCTCCCGTGGCGCGCCTGACGCCCGGCGCATGGTCATCCCCGGCATGCGGTTATGGGGGCGACAGAAGACGGACCACCCCATCCCGAGGGAGGGCTTGCTCAACCCTCAGGTCCGCATCACCCGATAGATCGCCGGGATCACCAGCACCGTCAGCAGTGTCGACGACAAAAGCCCGAACAGAAGCGAGATCGCCAGCCCCTGAAAGATCGGGTCCGCCAGAATGACCACCGCCCCGATCATCGCCGCGATGGCCGTCAGGAGGATGGGCTTGAACCGGATCGCCCCCGCCTCCACCAGCACATCCACCGTCACCGGCCCCGTCGTCGAATGCCGGATGAAATCCACCAGCAGGATGGAGTTCCGCACGATGATCCCCGCCAGCGCGATGAAGCCGATCATCGACGTGGCCGAGAAGGGGGCCGCGAACAGCCAATGGCCAAGGATGATGCCAAGGAAGGTCAGCGGGATGGGCGTCAGGATCACCAGCGGCAGCTTGAACGACCCGAACTGCGCCACCACCAGGATATAGATACCCAAAAGCGCCACGCCGAAGGCCGCCCCCATGTCGCGGAAGGTGACGAAGGTCACTTCCCATTCCCCATCCCACAGCAGCGTGACCTTGCCCTCATCCTCCGGCTGCCCGTGCAGGCTGATCTCGGGCTTGGTGCCCGGCGCCCAGTCCTGCGCCTCGATGGCATCGGCCACGGCCAGCATCCCGTAAAGCGGGGCCTCGAAATCGCCGGCCAGCTCTGCCGTCACCATCTCGGCTTCGCGCCCGTTGTGGCGGAAGACGGGATAGGACGACTGCTCCTCCGCCACGCGGATCACATCGCCCAGTTCCACCACCCCGCGCGCGCCGGGCAGGACATTGGCCGGGATCGGCGTCGTCAGGAACCGCTCATCCAGCACCCGGTCGGCCTTGTCGCGCCCCACGATCAAGGGGATGGGATGCCGCCCGTCGCCCCGGTGCGAATAACCCACCACCTGCCCGCCATTCAGCAGCGCCATGGTGTCGAAGACATCCGCCTCCTGCACGCCGAAGAATTCCAGATCGTCGGTCGAAATCGTTGCCCGCAGGCGCGGGGCCATGACGCCGAAACTGTCATCCACATCCACCACGAAGGGCACGCTCTCGAACGCCGCACGGATCTGCGCCGCCGCCTGCCGCCGCGTCTCGGCGTCCGGCCCATAGACCTCGGCCAGGAGCGTTGCGATGACGGGCGGCCCCGGCGGGGGTTCGACGGTCTTCAACACCGTCCCCTCTGGCACCGCCACAGCCTTCAGCCGTTCACGGATATCCAGCGCGATGTCATGGCTCGCCCGGTCCCGTTCGGTCTTGGGCAACAGGTTTATCGCCACCTCACCCAATTGCGGCTCCTGCCGCAGATAGGTATGCCGCACCAGCCCGTTGAAGTTGAAGGGCGCCGCCGTCCCCGCATGGGTCTGGACCGACGTCACCTCCTCCATCCCCATCACGATAGCCGCCACATCCTGCGCCACGCGATCCGTCGCCTCCACCGACGCGCCTTCGGGCAGGTCGATCATCACCGAAAGCTCCGACTTGTTGTCGAAGGGCAGCAGCTTCACCGTCACATCCCGCGTATACAGCGCCGCCAGCGACCCGAAGGAGAGGACGGCGGTGACCAGAAGGAACGCAAGGCTGCGCCCTTTCGAAGCAAGCAGCGGCCGCGCCACGGCATTGTAGGACCGCTCCAGCAGCCCGCCATGATGCCCCCCATGGCTGTCGTCGCCGCCATGGGCCGACATGTCGGCCTTCCCCGCGATCTTCACCATCAGCCAGGGCGTGATGATGACCGCGACAAAGAAGGAAAAGATCATCGCTGCCGATGCATTTGCCGGGATGGGCGACATGTAGGGTCCCATCAAACCGCTCACGAAGAGCATCGGCAACAGCGCCGCCACCACCGTCAGCGTGGCAACGATGGTGGGATTGCCCACCTCCGCCACCGCGTCGATGGCCGCAGCCATCCGCCCGCGCCCGTCCTTCATCCCCCAATGCCGCGCGATGTTCTCGATCACCACGATGGCATCATCGACAAGAATGCCGATGGAGAAGATCAGCGCGAACAGGCTCACCCGGTTCAGCGTGTATCCCATGATCCATGACGCAAACAGCGTCAGCAGGATCGTCACCGGGATGACGATGGCCACCACGATGGCCTCGCGCCAACCGATGGCCAGCCAGACCAGCGCGATGATCGACACAGTGGCAAGGCCAAGGTGGAACAGCAGTTCATTGGCCTTTTCATTCGCCGTCTCGCCATAGTCGCGCGTCACGGTAAGGTGCATGCCGTCCGGGATCAGCTTGCCTTCCAGCCCCTCCACCCGATGCAGCACCTCTTCGGCCACGACCACGGCATTGGCCCCCGCCCGCTTCGCCACGGCCAGCGTCACGGCAGGCGACCGATGCACCGCACCGTCCTCGCCCTTCACCAGATGGCTCACGATGTGATCCGAAGTGTCGGGAACGAAACTCACCTCCGCCACATCGGCCACATAGACGGGCCGACCATCCCGCGCCGTCAGCAGCAGGTTCGCCACTTCCGAAGGCGCGGTCATGGTCTGCCCCGCCACAAGGTCGATCTGCCCACCCTGATCGCGGATCTTTCCGGTGTTCAGCGTCCGGTTGGCCTGCGCCACCTTCCCCGCCAGTTGCTGCAGCGTGATGCCATAGAGCGCCAGCCTTTCCGGGTCAGGCGCAATGCGGATCGCCTCCTGCGCCTCGCCCACGATATAGGTCAGACCCACATCCTCGGTCTTCGCCACCTCGGATTGCAGCGCGCGCACCACACGTGTCAGGTCATTCGCCGTCACCCCCTCGTCGCCCGAAAGGGTCAGCGTCAGGATCGCCACATCGTCGATCCCCCGCCCGATGACCAAAGGCTCCGGGATACCCACCGGAATCCGGTCCATATTGGCGCGCAGCTTGTCATGCACGCGCAGGATCGCATCCTCGGCCTTGGTGCCCACCTCGAACCGCGCCGTCACCAGCGCGGCATCGTCCCGCGTCTGGGAATAGACATGTTCCACATCGTTGATCCCCTTCACGAGGATCTCCAACGGCTCCGTCACCAGCTTGACCGCATCCTCGGCGCGCAGGCCCTGCGCCTGCACATGGATATCCACCAGCGGCACGGAAATCTGCGGCTCCTCCTCGCGCGGCAGCGACACCAGCGCCACCAGCCCGGCCGCCAACGCGGCAAGGATGAAAAGGGGCGTCAGGGCAGAATCGATGAACCCCTTGGTCAGCCGCCCTGCAATGCCCAGCTTCGCGTCACTCATGGCCCACCTCACCCGCTTCGGGCGCCACGGCCAGAACCGCATCCCCGGCCTTCAGCCCGGTCAACACCTCGACCATCGCCGCGCCGTCCACGACCACCCGCGCACCCGGCACCACCGTCCGCAGACCCGCGCCCTCTATGCCCACGAAATCCAGCCCGCCGCGCGTCACCAGCGCGGTTTCCGGCACCAGCAGCGCCTCCCGCTCACCCACCGGCAGGCGCACCAGCACACGGGCATCGACGAAGCGATCGGACAGATCGGCCACCTCGACATCCGCCACGACGCGGCCATTCTCGATCAGCGGATAGACCTTCACCAACCGCCCGGCCACCGCTCCAGCCGCGCCCTCGATCTCGATGGCGTCACCCTCGTTCAATTCCGCCGCATGCCGCTCCGGCACCGCCAGCCGCAGGAAGATGCCGCCGCCGCCCAGTTGCGCGACAGGTTCACCCGGCATCACCACGGCGCCCTGCGCCACCGGCACATCCAGCACCCGGCCCGCCACCGGGGCCAGCACCACCCCTTCCGCCGCCTGCTGTTCCACCACCTGCCGCTCCGCCGCAACGGCGGCCAACTGTCCCTTCACCACATCCACCTGCGTCCGCAGCGCATCCAACCGCTGCGCCGTCGTCACCCCCTGCGCCAGCAACTCCTCGCCCCGCTTCAATTCCGTCTCGGCATTGACGAGCTGGGACCCAAGCGCCCCGGCCTGCGCATCCAGTGCCGAAAGCCGGAAGCCCAGCTTCTCATCCACCACTTCCGCCAGCACATCACCCTGCGCGACCAGATCACCCTCCGCCACCTTCAGCGAAACCAGCGTCCCCCCCAGCCGCGCACGCGCCGGAATGCGATCCCGCGCCTCGATCCGGCCATACACGGCCTTCCATTCGGTGATCGGGACAGCCTCCACCGTCACGGTTTCGGCGAAGGCGGCGACAGAGCCCAGCATCAGGGCGATGATCGGACCGGCAATAGTAAGGCGCATGGGGAATCTCCTTGCGATGACGGGGCAGAGGTAACCTGTCACGACAAAATATTCAAGACTCTGAATGTATGAATTCCACAGTCTGACACATGCCCTGCGGAAATCCTTGCCCTTCCGCAACGGACCGCTAGACAGAAGGCCAGAACGGGGACCCGCTCCATGACCAAGATCAAGGACATCGCCGCCCGCGCCGGGGCGTCCATCGCCACCGTATCGCGGGTGGTCAACGGTTCGGGCTATGTCAGCCCCGCCATGCGTGCCCGTATTGAGGAAGCGGTGCGCGACCTCGGCTACACCCCCAATGCCGGGGCAAGGATGATGCGCTCCGGGTCAAGCCGGATGGTCGGCGTCCTCCTGCCCTCGCTCGACGTGCATTTCTTCGGCATCCTCGCCCATGTTGTGGAACAGGCCCTGTTCCGCGAAGGCTATCACGCCATGATCTGCTCCACCGCCGAAAGCCCGGAACACGAGGCCGCCTATGTCGCGGCCCTGCTCGGTCAGCAGGTGGACGGCGTGATCCTCGCCTCGGTCACCTCCGAAGGGGCCGCGGTCGAACGCCTCCGCGCCGCCGATATCCCCATCGTCGCCGTCGACCGCGCCCTGCCCGGGCTGCCCGCCATCACCGCCGACCATCATCAGGGCGGGCGGCTCATGGCGCGTCACCTTCTCGACCTCGGGCATAGGGAGATCGGTGTGATCGGCGCGCCCGGCCATTCCGCCCCGGTGCAGCAGCGCGTGGCGGGCATCACGGCCGAACTCGGCGCCGCGGGCCTTGCGCCCACGGCCATCCGCCTTGGCCCCGAACACGGCTTCGACGCCTGCCGCAGCCTTGCCGACGACCTCCTCTCCGATTGCCGCCCCACCGCGCTGGTCGGCACCTCCGACATGGCGGCCATCGCGGCCCTTCATGCCGCCGCCGCGCGGGGGCTTGCGGTTCCCGGCGACCTGTCCGTCATGGGCTTCGACGACCTGCCCGCCGCGCGCTACACGCTTCCGCAACTGACGACGGTCGCGCAACCCATCCGCGCTATCGGCGCGGCGGCAACCGCCCGCCTGCTCGCCCTGATGCGCGGCACGACACCGCCGCCGCCGCCCGACCTGCCCCTGACCGTCATCGAACGCGGCACCACCGCGCCGCCCACCCGCTGACCACGTCAGCCCCGCAGCAAGTCCTCCAGAGCAGGGATCGCCTCCGTCGCCGTCGCACCCTTCAAGGACGCTGCCGCCGCCCGATGCCCAAGGCGCAGACAGGCCTCCGGCCCCCATCCCTCATGCAGCCCATAAAGGCAGCCCGCCGCGAAGGCATCCCCCGCGCCGACCGGACTCACCATCTGATCCGCAGGCACCGGATCGGGCCGCACCACCACAGCCCCCTCGCCTGACAGCCACAGCCCAAGCGACGGCGTATGCACCACCACCGCCCCGGCCCCACCCGCCCGCAATTGCGCCGCCGCGGCGGCAATACCCTCCAGATCACCGGCCCCGGCAATCGTCAGCCCGGTCGCGCGCGCCGCCTCGCCTTCGTTCAGGAACAACACATCCAGATGCGGCAGCGCCGCCTGCACCGCCGCGCGGAACCCCTCCCGGTCGGTCGAGACGAGATCGGCCACCGTCACCATCCCCGCCGCCCGCGCCCGCTGCAGAACCCGCGCCGCACCGCTGGACCCGGCGGCAACCTCATCCAGCCGCCCCAGCAGGTTAAGATAGCCAAGGTAGAACACCCTCGCCCCCTCCGCCGCGACCGCCTCGACGGCAATATCCCCCTCGTCCAGCAGATCGTTCGTGCCGGGATGGTAGAAGAAGGTCCGGCTATCCCCCGGCAGGTTCATCACATGCGTATGCGCCGTCGGCGCCCGATCCGTCTCGGCCAGCCGCGTCCCGTCCGCCCCCGCCGCCTTCACCGCCAAGCGCACGGTGGCGGCGTGGCGATCCATCCCTACCAACCCGATGGCCCACAAGGGCAGACCCGTCCGGAACGCCGCCAGCGACAGCATCACATTCGCCGCACCGCCCCCCGTCCCCTCCACCTCGTCGAGGATCCGGACAAGGTCGCTCTTCGCGGGCCACGCCTCGATCGTGTGGACAATGTCCACGATCCAGTTCCCCGCACAGGCAATCCCCCGGCGTTCCGAAGCGGGCCGCATCAGTAGGATACCCCAACCGCTTGCCCGCTGATCCCCGCCTGCAAGGCCGCCGTCAGCACCGCATGATGCGCCGCCGCCTCCTCGGGCTTCGCACAGGGGAACCCATTCGCATCCCCTCCTGCCAACTCATCCACGAAAGCCGCCCACATCTGCTGGATGGCATCGGTGAAGCCGAACTCGAAGATCCCGCCCGTGATCGCCCCGAACAACGGAGTATAGCCTAGATCCTCCGTCACCCAGCCCTGCGCCCCCCCCGCCTCATACCGCATCCACGACCACTGGCGCGGGCTCTTGGTTGTAAAGAACGCCGACCCCTTCATCCCCAGCACCCGGATCGACCAAGTATTCGCCTCACCCGGAGCGATGCGCCACGTCTTCAGCACCATCGGGAAATCGCCATCGGCATGCGGGACCGAACAGGTGATGGTCGCATTGTCCCAAGTGTCACAGGCCACCCGCCCGCCCTTGCCATCCGGCCGCGTCTCCACCCGCTTGACCAGCGACGCCGTCACCCGCGACGGACGCCAGCCCAGCCGCAAGGGCACATGCAGCACATGCATCCCCAGATCGCCCATGCAGCCATAATCGCCATTCACCCGCGCCATACGCTTCCAGTTGATCGGCTTGTCGGGGTTGATGTCCGACGAATGAAGGAAACACGCCTCCACCTCCAGCACCGGGCCCACGGCATCAGAGCGGATGAACTCCACCACCTTCTGCGCGCCGGGATAGAAGGGCATCTCCGACGAACAGCGCACCAGCAGGTCAGGCCGCCCCGCAATCGCCGCTGAAATCACACGGTTCTGCGCAAGGTCCATACCGAAGGGCTTTTCCCCCAGCAGATGCTTTCCCGCCGCCAATATCGCGGGGTATATCTCGGCATGCAGCACATGGGGAACGGCGCAGTAGACCGCCTCCACCTCCGGGTTCGCCAACAACTCGCGGTAATCCGTCGTCACCTGCATCGGCCCAAGCGCATCCGTATACCACCCCATCAGCGCCGGATTGGTGTCACAGACCGCCACGATCCGCGGCTTCGCCTTCATCCCCGTCAGATGCAGCCAGCGCGCGGCGGCCGAGGCGAACTCCCGCCCCATCAACCCGCAGCCGATGATGCCGAAACGGACCTCGCGCATCACTTGCCCCCGATCATCGCAAGGGCCGCATCCGGAGACGACCCCTCATGCACCACGGCCATCAGCGCCCGCGTCATGCCCCCCGGATCGGGATGCTGGATCACGTTGCGCCCGTAGACGATGCCCTTCGCGCCCTGCCGCATCAACTCCGCCGTCCGCGCCAGAATCTCCGCATCCGACACGCGCCCCCCGCCCCGTACCAGCACCGGCAGCCCCTGCGCGATCTCGATCACGCGGTGATACTCCTGCACGTTCTCGCAAGGGTCCGCCTTGATGATGTCCGCCCCCAGCTCCGCCGCCTGCCGGACCAGCGGCAGGATCTTGTCGATGTCGCCATCCACCATGTAGCCGCCCTTGGCATTGTCCTGCATCACAAGGGGCTCCACCATCAGCGGCATCCCCATGATCTCGCATTCCCGCTTAAGGGAATTCACGTTCCGCACGCAGGCGCGGTAAACCTCCGGCTGGTCGGGCAGCATGAGCAGGTTCACCACGACACAGGCCGCGTCCAGCACCACGCCCTGCTCCACCGCGCGGTCGATCACCTCGGAGAAAAGCGCCCGCGGCAGGGGCGTGCCATAGACATTCGCGATATCCGTCCGCAGCACCAGCGCGGGCTTGTCCTTGCCCGGAATGGCCTGCAACAGCGGCGCCGTCCCCGGCGGCAACTGGATTGCATCCGGCTTCGCCGCCGCCACGGTGCGGATCGCCTTGCCCATATCCTCAATCCCGCCAAGGAAGGACCGCTCGTTGAACATCCCGTGGTCGATCGCCACGTCGAAACACATGCCCGAAGGGGCAAAGAGGCGGTTCATCCGGGCGGCTTTCATGGTCTTTCCTCCGTGGCGCGCTTCAAAGGCGCATGTAAACGTTTCCACAAAGCCTAGCCGAGCAGCCCCTGTCGATCAAGCCTCACGCGCGCGCCGCATGCAGCCCCCGCAGCGACGCGCCCTCTTGGCAGCCAGCCACTGACAAAGCTACATCAGAAAGAAGTTTCGCCGTAGCCGGAACGGCAAGGAGACCAGTGAATGAGTATTGCCGTCCTCACCAATGTCAGGACCGACACCTTCTTCCTTGCACTCTGGGTGGCATATTACGGCAACCTCTTCGGGCGCGAAAACCTGCACATCATGCTGGACGGCGACGACTGGACACCGCAGGTGGACCTGTCCGGGGTCAACCTGCATGTGGTCCCCGATGTCCCGCGCGAACGCACGCTCCGGCTCGGCTTCACCTCCCGATGGCAATCACGCCACGCGGCAGGCCTGCTGAAGGGCGGCACAGATCTCGTGCTGCGCACAGACATAGACGAATTCGTCGCCGCCGATCCGGCCTCCGGGATGGACCTTCCCGCCCTGCTCGCCTCGCTCCCCGAAGGTGCCGCGGCGGCCGCGCTCGGGCTCGACGTCATCCAGGCGCCCGAGGAAGGCCCGCTCGACACCGCCCGCCCCATACTCGCCCAGCGCCGCCACGCCATCCTGACGCGCGAATTCTGCAAGCTGGTCGCGATCCGCCGCCATGTCCGCTGGATGGGGGGCTTCCACCGCGCGCGCAATGTCGACATCGACATCCAGCCCGGTCTGCTGCTCTTCCATCTTGCCCTCTTCGACCGTGCCGTCGCCGGGGCACGCATCGATCAGCGCAAATCAACCGCCGAACACGCCACCCAAGGCACGCATATCGCCCAGCGACTCTCCCGCTTTGACGAGGTGGCAGGCCCCAACCCGCCCGCCTTCGACATGGTCGCCGCCAGCGCCCGCGCCCATGTGATGACCTCGCTTCCCTCGCGCACCGGCCCGCATCCGGGACATATCCCCGACGGCAACTCGCCGCGCGGCCATCACCTGCGCCTGCCCGACCGCATGGCAGACCTTCTGCCCGCCCCCTCTGCCGCCCATCCCCTCATCCTGCAACCCAAGGCCATGCCGTGACCGATGCCTCGCCCGATACCATCCCGCCAACCGCGCAGGGTTTCATCGACCGGCCGGAACTCACCCTTCCACCCGCCGCAGCCGACGCCCTGCACGAGGCTTATGGCAAGGCAGGGGTGATCCTCGAATACGGCTCCGGCGGCTCTACACTGGTCGCGGCCGAACTTCCGGGCAAGACCGTCTTCTCCGTGGAAAGCGATGCGAAATGGGCGGCCGATATGGAGGGTTGGTTCCGTGCCCACCCCCCGGCTTCGCCCGTCGTGATGCATCACGTCGACATCGGCCGCACGGGCGCATGGGGCCGCCCGACCGACCCGCGCTCGTTCCGGAACTGGCCGCACTATCCCCAGACGGTCTGGGACCGTCCCGATTTCCGCCATCCCGACGTGGTGCTGGTCGATGGCCGTTTCCGCACCGCCTGCTTCCTGACAACCCTTTTCCGGATCACGCGGCCCGTCACCCTCCTCTTCGACGACTATCAGGGACGCCGCTATCGCCGCCGCGTCGAACGCTTCGTCAAGCCCGCGCGCTTTGCCGACCGCATGGCGATCTTCGACCTCCTGCCAAGACCGTTCCCTGTCGCGGACATGGCCCAGATCGTCGACAGTTTTCTCGATCCCTTCTGAGGCAGGGATAACCCTCGCAGCGCCGTGCGACCTTGTGCCCGCCCGGCCCAGACCTTCACGCGCGCTTCAGTCGGATGACCACATCCACCCGCGCGACCTGCATCCCCGCCGGGGCCTCGGGCAGACCCGCGATTTGCAATTCCTCCGCCGGCGCATCGGTCAGCCGCCCGCTGTCTTCCCAGTAGAAATGCGGGTGGTCGTCCATGCGTGTGTCGAAATAGCTTTTCGACCCGTCCACCACGACCTCGTTCATCAAACCCGCCTCGCAGAAGGCGCGCAGGGTGTTGTAGACGGTGGCCAGCGACACCTTCTCGCCCGACTGATCGGCAAGGGCGAACAGGCTCTCGGCGGTGACATGCCTGTCCTCGCCATCCCCTACCAACAACGCGGCAAGGGCAAGACGCTGCCGCGTCGGGCGCAAACCGCCCCGCGCCAGCCATTCCGTCCCCCGATCCCGTGCCGTCAGCACCATTCCACCGTCCTGCAATACCCGACTGTATTCCCGGTCTTTATATGGCCTCCGGCCCTGTGAATACAAATGAAAACAGGTCGCAGTCGCAATCGCCAGTGCGGGCTCCACCTGCAAGCCCCACCTTGCACGCCCTTCCCTGCGGGTGCTACACGGGAAAATGATCGAAAACGACAAACGGGAACCCCTGTTCATGGCCGCCTATCCGACCAGCTTCGACCGCGACGCCCTCCTGAAATGCGCGCGGGGTGAACTCTTCGGCCCCGGCAACGCCCAGCTTCCCGCGCCCCCCATGTTGATGATGGACCGCATCACCGAGATCTCCGAAGACGGCGGTCTCCACGGCAAGGGCCATGTGGTGGCCGAATTCGACATCACGCCGGACCTGTGGTTCTTCGACTGCCACTTCCCCGGCAACCCGATCATGCCAGGCTGCCTTGGCCTTGATGGGCTGTGGCAACTCACGGGCTTCAACCTCGGCTGGCGCGGCTGGCTCGGTCGCGGCTATGCACTGGGCGTGGGCGAGGTGAAACTGACCGGCATGGTCCGCCCCGACCGCAAGATGCTGACCTACAAGGTCGATTTCACCAAGGCCCTGCAAACCCGCCGCCTGACGATGGGCGTGGCGGATGGCATCGTCGAGGCGGATGGCGAGGTGATCTACATCGTCAAGGACATGAAGGTTGCGCTGAGCGAGGCGTAAGGCAGAGAACGGATGGCGCATCTCCTCCAAATAGTCGGTTCGAAACGCTAGAAGGGAATTTCATCTGGCATTTCGTCGTTTTTGGACGGGATGCCTATTGCATCTCGTGGCAATGGCAAATTTGTGACAGTGAAAAGATCGACAATATCTTTTCGATCCATGAACATGATCTGAGAGCGTTTCGCAGCGTCTAGTTTGTTACCAAGCCAATTGCGGGCTGGCTTTGTTATCTCTCCGCCCGCAACGATAAATGCGTGATCCACCAAAACACGGCGGTTTAGCTCGGGATCAAATATCTCATGGCCAAGCATCATATTTACTTGATTGTGGATTTCGGCAATGTTGTACGTACTAACCCCAGAGGCATCCAGTTTCCCTTTCTTCGCTTGAATGCCAAAGTAAAGGACATGCAGTGTTGGAAGGGTGAACTTCATCCAAATATCTTTTCCATACTCTAGCGCCTTGTCGCGATGGCCTGCATTGGTAATGCGATGAAAGCCAAGTTGCCGAAATAAGGGCAACAGCACCTCTTCAATCAGTTCGTCCTCCGAACATTTTTCAAGATAAGCGACGAGTAGATTTGATCTCTCAAGTTCAGCGGGAGTGAAAGGTCGATGCGGGTTGGCCATCTGAGCGATTGTGTTTGTTGCAATATGGCGTAACTGACCGACACCAAACCCATCGTAAAACGCCTCCCATCCCTCCCGAACGAGAACAACATTGAGTGCGGCAATAGCTTTACTGCGATCTGTGTCTGCGTCCTGCGCTTCGTCTTTGTCCAGAACCCTCTGAATAACGCGTAGAAATGCATCAGGAGGTGCAGCACCTCCCGCACTCGGCATGGCGAGAATTTCTTTGATCCTCTCGGCACACCAGTCAGGACGTGTTTCACCTCGATGCACGAACTCAAGATCGCAATCCTCAAAGAACTGCGTGATGTATTTGCTTGACCGATACATGAAATAGTCAGCGTCACCGCAGACGATTCTACCAAGTTCGCGAAGGTTGCGTTGCTTCCATTCCATAAATCAGAACCTAAGGTGAACATACGCACTTTGCAATAATCGACATATTGCCCCGTCCAACCTTAAGCCTACCCCCGATCCCCCACAAACCCCACCATCCCCGCAAACGCGGGCAACCACCCCTCGCGCCGCACGGTCCATAGTTCATACGTCGGCGCGAAAACCCCCACCTCGTCCAGCGCGCCCAGATTGACCTCCACCTCATCGCCGCTGCGGCCGAAGACCGGCGATCCGCAGCGCGGGCAGAAGAACCGCCCCTTCCAGTCGCGCGGATCACCCGTCACGGTAACCGCCCCCGCCGGATAGATCGCGCTGGCATGGAAGACCGCCCCGTGATGCTTTCGGCAATCGAGGCAATGGCAGATCCCCACCCGCAGCGGCGCGCCCATGGCTTCCACCCGCACCGCCCCGCAGGAACAGCCCCCCGTCACCCGTTCCATCCCATCCTCCCGGCCTGTTCGGGGGCCATCTTCCCCCCATCGCGAAGCCCGCTCAATCCCCAATCCCCTTGCCCCTTCCCCCCCTCTCCCTTAGAGACAACCCAAGGATACAGGATACGGAGGCCGCATGCGTCGCGTCGTCATCACCGGGATCGGGATCGTCTCCCCCATCGGCAACACCGCCGCCGAAGTCGAAGCCTCGCTCCGTGCGGGCAAGTCGGGGATCGTCTTCGCCCCCGAATATGCCGAACGCGGCTTCCGCTCCCAGGTCCACGGCCAGCCCAACATCGTCCTCGAAGACCATATCGACAAGCGCGACCTGCGCTTCATGGGCGACGGCGCGGCCTACAACTTCATCGCCATGGATCAGGCGGTGAAGGACTCGGGGCTCGAACCCTCCGACATCTCGAACGAACGCACGGGCATCATCGTGGGCTCCGGCGGACCCTCGACCAAGTCCTTCTTCAAGGCCCATAACATCGTCCGCGAAACCGGCTCGCCCAAACGGATCGGCCCGTTCGGCGTGACCAAGGGCATGTCGTCCACCACCTCCGCCTGCCTCGCCACGCCCTTCAAGATCAAGGGCGTGAACTACTCCATCACCTCCGCCTGCTCCACCTCGGCCCATTGCATCGGCAACGGCGCGGAACTCATCCAGTTCGGCAAGCAGGACATCGTCTTCGCCGGCGGCGGCGAGGAACTGGACTGGACGCTCTCCTGCCTCTTCGACGCGATGGGGGCCATGTCCTCCAAATACAACGACGCCCCCGAAACCGCGTCCCGCACCTATGACGCCACCCGCGACGGATTCGTCATCGCAGGCGGCGGCGGTGTGGTCGTGCTGGAAGAACTCAACCACGCCCTCGCCCGTGGCGCGAAGATCTACGCCGAAGTCACCGGCTACGGCGCGACCTCGGACGGCCATGACATGGTCGCTCCCTCCGGCGAAGGTGGCGAACGCTCCATGCGCCTCGCCCTCTCCACCCTCCCGCAGGGTCGCAAGATCGACTACATCAACTCCCACGGCACCAGCACCCCCGTGGGCGACGTGACCGAGATGGAGGCGATCCGCCGCGTATTCGGCAAGGGCAACACGCCGCCCGTCGCCTCGACCAAATCGCTGACGGGCCACTCCCTCGGCGCGACCGGCGTGCATGAGGCGATCTATTCCCTGCTGATGATGAACGGCAACTTCATCGCGGCCTCGGCCAACGTCACCACCCTCGACCCCGCGCTCGACCCGTCCGAAATCGTGACGACGATGCGCGACGGCGTGAACATCGACTCCGTGCTTTCCAACAGCTTCGGCTTCGGCGGCACCAACGCCACCTTGGTGATGAGCAAGTATCTCGGCTGACCGGCGGACGAACCGGCAACCACGCGTAAAGGGGACAGGGACATGGCCGATCTGATGAAGGGCAAGCGCGGGCTTGTCATGGGCGTGGCGAATGAACGCTCCATCGCATGGGGCATCGCCCGCGCGATGGCTGCCGAAGGCGCGGAACTGGCCTTTTCCTATCAGGGAGAGGCGTTCGGCAAGCGCCTCCAGCCCCTCGCCGCCTCGGTCGGGTCGGATTTCATGGTCGATGTGGACGTCACCGATGACGCCTCGCTCGACGCCTGCTTCGCCGCGCTCAAGGACCGCTGGGGAACGATCGACTTTCTCGTCCACGCCATCGCCTATTCCGACAAGAACGAACTCACGGGCCGCTTCATCAACACGACGCGCGGGAACTTCACCAACTCCCTCGCGATCTCCTGCTATTCCTTCATCGACGTCTCGCGTCGCGCGGCGGAACTGATGCCCGAAGGCGGCACGCTGATCACCCTCACCTACGGCGGATCGAACCGCGTCACGCCGAATTACAACGTGATGGGCGTCGCCAAGGCCGCGCTGGAAAGCTCCGTCCGCTACCTCGCCAACGACCTCGGCCCGCAGAAGATCCGCGTCAATGCCGTCTCTCCGGGTCCCATGAAGACCCTCGCCGGCGCAGCCATCGGCGGCGCCCGCGCCACCTACCGCCATACCGAGGCGAACGCCCCCCTTCGCTCCAACGCCACGCTCGAGGCGGTCGGCGGCACGGCCGTCTGGCTTGCTTCCGACTACGGTGCCTTCACGACGGGTGAGGTCGTCCATGTCGATGGTGGCTACCACGTCCTCGGCATGCCGCAGCAGGACAATCTGGGCGGCGGGGCCGAAAAGGGCTGATCCGGGTGGCGGGGTGAGCCCCGCCCTACACTGCCCTCACCCCCGCCGATGGGTGGCAGCAACCCTCGATATCTCTTCATAAATCCCCGACAGCAGGTTCAGGGCACGCGTCGCCTCCGCCAGCCGTTCCGAAAACCCCGGCACATTCGCCACCGCCTGTATCAGCAGCCGCCGCCGCAGCGCGCCGTAATCATCCGTGACCCGCCGCCCCTCTTCCGTCACCTCATAGGTCACGCCAGACCGCCCCGCCCCCCGCCGCAGCACCAGCCCCGCCCCGATCAGCTTGCGCAGCGAATACTGGATGTTCGGCACATCGTCCCGGTTCGTCAGCCGCGCCAGATCCTTTATCGTCTTGGGCCGGTCATTCATCCGGATGATGTGCAAAAGCGCATTCTCCGGCCCCGTCGCCGCCAGATCGCAGACCGAGGCAAGGCATTCCGACTGCCACCGACCGAATCCCTCGAAGGTCCGCATCAGCGCGAATTCCAGCTCGGTCGTGTCCACCTCCTCCGGGCCCTGCGCCAAATGCCAATGCCAATCCAGCCCCGGCACAGGCGCATCCTTTTGAGTTTGAAGATTTTTCTCGGCCATCGCTTTCATCCCCTCTGCCCTCGACCATCCCAGCACAGCCCCGTTGACGCAAATGGAATTTACGATAGACTTTCAAACATAAAATACTTTCAAAACTCCAACAGGGACTGCAACCATGCCTCAACACCCGATGCTCTCGGGCGATCGCTTTCGCCTTGGCACCTTTTCCACCAACTGATCTTCGGGCATGACGCCCACCAAGGCCCCCGAACGCTGGGTCAATTCATGGGACAACAACCTCAAACTTGCGAAGATGCTGGACGAGGCGGGGATCGACTTCATGCTCCCCATCGCCCGCTGGATCGGCTATGGCGGCGAAACGGATTTCCACGGCGGCGTCCTTGAAACCATGACCTGGGCCGCCGGATTGCTGGCCGCGACCAAGAACATCGCCGTCTTCGCCACCATCCACACCGCCGCCAACCACCCTGTCGTGGTCGCCAAACAGATGGCCACCATCGACCAGATCGGCCACGGCCGCGCGGGCCTGAACATCGTCGCGGGCTGGAACAAACCGGAATATGAGGCGCTGGGCCTTTCCCTGCCCGATGACCACGAAACCCGCTACGCCTATGCGCAGGAATGGTTCGACCTGATCCGCAAACTCTGGACCTCGGACGACCATTTCGACTGGAACGGCACCTATTTCAAGGCCGCCAAGGTGAAGGGTGACCCCAAACCCATCCGCGGTTCCGTCCCGATCATCAACGCCGCAGGCAGCCCGCAGGGCCGCGAATTCGCCACCGACAACGCCAATTTCCTCTTCACCCCGGCCATCGACCTCGAACGGTCAAAGACGGAAATCGCCGAGTTGAAGGCGCAGGCCAAGGCCAAGGGGCGGGACGTCAACGTCCTCACCTTCTCTCACGTCATCTGCCGCCCGACCGAGGCCGAGGCGAAGGCCTTCGCCGAATACACCGCCGTGCAGAACGCCGATACCGACGCGGTCGACAATCTGGTGCGCCTGCAATTCGCCCATGCCCACAGCTTCCCGCATGACCTGCTCGCGCAGATCAAGCACCTCTTCGCGCTGGGCCATGGCGGCTTCCCCCTGATCGGCACGCCGGACCAAGTGGCGGAAGGCATCCTGAAACTGCATGCGGCAGGATTTGCGGGAACGACGCTTTCCTTTGTCGATTATGTCGAAGAGTTCCCCTATTTCCGTGACCATGTGCTTCCGAAACTGGAAGCGGCAGGCATAAGGTAACAAGGGGAACCAGCATGGCCGAACCGACAGGCAAGGAATTCCGCGACGCGATGCGCGCCTTCGTGGGCAATTGCAGCGTCATCACCGTGGGCGAGGGTGAGGATGCCACGGGCCTTGTCGTGACCTCGGCCATCTCCCTTTCCGCCGAACCCCCGCTGCTTCTGGCCTGCGTGAACCGTTCGGCCTCCAGCCACCCGCTCTTTGCGCGCTACGGCCATTTCGGCTGGAACTCGCTCGGCGCGGCGCATCAGGCGGTGGCCGAACGGTTTTCGGGCTTCGGCGGGGTGAAGGGGGCCGCGCGCTATGAGGGCGCGGAGTGGGAAACCGCCGTAACCGGAGCGCGCCTTCTCAAAGGCGCGCCCGCCGCCTTCGACTGCACGATCGAAGAGATGATCGACCGCGCCACCCATTCCATCCTGATCGGGCGCGTCCGCGCCATCCGCACCACGCCTGATGCGGGCGCGCTGATCTATTGGAACGGCGCCTATCGCGCCCTGACCTGACAGAAGAAAGGGGGCGCACGCGCCCCCTCTTGCCCGTTCCGGGCAATTCACCCCCTGTGGGTATTTTCACCAAGACGAAGACGGCCTCAGGTGAAGCTTTCGATCGTCTTGATCGCGCCCTCCAGCGCCTTGCCTTCCTCATCCTTCAGCGCGGCCTCGCGCAGGCGGCGGCACCAGTCCGCGGCATCCTCGCGCCCCGCGATGCGGGCCGTCGCGGCCAGCACGCGGTCGAACTTGGACAGCCCCCGCGCATGGGTGTCTGAATAACCCTTGATCAAGCGACGGCAGCGGATCAGTTCCACCGCCAGATCGTAGTTCCGCCCCACCTCGGCCAGCGCGCCCTGCAACCAGCGCTCTAGATGCGCCTGTTCCTGCGCATGACGCAGCGTGCGGCGCCGCCAGAACTTCATCCCGCCCAGCACATGCAGCGCGACGAAGGCGGGCAGCGTATCCGTCCGCAGCCTGCGCCCCTTGTTGATCCAGCGATCCAGCCGCGCCATCCATTTCGGGTCAGCCTCCAGCCGCCCGCCCAGACGCGCAGGCAGCATGCCCACCACCTCTTCCGCGCGCGGGTGGAAGAATTCCGTCAGATGCAGAAGGTTCCCGTCCTTCACCCGCATCTCCTTGCGGATCCGGTCAAACCGCCGCGCGCGGGTCTTCAGATCGGCCACGCGGATGATGTCGTCATAGGCCATGGCATTGGCGATGTATTTCGCCGCCTCGCGCGACAGGGCCCAGTCCTTCGCCGCCTGATCCCGCGCCATGACCTGCGCCAGACGGTCCAGATACTCCGCCCCATAGCGCAGGTCCTGAAACTCCACCACCTTGCGCAGCCCCGGCAGCGCCATCTCGGCCACCGGTGCGGGCAGCGCCGCCACCCGCGCCGCCAGCCGTTCCCATTCCGCCACCAACCGCGCCGGACCCTGAACCTTGGGCACAGGCTTCGCCACCGGGGCGGCAGGCTCTTCCACCACCGGGTTCGCCGCCACCTCATAGGCCGCGCCGAATGCGCGCAGCGACCCTTCCACCCCCTTGCCGCCGCCCCGGATCGCGGCCTCAAACGCCTCACGTCCAAAGGGCAGCGCGCCCGATCCCGCCAGAGCGCCAAAAAGCGACGCCGAGATCACCGACCCGTTCCGGATCGCCAGCGCGTCGAAATCCGCCGCGATCACGCGCCGCGCCGCGACCTCTGCCGCTGCCATCACCTCTTCGGACGATGCGATGCCGTCCCCCGGCACCATCTTTTCCGAAACCGCCAGCGCGCGGTGGGTCGATGTGATCAGCGTGGTCCGGTCCGGCGTCACGAAACCCCGGATGATGGACCGCCCCGCCTCCATCATTTCCGCCGTGATCATGATGTCCACATCCCCCGCCGCGGGCATCAGCGAGAAGATGGGGAAGGGTTCCCCTGCGCGATGCGGGGCCATCTCGATGTAATAGACCGTCGCCCCCGTGCGCTGCGCCACGCCCGCCACCGAAGTCGCCTGCGCCGCATAGCCGTTGGCACGCGCCAGATCCTCGATCCACCCCGTCAGCACGCCGCCGCCCTGCCCGCCCACGGCAAGGATCGCCAGCTTGATGATCCCCGACAGGCGGGGATCGGCGGTCCGGGCGCCCATCGCCTCGCCAATATTCTCGTGCAAGGTCATGCAGCCCCCTCGAAACTCAACCGCCGCGCCGCGCGCCGCGTCTGCAACCAGCCGATCACCCGATCCCTGATCCGCGCCCGCTTCACCTCGCCCGCGCCGGGGTTATGCACCACATCCGCGCGATAGAAGGACGGGCACAGCACCGCCGCATCCGCCACCTCGCCGCAATTGCCGCAGCCCACGCAGCTTTGGTCGATGCTGGCCACGGGATCATCGCGCAACGGATCATCCAGCTTCTTCAAGGACAGCGAAGGACAGCCCGACAGGCGGATGCAGGCATGATCGCCCGTGCAGACATCCTCATCCACGCCAAAGCGGGGGGCCTCCACCCGACGCCCCTCCTTGATCGCCTTCGCCGTCAGGGGCTTTTCCCGCCGCTGCTTGTTCAGCATGCATTCCGACGAGGCGACAATCACCTTCGGCCCCGGCGCATCCGTCGTCAAAGCCTCGCGCAGCACGTCGCGCATGCGGCCCACGTCATAGGTGCGGTCCACCTGCCGGACCCAGTCGATTCCGATGCCCTTCAGCGCCTTGGTGATGGGGTGCTTCGTGGCCTTGGTCGGGTTGTCGGCGCGCGAGGACATGATGTCCTGCCCCCCCGTCGCGGCGGAATAGTAGTTGTCCACGATCACCGCCACGCCGTCCGACTTGTTGAACGCCATGTTGGTAAAGGATGACGACAGGCCATTATGCCAGAACCCGCCATCCCCGATCACGGCCACGGGCCTGCGTTCGCCGCCCCCGTCAAAGGCCGCGTTGGCGGCGGGGCCAAGGCCATAGCCCATCGTCGCCCCGCCGATCTCGAACGGCGGCAGCGAGGCGAAGAGGTGGCAGCCGATATCGGCGCTGATCTGCAGCTTGCCGGTTTCCTTCTGCACCAGCTTCATCGCGGCAAAAATGGGGCGTTCCGGGCAGCCCGTGCAGAACCCCGGCGGGCGGATCGGCACGGTCTTCGTCAGGTCCGGTATCTGCGGCTTGTCCTCGTTCGGCGCGCGCACCAGCGCGGGCAGCATCTGCGGCGCGGCCTCCTTCAGGAAAGCCGTGATCCCGTCCAGCATCACCTGCCCGGTATATTCCCCCGCCATCGGCAGGATGCCCTTGCCGCGCAGCTTGACCTGCGATCCCGCGCGATAGAGGAAGGTGGAAAGCTGCTGTTCGATGAACTCGGGTTGCCCCTCCTCGATCACCAGCACCTGATCCTTGCCCTCGCAAAACTCAAGGAACTCCCCCGCCAGCAGGGGATAGGTGACGTTCAGCACGTAAAGCGGAACCTCGGTATTCCCCCAGATATCCGCCAGCCCCAGCCGCTGCAGCGCACGGATCACGCCGTTATACATCCCCCCCTGCAACACCAGCCCCACGGGTGCGGTCTTCGGCCCGAACACCTCATTCAGCCCCCGCTCGCGGATGAACTTTTCCGCATTCGGCCAGCGGTTCTTTATCTTGTCCTGCTCATGCGCGAATGACATGGGCGGCAGCACCACCCGCGCGAAATCCGATTGCGGGTTCGAAAGCGCCTCGCGCACCGTCAGCTTCGGGCGCTGGTTGTCGCGCGTCTGGAAAGACCCCGTCACATGGCAGGACCGGATGCGCACCATCAACATGACGGGCGTATTCGACGCCTCGGACAATTCGAACCCGTCCTGCACCGCCTTGGTGATGGAAGGAAGATTTGGGCGGGGGTCCAGAAGCCAGAACTGCGATTTCATAGCAAAGGCATGCGAACGCTCCTGCATGATGGAGGAGCCTTCGCCGTAATCCTCCCCCACGATGATCAGCGCGCCGCCGTTCACCCCCGACGACGCCAGATTGGCCAAGGCGTCCGACGCCACGTTCACCCCCACCGACCCCTTGAACGTCACCGCCCCCCGGATCGGATAATGCACGCTCGCCGCCAGCATCGCCGCCGCCGCCGCCTCGTTCGCGTTGGCCTCGAAGCGGATGCCCAGCTCACCCAGCAATTCCTCGGCATCGGCCAGCACGTCCATCAGGTGCGAAATCGGCGCGCCCTGATAGCCGCCGACATAGCCCACCCCGTTTTCCAGAAGCGCCTTGGTGATCGCCAGAATCCCCTCGCCGGTGAAGGTATCCCCCTCCCCCTTGCGCAGATGCTCCACCTCAGCCTTGAAGGACCGTTCGGCCATGTCTCAGATCTCGTGCTTGCGGATATTGGTCAGCATCTTCTGCAACGTGCCGACAAAGGCCCGCCGCTCCTCATCCGGGATGCCCCGGAACATGCGCGCATGCGCCTCGGCCATGCGCGGCCATAACGTCTCGAAGGCCGTGCGTCCGGCTTCGGTGATGAAGACCCGCGTCGCCCGGCTGTCGCTTGCATCCGCCTCGCGCCGGATCAACCCCTCGCCCGCCAACTGGTCCAGAGCGCGCGACAGCGTCGACTGCTCCACCACCGAATAGACTGCCAATTCCCGGATCAGCGGCCCTTCGATCACCGACAGAACCGCCAGCGCCCGCATCTTCGGCGTGGTCAGACCCAGCCCCGCCATCTCGTCCCTCAGGGAGGCGTTATAGCGCCCCATGATACGGTTCATCAGATAGGGCGCGTAATTCGTCAGCCCGATCTCGCCCAACCGGGGCAGGGAGGACGGCGGCTTTTCAGGCGGTGATTGATCCGTCATGCGCCCAGCCTCTTCGCCGCAAGGAACCCCGACCCGCCACCCAGACCGGGGCCGGGATGGGTGGAGGCGCCGATATGCGAAAGGCCCCGCACAAGGCCCGTGCCATTGGTCGAATGGGCATAAGGGCGGAAGATGAAGAACTGGTCGATGGTGCAAAGCCCGCCATAGGGATCGCCGCCCACCAGATTGACGTTCATCGCCTCAAGGTCAGCCGGAGAATAGGCCCGCCGCGCCAGCTTGATCGCGTCAAAATCCCTGATGTGCCGCCGCAGGATCGCTTCGATCCGGTCCGCAAACGCCTCCCGCGTGGCCTCCGACCAAGCGCCATCCGTCGCAATCTCGCCTGCCGCATCCCCCTTCACAACGCGCGGCGCATCGGGGATTTGCAGCCACAGCACGGCCTTCCCTTCCGGCACCCGCGACGGGTCCAAACGATGCGGCTGCCCCACGCAGATCGTCGGAACCGCAGGCAGCATCCCCCGCTCCGCCTCGTTCGAAGCCTTCGACACAGAGTTGATCCCGTCCGCCAGATGGATCAGCGCCACGTCATCCAGCCCCGCCGTCAGCCATTCCGGATGCCGGTCCAGCGCGTAATGCAACTGGAAATTCCCCCGCCCGTGCCGGAACGCCTTCGCCCCCGCCTGATCCTCCGGCAGGTTCACGTCGCGCAGCAGCCGCCCCTGCAACTGCCCCGGCGCGACCGATGCCAGCACCGACCCGCAGGCGATCTCCTCACCCGACGCCAGCGCCACGCCCCGCACCCGACCATCCCTCACGATGATCCGGTCCACATCCGCGCCACAGCGGATTTCCCCGCCCTTCTCCTCGATCAGCGCGCGGAAGGCGGCGACGCCCGCGCCGGAGCCGCCCTTCACGACAGGCGCCCCCGCCGCCTCCAGCGCGAAGGCGATGACCTTCCCCATCTGGCCGGAATAGGTGCTTTCCGGCGTCAGCCCGCAATGCAGCACCCAAGGCGCATAAAGCGCCTGCACGTCGGGCGAGGCATAGGTCGTCTCCAGCCACCCCCGCGCCGGAACCAACGCGCGCCCGAACCACGCCGCCAGCCCGCGCAACCCCCGCTTCCTGACCTGCCCCCACAGCAGTTTCGCCGTAGGCCAGGACCACAGCGCCCCGCCCAGCAGCGCGAAGAGGAACGGCGCGTCCCCCTCCACCCCGCCCACATCGCGGGCATGGGCATCGCCATCCCCCGCCGCAAGCGCGTTGAAGGCTGCGACATTCTTCGCCCGATCCGTTGTCAGCACCAGAGCCGAACCGTCGGGCCGCAGCACGGCAGTCGGATGGGCCGTGTGGCAATAGTCGAACCCGTGCCGCGCAAGGTGGGGGCCAAGCGCGGCCCCCGCCGGTGATGTCATGAACAGAACCCATGTCGCCGCCATCACGTCATGCCTGAAACCGGGAAGCGTGATCTCCTCGGTCCGCAGGCAACCGCCCGGCACCGCCTCGCGCTCCAGCAGCAGCACGCTGTCGCCCTTCAGCGACAGCATCGCCCCCGCCACCAGCGCGTTGATGCCAGACCCAATGATGACGTGATCGACGGCCATGGATCAGCCCTTCGGAACCAAGGCCAGCGCGCGGATCGGCGACCCCGTCCCCTGCTTGATCTTCAGGGGCGCGGCAATCAGGATCGCCCCCTTGGCCGGCAGCTTGTCGAGGTTGGCCAGCGACGCCAGACCGAAGCAGTTGTTCTTGTGCAGCAGGTTATGCGCCGGGAAGGGAGGGCTCATCCCGCCCGCCTGCCCGGCATCCGTCCCGATGCACTGGCTGCCCCAGCCCACGATGCCCTTCGACAGCAGATACTCGATCACCTCGGCGGTCGGCCCCGGCGTGTGCGGCCCCGTCTCGTTCGCGTTCAGGAACAGCGCCTCTTCATGCGCGCGCTTGTCCCAGTCGGACCGCAGGACGACCCATTCCCCGGCATTGATCGCGCCATGCTTCGCCTCCCATGCCTTCACATGGTCGATCGTCAGAAGGAAATCGGGGTTCGCGTTGCACTCGGCCGAGAAGTCCAGCACGTTCACGGGTGCCACCAGACGCTGGACGTTCAGCGTGTCGGTATAGCCGTCCGCGTAATCCTTGCCGGTGATCCAGTGATGCGGCGCGTCAAAATGCGTCCCGCTGTGTTCACCCAGTTCCAGCCAGTTCCACGCCCAGAACGGCCCGTCCTTGTCATATTCGCTGATGCGGTGGATCTTGATCGGCGGAGTGTCCTTGGCGAAATCCGGCGGCAGCTTCAGCAGGGGCGTCTCCGGCCCCAGCACCCCGGAACAATCCACCACCTCGATCCCGCCCGAGGCGAGCATCCCCGCCAAGGATGAAAGCACGCTTGCAGAGGTCATCGTCATCTCCCTGTTGGCCGGTCCATCCCGGCAATACCCGCGCCGGTTGGTCCCGGCGATCATGGAATCATGCTAGACAGATTTAAATGCATTTGCAAATATCCCAGCGTCAAGCCGGTGGGGAGAGAATGGCCGACACCTTCGATGCAGTCCTGATCGGGGCGGGCCACAACACCTTGGCCGCCGCCCTGCACCTGTCGGCCAAGGGCTGGCGCGTGGGGGTATTCGAACAGGCGGCCACGGCGGGCGGCGCGGTCAAGACGGGCGAATACACCCTTCCCGGCTTCCGCCACGACTGGGCCGCGATGAACCTGTCGCTCTTTGCAGGAAGCCCATTTTTCAAGGCATATGGCGCGGAACTGGCGAAACACGGCTGCGATTTCGTGCCCGTCAACCGCCCCTTCTCCTCCTCCTTCCCCGATGGCACATGGGCGGGCGTGTCTACCGATATGGCGGAAACGCTGACCGCCTTCCGCGCCCTGTCACGCCGCGATGCGGAAACGTGGGAGAGCCTTGTCGCGCGATTCGGGGATGAGGCACCGCACCTCTTCGGCCTCCTCGGGTCCGAGATGAAATTCCGTGCGCTTGCATATTTCATATTCAAAACGCTCCGCGCCAAGGGCGTGGGCGGGACGATGGACTTCACCCGCTTCCTCCTCTCCTCCCCCCGCGCATGGCTTGAGGAAACCTTCGAACACCCCCACATCCGCGCCCTGCTGGCGGCATGGGGGATGCATCTGGACTTCGCCCCCGATGTCGCTGGCGGCGCGATGTTCCCCTATCTGGAAGGCATGGCGGGTCAGGCCTTCGGCATGGTGATCGGCAAGGGCGGCGCGGATACCATCGTCCGCGCCCTGACCGCCGCCATAACCGCGCGCGGCGGCACGGTGGAAACCGGAACCCCCGTCGCCCGCATCCTGCGCGACGGCAGCCGCGCCACGGGCATCGAACTGGCCGACGGACGCCGCATCACCGCCACCCGCGCGGTGATCGCGGGCACCTCGCCCAAGGGCCTGCGGAAACTGACCGGCGACACCGAACCCGCCTTCGACCGCGCGATGGACGGCTTCCGCCACGCGCCCGGCACCATGATGATCCACCTCGCGATGGACGCCCTGCCCGACTGGCGCGCGGGGGAGACGCTGCAACGCTTCGCCTATGTCCACCTTGCCCCCAGCCTCGACCAGATGGCGCGCACCTACGCGCAGGCGCAGGCGGGGCAGCTGCCCGACGAACCGATCCTCGTCGTGGGCCAACCCACCGTCTTCGACCCCTCCCGCGCGCCCGAAGGCAAACACGTCCTCTGGCTGCAGGTCCGCATGGCCCCCGGCTCCATCACCGGCGACGCCAAGGGCGAGATCCGTGCCACCGACTGGACCCACGCCGCCGAACCCTTCGCCGACCGCGCGCTGACGATCCTCGAAACCCACGCCCCCGGCACGCGGGCGAAAATCCTCGCCCGCCGCATCGTCACGCCGGTGGAACTTGAGGCCGACAACCCCAACCTCGTCGGCGGCGATCAGGTCTGCGGCAGCCACCACCTGTCGCAGCACTTCCTCTTCCGCCCCGCGCGCGGCCATGCCGACGGCTCCACCCCCTTGGCCAACCTCCACCTCACCGGCGCGGCCGTCTGGCCCGGCGGCGGAACGGGGGCTGGCCCCGGATACCTTCTGGCGCGGAAACTCGCCGGAAACTGACCACAACCAAAAGACCAACAAAGAACCACCAACAGGGAAAACGACCATGAACCTCAACCGCCGGAGCCTCCTGAAGCTCTCTGCCGCCACGATGGCCGCAGGCACCCTTGGCCTGCCCTCCTTCGCGCAAGCCATCGACGAGCTTGTCATCGCCTACAACGTCAACCTCCCCTCATGGGACCCGACCGTCGGGCCGTCGGCGGTGAACCCCACGATCCAGGGCCTCTATCAATCCGTCTTCGACCAATACATCCTGCAACAGCCCGACCTGTCGCCCGCCCCCGGCCTGCTGACCGAATGGGGCTGGAACGAAGACCGCACGCAGGTCTGGATGACCGTCCGCGAGGGCGTGACATGGCATGACGGGTCGCCCTTCACCGCCGAAGACGTGGCATGGAACCTCGCCCGCGTGGCGAACCCCGAAACCGGCAGCCCGATCCAGTTTGTCTGGGGCACGCTGACCAACCACCGCGTCGAAGGCAACAAGGTCATCGCCGATGTCGCCCAGTTCGACCCCACGATCTTCAAATGGATGTACTTCCTCACCGGCTACGTCCTGCCCAAGGCCTATTACGAAAAGGTGGGCGCCGAAGGGTTCGAGGCCGCACCCATCGGCACCGGCCCCTATATGGTGGAGAAGTTCGAAAGGAACGCCTTCGTCCGGCTGAAGGCCAACCCCAACTACTGGGGCGGCAAGCCCGATTTCGATACGGTGACGATCAAGTTCGTTCCCGATGCGGCGGCGCGCGTGGCGGAAGTGGAATCCGGCAACAGCCACGTCACGCTGGAAATGCCCTATGAGGAATATGACCGCCTCAAGGGCGGCCCGCTGGCAGGTGTGGCGGCCCCCATCTCGGATATCGGGATGATCTTCCTCAATGATATTGAGGTGATGACCGATCCCAATGTCCGCATGGCCGCCGCCCATGCCATCGACAAGCAGGCGATCATTGACCGCCTGCTGTCCGGCTATGGCGTCAAGATCGACACGCTGCAAACCCCGGAATACGACGCCTTCGACGCCTCCATCACCGTGGAATACAACCCCGAAAAGGCCATCGAACTGCTGGCGGCCTCCGGCTATTCCCCCGACAATCCGGTGAAGTTCAAGATCCAGACGACCCGCGGCTTCAAGCCGAAGGATTACGAAATGGTGCAGGCCATCGTCGGCCTCTGGCGCCGAGTCGGGATCGAGGCGGAAATCGAGGTCTATGAGATCGCCAAGCATTACGAACTGCGCGCCGCCGACCAGCTCGCCCCTGCCGCCTTCTACAACTGGGGCAACTCGGTCGGTGATCCCACCACCTCCACCGGTTTCGCCATGTTCGGCCCCTCGCCCCATTCCGTCTGGGATGGCGAGGACCTGATCGGCATGATCGGCCCGCTCTGGGGCGAGGCGGACGAGGCGAAGCGGATCGAGGGCTGGAAGGCCGTGGACAAGTACATCGCCGAGAACGCGCTGGTCATCCCGCTTTTGCAATATGTCCAGCCGATCCTGCACGCGCCGGGCGTGGTGGTCACGCCCCATGCCTCGGGCTCGCTGCTGCCGCATCTGATGAAGCGGGCATAAGGCTGTCTGGCCGCGGACCGGGGGGCTTTGCGCCCCCCGGACCCCCCGCAGGATATTTCAGAACGGATGAAGGGGCAGGCCGTGCCCCCGTTCCGTGCCGCGGACAACGGCACCCCTCTGGCGCAGGCACGCATGCTGATCCTCAGAACCCTTCTCACACGCCTCTTGACCACCGCCGTCACTCTGGCCGGCGTGGCCGTGATCGTCTTCTTCGTGATCCGGGTCGTTCCCGGCAATCCCATCGCCATGATGCTGCCCCCCGGCGCGACGGAGGAGGATATCGCCCGCCTTTCCGCGCTCTATGGGCTGGACAAGCCCATCGTCACGCAATTCGGCATCTGGGTTTCGGGCGTGCTGCAGGGGGATTTCGGCACCTCGATCACCACGCGCCAGGCTGTGCTGGACCTCGTCCTAGGCCGCCTTCCCGCCACGCTGGAACTGGCGATCATGGCGCTGGTCATGGCGGTGATCCTTGGCGGGGCCGCCGCCCTGACCGGCACCCGCTTTCGCGGCGGGCGCACGGAAGGGGCCATCGACGTGGCCAATGGCATGGCGCTCTCCGTGCCCGATTTCCTCTGGGGGCTGGTGCTGATCCTGCTCTTCGGCGTGCTGATGCCCATCTTTCACATCTCGGGCCGCGTCACCCCCTCGCTCGACCTGCCTCTCACCACCGACTTCTACCTCTTCGAAAGCCTGTTCCGCCTGCGCTTCGACCTCTGGGCCGACATCGTAGCGCATATGTTCATGCCCGCGCTGGCGCTGGCCATCCCGCTTGCCGCGATCATCGGGCAGTTGCTGAAGCAGAGCCTGAAGGAAACCATGAACCTCGATTACGTCACCCTCGCCCGGACCAAGGGCTATGGCGAGACGCGGGTCATCCTGCGCGAGGCTTTGCGCAACGCCGCCCTACCGACGCTGACGCTGGTCGGCGTGCAGTTCACCTTCCTGATCGGCGGCACCGTCATCATCGAACGCCTCTTTTCCTACGAGGGCCTCGGCAACATGGCCATCGACGCCGTCATCAACCGCGACCTGCCGCTGATACAGGGGATCGTGCTGCTATTCGCCCTCATCTTCACGGCGGTGAACCTGATCGTCGACCTCCTCTACGCCGTCCTGAACCCGAGGCTGCGCCATGCTTGACGCCAAGAACATGGACGGGCGGTCCATGATCCGCCGCCGCGCGGGCCTCCGGCTCTGGCTCTCCGCCGCATGGCTCACGCTCCTTGCCGCCGCCGCGATCCTCGCCCCGTGGATCGCGCCGAAGGACCCGCTGGCGCAGGACCTGTTCCTCGGCCGCCTGCCGCCCTTCTGGATGGCAGGCGCGGAACCGGGCTATTGGCTGGGAACCGACTCACTGGGCCGCGATGTCCTCTCCCGCATCATCCACGGCGCGCGGGTCGCGCTGATGGTGGCCCTCATCGCCGGAACCATCACCTGCGTCATCGGCGCGACGCTCGGCCTGCTCGCAGGCTTCCTGCGCGGCTGGGTGGACATGGTCATCTCGCGCCTGATCGACATCTGGATGGCCTTCCCGCCCGTCCTCTTCTCCATCCTCCTCATCGCCGTCCTTGGCCCCGGCCTCACCTCCATCATCATCGCCATCGTCGTCATCGACTGGACCCGCTTTGCCCGCGTGGTCCGGGCAGAGGCCATGGCGCAGGGCGCGATGGATTACGTGGCCTCCGCCCGCGTGGCCGGACGCGGGCGCATCGGCACCATGGTCCGGGAAATCCTGCCCAACGTCCTGCCCACCATCGTGGTCCTCCTCACGCTCGAAATGGGCATCGCCGTCATCGTCGAGGCGATCCTCAGCTTCGTGAACCTCTCCATCTCGACCGATGATCCCACATGGGGCGGCATGATCGCCGAAGGCCGCACCTCCATCCATCAGGCATGGTGGGTGCTGGTCTTCCCGCTGGTCACCCTTTTCCTCACCGTCCTCTCCTTCTCGCAATTGGGCGAAGGGCTGAAGGACCGCTTCGATCCGGTGCTGAGATGAGCTTCCTTTCCATCCGCAACCTCTCCGTCCGGCTGAAGAAAGGCCCGCCCCTCCTGCGCCGCGTCTCGCTCGACGTTGAGGCCGGCGAGGTGCGGGGGCTGGTCGGCGAATCCGGGGCTGGCAAGTCGATGATTGGCAAGGCCGTGCTGGGCATCCTGCCCCCCTCTGTCGAAATCACCGGCGGTCAGATCCTGCTCGACGGCACCGACCTCCTCACCCTGCCGCCAAAGGACCGCCGCCGCCGCATCGGGGCCACCTGCGCGCTGATCCCGCAGGACCCGCTCACCGCGCTGAACCCGTCCCACCGCATCGGGCCGCAGATCACCGACCGACTGGTCGACATCCTCGGCTGGTCGCGCAGCACCGCCGAGTCCCGCGCCCGCGACCTCTTGGTCGAGGTGCAGATCCCCGAACCCGACCGCGTTCTGCGCGCCTATCCGCATGAACTGTCAGGCGGGATGCGCCAGCGCATCCTGATCGCCTCCGCCTTCGCCGCCGAACCCCGCCTGATCGTCGCGGACGAACCCACCACCGCGCTGGATGTGACGGTGCAGAAGCAGATCCTGAAACTCATCGCCGGGATGCAGGCCCGCCACGGCACCGCGCTCCTCTTCGTCACCCATGACCTTGGCGTCGTCTCCAAGGTCTGTCAGGCGCTCTCCGTCCTCTATGCCGGGATGGTGGTCGAGGATGCCCGCACCGCCGATTTCTTCGCCGCCCCGCGCCACCCCTATTCCCGCGCCCTCCTTGCCGCCACACCGAAATACACCGATCCCGCCGCAGGCCTGAACCCCGTCCCCGACGAGGTCATCGCCGCCGTCCGGGCCGAAGTCGCAGCCTTCGACGCAAGGGGCACCGCATGACAGATCTCTATGCCGTCCATGACCTGCGCCTGTCGCTGGCCGACATGACGTCGAAACCCCTCTTCGGTGCCGCCCCGAGGATCGAAATCCTCAAGGGCCTCACCTTCACCATCCCGAAGGGCGCGGTGGTCGGCATCGTCGGCGGCTCCGGCTCGGGCAAGTCCACCCTTGGCCGGGCGCTGGTGCGCCTGCTGGAACCCTCGGGCGGCAGCATCCGCTTCGACGGAACCGACATCACCCATCTGGCCGAGGCGCAACTGCGCCCCATCCGCCGCCGTTTCCAGATGATCTTTCAGGACCCGATGTCGTCGCTGAACCCGCGCCACCGCGTCGGAACCATCATCGCCGAACCCATGCGCCTGCACGGCATGTCAGATATCCGCGACCGCACCGCCCGCGCGCTGGATCATGTGGGTCTGCCACGGCATTTCGCCACCCGCTTCCCCCACGAACTCTCCGGCGGCCAGCGTCAGCGCGTGGGCATCGCCCGCGCCATCGCGCTGGAACCCGATTTCATCCTTGCCGATGAAATCGTCTCAGGGCTGGACGTCTCGTCACAGGCGCAGGTGCTGAACCTTCTCGAACGCCTCGTGGCCGATCTCGGCCTGACGCTGGCCTTCATCAGCCACGACCTCTCGGTGATCCGCCGCCTCTGCCAAAGGACCATCGTCCTTTACCAAGGCCAGATCGTCGAAGACCGCCCCACCGCCGACCTCTTCGCCACGCCGAAGGCCGCCTATACCCGCGACCTGCTCGACGCGATCCCCCTGCCCGATCCCGCGCAGATCTGGGCCTAGCTCGCGGGCGGCAGCGGCCCGCCCACGGGCCGCCGCTCCGCCACCTCGGGCGACATCAGGCTTTCCAGCTTGGCCTTCACATCCTCGGGCCAGACCATGGATGTGTGGCTGTCCAGCCAACTCGCCGCCAGAACCTGCTCCACCGACCAGCGGTGTTCCTCCCCGCAATGCACCGTATGCTTCAGCCGCAGCGAAGACTTGCCCACCTTCAGAACCGTCAGCCGGAAGGTCAGCCTGTCGCCAAAGAACGAAGGCTTGGAGAAATCGCAGGACAGATGCACCGTCGGCGTCCCCCAGCGTTCCTTCCAGATGATCTCGTGCCAAGGCCAGCCGATATGGGCCCAGAACTCCTCCACCACCCCGTTCAGGATATTCATATAGGCCGGGTAATAGGCGGTGCCGGAAATGTCGCAATCGCCAAAACGCAGCATCCGGTCGGTCGTGAAGCAAACGGTCATCCTGTCCTCCCCTTTGCCCCAAAGCAGCGCAGTCGGGCCGGTCAGGTCAAGCGGGAATCCCCGCCCTCTGCGCCAGCCCCGCCGCCCGCACCACCTCGGCCACCTGCATCAGCGGCTTCGACAGGGGCGATGTCCGCCGCCACACCATCCCGATCCGGCGCGACGGCTGCGCGCCGTTGAACCGCGCAATCGCCACATGGGCCGACCGCGTCTCCACCGCCACGGCCATTTCCGGGATCAAGGTCACCCCGATCCCCGCCCCCACCATCTGGACCAGCGTGGAAAGGCTGCTCCCATCCAGCAATTCGCGTGGCGCGGCCTGCCCCGCATAGCAGAAATCCAGCGCCTGATCGCGGAAGCAATGCCCCTCTTCCAGCAGCAAAAGCCGCATCTCCCGCAGCTTTTCCGGGTTCGGCACCGGCTTTTCCGCATCCGCCCCGGGCCGCACCAGCACGAAATCCTCGGCGAACAGGTCCACCTCCGTCAGGAACGGCTCCGACACCGGCAGCGCCACGATGGCCGTATCCAGCCGCCCCTCCTCCAATTCGCGGATCAGCTTGGGCGTCACCGTCTCACGCAGATGGATATCCAGCCCCGCATGCGCCTCGGTCAGGCGCGGGATGATGGCAGGCAGCAAATAGGGCGCGATCGTCGGGATCACCCCGATCCGCAGCCGCCCCGTCAGCCCCCCCTGCGCCGCCCGCGCCATATCCGCCAATTCCTCCACCCCCCGCAGGATGCCCCGCGCCCGCTCCAGCACCTCCTCACCGAAGCCGGTCAGCCGCACCTGCCGCGCGCCCCGCTCGAACAGTTCTGAACCCAGCACCGCCTCCATCTCGCGGATCTGCATCGAAAGCGCGGGCTGCGAAATCGCGCAGACCTCCGCCGCCCGCCCGAAATGCCCATGCCGGGCCAAGGCATCGAAATATCTCAACTGTTTCAGCGTCAGATTGATCATAACTTCAACTTATCATCACAATCAGAAAATCCAACTTAAACTAATCATCCAACCCTGTTAGAACGATTCCATTCTGGCAGGCCGCCCCCGGTTCGACACCCGATCCGGGCGGCGCGCGCCCGCCTTTCCCGCAGCCACGAGGAGAGCGACATGGACGGAAACGACGCTGGCAAATGCCCGGTTGTGCATGGGGGTCTGACGACCTCTCACACCTCGGTCACGGCTTGGTGGCCCAAGACCCTGAACCTCGACATCCTGCATCAGCATGACACCAAGTCGAACCCGCTCAAGGGCTTCAACTACCGCGAGGAAGTGAAGAAACTCGACTTCGACGCGATCAAGCGCGACGTGCACGCCCTGATGACCGACAGTCAGGATTGGTGGCCCGCCGACTGGGGCCATTACGGCGGCCTGATGATCCGCATGGCATGGCACTCTGCCGGCACCTATCGCGTGGCCGATGGCCGCGGCGGCGCGGGCACGGGCAACCACCGCTTCGCCCCCCTGAACTCCTGGCCGGACAACGCCAACCTCGACAAGGCCCGGCGCCTGCTCTGGCCGATCAAGAAGAAATACGGCAACCGCATCTCCTGGGCCGACCTGATGATCCTCGCCGGGACCGTCGCCTATGAGAATATGGGCCTGAAAACCTACGGATTCGCCTTTGGCCGCGAAGACATCTGGGCGCCCGAAAAGGACGTCTACTGGGGTTCGGAAACCGAATGGCTCGCGCCCTCGGAAAACCGCTATTCCGACCTCGCCGATCCCTCCACGCTGGAAAACCCCCTCGCCGCCGTCCACATGGGCCTGATCTATGTGAACCCCGAAGGCGTGAACGGCCAACCCGACCCGCTCAAGACCGCCGGGATGATCCGCGAAACCTTCGCCCGCATGGCGATGAATGACGAGGAAACCGTCGCCCTTACCGCAGGTGGCCATACCGTCGGCAAGGCGCATGGCAATGGCCGCGCCGAAAACCTCGGCCCCTCGCCCGAAGGCGCAGAGATCGAGGAACAGGGTCTGGGCTGGAACAACCACGTCTCGCGCGGCGTGGGCAGGAACACCGTGACCTCGGGCATCGAAGGCGCATGGACCACCCATCCGACGAAGTGGGACAACGGCTATTTCGACCTGCTCTTGGGCTATGACTGGGAACTGAAGAAATCCCCCGCTGGCGCGTGGCAATACGAACCCATCGGCATCAAGGAAGAACACAAGCCGGTGGATGTGGAAGACCCGTCGATCCGCCACAACCCGATGATGACGGATGCCGACATGGCCATGAAGGTGGACCCCGCCTATCGCGCCATCTCGGAACGCTTCGCCAAGGACCCGGCCTATTTCTCGGAAACCTTCGCGCGGGCTTGGTTCAAGCTGACCCATCGCGACATGGGCCCGCGCGTCCGCTACATCGGCCCGGATGTCCCGAAAGAAGACCTGATCTGGCAGGACCCCGTCCCCGCAGGCAACACCAAGTATGACCTCGCGGCGGTCAAGGCCAAGATCGCGGCGGCGGGCCTCTCGGTTGCCGACATGGTCGCCACCGCATGGGACAGCGCCCGCACCTTCCGCCAGTCCGACTTCCGCGGCGGCGCGAATGGCGCACGCATCCGCCTTGCCCCGCAGAAGGATTGGGAAGGCAACGAACCGGCCCGCCTCGCCCGCGTCCTGTCGGTGCTAGAACCCATCGCCAAGGAAACCGGCGCCTCGGTCGCCGACGTGATCGTCCTCGCGGGTAATCTCGGCGTCGAACAGGCGGCCAAGGCGGCGGGCTTTGATGTCACCGTTCCCTTCGCCCCCGGTCGCGGCGATGCCACGGCGGAACAGACGGATGTCGACAGCTTCGCTGTCCTCGAACCGCTGGCCGACGGCTTCCGCAACTGGCTGAAGAAGAACTACACCGTCGAGGCCGAGGAACTCCTCCTCGACCGCGCGCAGCTCATGGGCCTCTCCGCCCCCGAAATGACCGTCCTTCTGGGGGGCATGCGGGCGATGGGCACCAACCATGGCGGCACGGCGCATGGCGTCTTCACCGACCGTCCGGGTGCGCTGACGAATGATTTCTTCGTCAACCTGACCGACATGTCCTTCAAATGGGTGCCCAAGGGCCGCAACACCTATGACATCGTCGATCGTGCCTCGGGCGCGGTGAAATTCACCGCCACCCGCGTCGATCTGGTGTTCGGCTCCAACTCGATCCTGCGGTCCTATGCCGAAGTCTACGCTCAGGACGACAACCGCGAGAAGTTCGTGCATGACTTCGTCGCCGCGTGGGTCAAGGTGATGAACGCCGACCGCTACGATCTGGCCGCCTGATCCAAGGCCGGACCGACCCCAAAAGGAACGCCCCGGTCACCGACCGGGGCGTTTTCTTTTTCCGTTACCCGCAGTCCTCACCGCCGCCCCGCCGCCTCGGCAAAGACGGAAACCCAAGCCCCCGGTCGCGCCGGGTCCTGCATCCGCAGAAAGACCAACTCCGTCCGGTTCCACGGCAGCACCTCGTCGCGCCTGTTGTCCAGCACGAAATCCCCCATCTCCGTCCGCAGCACCAGAACGGCATGGGCCTTGTTCCGACGGTCCAGCGCCGTGGCCAGCAGCAGCCGATCCGGCGACACGCCCGCCCCGATCAACGCGCCCTTCTTGTAGATCGCGTAATCCTCGCAATCCCCGCCCCGCTCCGATGGCAGCGACCAGCGCTCCGCCACCCCATATTGCGCAAGGTCCGTCACCGGCCGGATCACCGCATTCGCCGCGCGGTTCACCTCGACGGCCCGCGCCAGAACCTCCGCTCCGGCCGCGCGCCCGCTCCCCGGCGCACAGGCCCAGTCGATAGCCTCGCACAGCCCAACCGCCCCGTCCGGCGCCGGGGCCGCACGCTTCACCGGCAGAAAGGCAAGCGCCGGATCGGCATCAATGGCAAGGCCACCCTGCGTCGCCGCAAGCAGGGCCAGCAGGGCGAAAAGGACAGAACGGACAGGGCGCATCGCAGGCTTCCTTCCTCGGCCCACTCGCCCCGGCACAGCCCTGCCGGGCAGATCGGATGCACGTCCTCGCGGTACCGCCATCGGCCATGCCTCCGGCATAGACCCCTGCGACGCAGGGGTCATGCAGGCATCAGTCACCTTCCCCCATCCATCCGTCGGGGGATGCCGCAGGCGCCGCGCCGCCCCAGCCATCCTCCTCCCGTGCCTCCTCCATCGCCATCCCCGGAACCCATGCCAGAACCCGCCCGCGCCCCGCCCGCTTCGCCGCATAAAGCGCCACATCGGCCCGTTGCAGCACCTCTGCCCAATCCTCGCCCGTTCCCGCCATGGCCACCCCCGCGCTGGCCCCGATCCGGCACTCCATCCCCTCCAGCGCGAAGGGCTGCCCCAGCAGCGCCAGCATCCTCTCCACCCGCGCCATTACCCGCGCTTCCGCCGCCATCCCCGGCAGAACCAGCACAAACTCATCCCCGCCGATCCGCGCGACGATATCCCCCTCGCGCAAGGCGTCGCGCAGGATGCCCGCCACCGCGCACAGCAGCGCATCCCCTGCCGCATGCCCCAGCCGGTCATTCACCGGCTTGAACCTGTCAAGGTCGATCTGCACCACAGCCGAGGCCCGGCCATGCAGCCCGCGCAGTGCCACCTCCAGCCCGCGGCGGTTGCGCAGCCCCGTCAGCCGGTCGGTCAGCGCCTCCTCCTCGGCCCGCACCACATTCCCCTGCAACCGCGAGATCAGCGTGGCCACCTCTGCCAGAAGCACGTTCTTCGCCTCGTGCAGATACAGAAGTTCCACCGCCAGATCCGTAGCCGCGAAATCCGAAACCGTCAGGCCAAAGCGCTGCACCGCCCTCACCACGCCGATCCCAAAGGACAGGTTGATCAGAACCGATTGCCCCGGCGTCACCGGCAGCAGAAGGCCCCGGAACCGCATCTCCGCCCCGTCGCGCAGCCGCACCTGCACCGCGCCGCCGCCCGCCGCCCGCACCTGCCGCGGCGTCGCCCGCCGCTTCTCCCGTTCCAGAACGAAGCCTTCGCCAAAGGCCGCGCCCACCTCGACCCAACGCCCCAGCACCCGCCGCAGCACCGGTCCCGCCGACAGCACCCTTCCCCGCCCGTCCAGCAGCAGATGCATCGGCATGGCCTGCGCCAGCGCCGCCCCCTCGATCCCCACCCGCACCATCATCTCCCCGGCCCCAGCGTGAAGGCCTTCCCCTCGGCATGGCGGTCATCCAGAAGCCGCACCGTGATCACCACCGCGCCATCCGCCGCCTCCGGCCCTGCTTCCAGCAGGACCAGTGCGCCATAGTCATCCGCCATCCCCCGCATCGCACCAAGGGCCATCGCCCCCACCCCCGGCACCCCGCCGCCGATCCGCAACCGGAACACATCGCCATCCGCCACCTCCACCGCGATGGGCGGCAGCACCAGATCCGGCAGGGCCAGCGACACCCGCTCCGGCAATTCATCCAGCGACATCAGAAAGGCGCGGTAATCCGTGCCGCAGAACCGCAACAGACGGCGCAGCGGCGCCCATGACGGATGCGCCACCAGATAGGTCCCGAAATCCTCCAGCAGGCATTCCCGGCTCCGGCCCAGCCGCGCCGCCATGCTGGACAGCACGCCCTGCGTCCGTGCCGCCGGCTCGTCCAGCATAAGGTCAAAGGCCCGCTGCCCCAGCCCCGCCTCCTGCACCGCCGCGCGCCACGCGGCCTTGCCCCAGCCATCCAGTATGAAGGCATGCATCGCCCGATTGACGACCCTGATCATCCGCGCACCCCGCGCCTCCCCGCCTGCGATCCGACTCGCCGCAAGGATGCGCGCAACAGGTCAACAGACCCTTACGGCAACAGAAGAATCCCGCCATCCACGCCCAGAACGCCCAGCGGGGCCACCTCCACCGGTGGCGGGGCGTCCTGCAACTCCACGATCAGCGCCGATCCCGCCTCGCGGTCGGGCAGCATTCCCTCCATCGAGGCGACAGACCGCCGCTGCACCGCGCCGCCCTTCATCCCCAGCCCCTCATAGCGCACAAAGCCCGACAGCTCGCGCAGCAGAACCACCGCCTCCTCGCCCGGCGCATCGCGCCACAGGTCCGCCACCACGAAGACGCAGCCGGGCCGCGTACTCCCCGGAAGGGGCTCGCGGCAGGCCTCCAGCCAGTCCTGCAATTCCACCGCAGATACCCCGGCCAGAAGCATGTCGCGCGTCGCCGTGGCGGTCGCGGGCTGTACCGGCATCACCGCGCGCAGGGCCTCCAGCACCGCCTCCGTCCGCTCCGCCATCACCACCGGATCGCCACTCTCCGCCCGCATGTCGCGATGCGCCGACAGCGCGCCCGCCAGCGCCTCCCGCCCCGGCTCCGCTGCCACCGCCTCCAGCCGTGCCATCGCCCCCGCACCCGCGCGCCCCCACCGGTCCAGCGCGGCAAGGTCCATCGCCTCCACCGAACTCGCTTCGATCCGCGCCACCTGCGACCGGGCCGAGATCGCCTCGGCATCCAGCACCGGCGTCAACCAAAGCGTGGCCACCGCCATCACCGCCACCGCCATCGCCACATTGGCCCGCCGCACGGCCCCGCACCACCCGGCGCCCCGCAGCGCCGCCAGCAGATACAGCAGCGCATAGCCCGCAGCCAAGGCCACCAGCAGCGCCGCGAACACCCGCCCCGGCGTCCAGCCATGCTGCGCCACCCGCAGCCAGACCGCCCAGCCCGCCAAGGCCACCGGCACCGGCAGCAGCATCGCCAGCCCCCGCGCCGCCAGCCCCGTCATACGCCCCGGATCGGCCAGCACCTCATCCCGCTCGGCCACCACGCTGACAAGGGCCACCGCTCCCGCCGCCAGCCCCAGCAGCAGCCCCGCCGCCGAAAGCCCCTCGGGCAGCCCCGACAATCCCCGCAAGGGCAAGGCCACCACGAAGACCGCCTCCACCGCCAGAAGCGGCACCGCCAATGGCCGCAGCAGCCGCAGGATCAGGTCCGGTGCCAGAAGGTCCGTATTCTCCCCCGCCACCGCAAAGCCAAGACCCAGCGCCGCGCCCGTCACCATCCGCGCCACCGGCCCGCCCTCGCCCATCAGCCAGCCGATCACCCCAAGGCCCACCAGCCCCAACAGCGCATCCGCCAGCCAGATCAAACCCCAGACCAGCCCGGTGAACACCACTGCCGTCGCCGCCCGCACCACCAGCATCCAGCTTTCGGCAAAGAGCGTGGGATAATCCCGCCACCCCGGCCCCTGCGCCGCGATCATCATCGGCATGGCCACGAAGACCAGCACAGCCGCCGCCAGAAAGGACAGGCCCGCGAACTGGAACTGCGCCACAAGGTCATAGCGCAGCGACGCCACCAGCATCAGCCCCGCCACCACTGCCGCGAAGGGCGCGGCCAGCTCCACCGCCCGCCGCAGGCGCAGCGGCCCGGTCATCGCCAGCACCGCCGCAAAGAAGATCACACCCCATGCCGCCAGCAGGAAATGCAGCCGCTCGGCCAGCAACCCGCGCAGCCCCGCCTCGTCCAGAAGCCACAACCCCGCCCCGGCCAAGGCCCCGGCCAGCGCGAGAGAGCCGCGCCGCAAGGTCAGGAAATCCATCAAGTCCCCCACAGTCCCCAAGCGTGGCCCGGCTCGCGCAGGCCTTTCCGCCGCGCAAGGCTATCCCCTCGCGCGGCCCCCGCAAAGGGGAAATCCCGCCGCCCCCGCGACAGTCACGCTCAGAAATCGGTGGGCGCGCCGCCCTCCTGCTTGCGCCGCGCGACGAAGGCGCGCAACGCCTCGGCATGGTCGCCATTCATCGCCGGGGCCTCGAATTCCTCAAGGATCTGCTTATAGATCCGATGCGCCCGCTCCGGCGTCCAGACCGCGCCATCCTGCTGCCACGCCTCGAAATTCCGCCAGTCGCTCACGAAGGGCGCATAGAAGGCGGTGGAATAGCGTTCCTGCGTGTGCTGGCAGCCGAAGTAATGCCCGCCCGCACCCACTTCCTTGATGGCGTCGAAGGCAAGGTCATCCTCGCCCGTGGCAAAGGTCGCCTCCTCGAAATAGCGCTGGATCATCTGCAGCACTTCGCAATCCATCACGAATTTCTCGGGGCTCGCGATCAACCCGCCCTCCAGCCAGCCCGCCGCGTGATAGACCATGTTGGTCCCCGACTGCACCGCCGCCCACAGGCTGTTCGACGTCTCCCACATCGCCTGCCCGTCGGGGATGTTCGCCGCACAGACGCCCGAGGACCGCATCGGCAGCTTGTAGAACCGCACCAACTGCCCCGTCATCTGCGTGGCGCGCATGTATTCCGGCGTGCCGAAGGCGGGCGCACCCGACTTCATGTCGACATTGCTGGTAAAGGTGCCAATGGCCACCGGACAACCCGGCGCGATGTATTGCAGCAGGGCAATCGCCGCCAGCGCCTCCGCCAAGGACAGCGCCACCGCCCCCGCCATCGTCACAGGCGCCATCGCACCGGCCAGCGTGAAGGGCGTCACCACCACCGGCTGCCCCCGCTTGGCCAACCGCATCGCGCCGTCCAGCATCGGATAGTCATGCTTCAGCGGCGAGACAGAGTTGATGTTGGTATACATCCGCGGCTTGGCCCGGAACTCCTCTTCCGACAGCCCGCCTGCGATGCGCGTCATCTCCATGACGTCTTCCACCCGCTCCGCGCCCAGCGAATAGGCGTGAACGACCTTGTCCGTCAGCGTCAGCTTCTCGTACAGGCAATCCAGATGCCGTACCGACGGGTGGATGTCGATCGGCTCTACCGGATAGCCGCCCGCGATATGGATGCAGTTGAAATACTGCGTCAGCTTCATGAATTCCTTGAACGTCTCGAAATCGCCAGACCGCTTGCCGCGCTCCAGATCCCAAGCGTTCGGCGGGGAAGAGACGTTGACGAAGACCATGTGCTTGCCACCGATGACAAGCTCGCGCTCCGGATTGCGCGGCGTGATGGTGAAACTTTCGGGCGCCCGCGCCACCATCTCCATCACGAAATCCTCGTCGAACCGGACATTCGTCCCGTCGACCTTGCAGCCCGCCGCCTTAAGATGGGCCACCGCCTCGGGGTTCAGGAATTCGATCCCGATCTCCCGCAGGATGCGCATCGCCGTCTTGTGAATGCGCTGCACGCCATCCGCGTCCAAAGGCTCCACCGGCGCATCGGGATTGACGGGAATCCGCCACGGCATCTGATCGATCACCGCCGTGCCCGCGCGCATCTTGTTGCCCGCACGTCCTCCGGCGCGGCGCTTGCGTGGCTCTTCGTTCATGGCAACCTCCGTCGGGCATACATGCCGCTCGCGGTCACCATGACGAAGCGCAGGCGGCAAGGACACTCCACCCACGACGCGAACATGTCGTTTTTCGCAGGCGCACCCCTCCGCGCCGCCCGGATCAGACCGAAAGCCCGTCGATCCACCCGCCCAGATGCCCGATATCCGGCAGCACCACATCGGCATGCGGGGCCAGTTCCGCCGCCCCTGCCACACCCGTCAGCACCGCCGCCGTCCGCATCCCCGCCGCGCGCCCCGCCTCAAGGTCATGGCGGCTGTCGCCGACCATCACCACGCGGGCGGGATCCAGCCCGTGCTGCCGCGCGAAGGCCGCGCACATCCCCGGACCGGGCTTCGGCCCGTGCCCGCTGTCATAGCCCGCGATATAGTCGAACAGCCCCGTGATCCCATGCGCCGCCAGATGCGCCCGCGCCGCCTCTTCGTTGTCATTGGTCGCCAGCCCGATCCGCAGCCCCCGCGCCCTGAGGCCACCTAGCACCGCCGTCAGGTCCACCGCAGGCAGCATCGGCGCCCCCTCGGCCAGACGGTTCAGCCGCTCCTCCAGCACCTCCGCCCGCGCCCCCGGCAGCACCGCCGCCAGATCCTGCGCGATCTCCGAAGGCGTGCCTGCAATCACCACACTGTCCGGGACGAAGGCGCGCGCCACGGGATCATAACCGATGGCCGCCCCCAACTCAGCCTCCGCCTTGCCGCTTTCCGCCGCCAGCATCGCCAGCAACCGCTGCGCCCACGCGCCCCAGCTTGCCCGGAAATCGAACAGGGTTCCGTCCTTGTCAAAGATCACGCCATCAATCACGCCGCCGCTCCCTGCCCTGCCTGCCGCCTCTTATGTGGCGGGCGTCCGCGGCTTTTGCAATCGCGCAGCGCGCCACGGCTCAGGTCCAATGCTCGACCTGCCCCCCCGGCAGCACCACCCGCGCCTGCATCGGCGCCGCATAGGGCACCCCTTCCGCATCGCAAAAGGCGATCAGCCGATCCTCTTCCAACAACATGAAATCCAGAACCGCCGCAAGGAAACTGGGCTGCCCCACCGCATCCGCGATGGAAGACACATCCGCCCCCGTTGCCGCCATGAACTGCCCCAGCACGTCGCTCTGCCCTGCCAACCATCCAAAGGCCCGCAAGGCCAGCGTCTCTGCAGCATCCTGATTCATCACAACCCCGCCCTCACTGGTCCCGTCCCACTCGGATCGCGCTCAGAAAAAATAGAATTGCGCCGGCTTTGGAAAGTTCTCGTTAACATATTGGTAACGTTTCCTGCACCAAACTGCCGAAATCCGACGAAGCAAACGGATAGTCCCCTGAAACCGACCGACAAGACAGGACATGGCAGGCAGGATTCTGATCGTCGACGATGTGGCCACGAATCGCATCGTGTTGAAGGCGCGCCTCGCCGCCGTCTTCCATGAATCCGTTCTCGCCACGACCGGGGCCGAGGCGCTGGATTGTCTGCGCCTCGACCGGCCCGATCTCGTCCTGCTCGACCTCGAACTGCCCGACATGCACGGTCTCGACGTGCTCCGCCGCCTGAGGGCCGAACCGGGCGGCCGACGGCTGCCCGTGATCGTCCTCACCGCCTGCACCGACCCCGACACCCACCTCGCCGCCCTTATGGCCGGGGCCGACGACGTCTTTCGCAAACCCCATGACCAGCACCTCCTCCTCGCCCGCATCCGCAGCCTCCTGCGCCGCATCGACCCGGACGAGGGCAGCCCCTTCCCCGCTCTCGCCCTGCAGGAACATGGCAGCCCTTATGACTGGCCGGGCCACATCTGCCTGACCGCCTTCCCCCCCGCGCGCGGCCAGCGCCTCATCCGCGCCCTCTCCCCGCTCCTGCTGCACAGGCTCGACCTGCTCGACCGCCGCACCGCGCTCCTCGCGCCCCCCGGCAGCACCGCCGACGGCTACCTGATCGACGCCACCGATGACGCCACCGCCACCGCCTTCGCGCTCCTCTCCGAACTCCGCGCCAGCCCCGACACCCGCCACGCCGCCATCGCCCTTCTCACCGACGGCCCCGAAACCGCCGCCATGGCCTGCGACCTCGGCGCGGACGAGGTCATCCTCCCCGCCACGCCCGAGGCCGAGCTTGCCTTCCGCCTCTGCGCCATGGTCAACCGCAGCCGCGACGCCGCCACCCGCCGCGCCCATCTGCGCGACAACATCCGCCTCGCCGTCACCGATCCGCTCACCGGCCTCTTCAACCGCCGCTACGCGCTGCGCCGCATGGGCGAAATGTCCCGCGCCGCGGTCGAGGCAGGGCAGCCCTATGCCGTCCTCCTCGCCGATATCGACCGGTTCAAGCAGGTGAACGACAGGCACGGCCATGCCGCGGGCGATCTCGTCCTGACCGAGGTCGCTCGCCGCCTCTCCGCCCGCCTCTCGCCCGCCGATCTCATCGCCCGCATCGGCGGCGAGGAATTCCTAATCGCCCTCCCTGCCCGCGGCCGGACCGAGGCGGGCGGCATGGCCCGCACCCTTTGCCAGGATATCGTGACCGCGCCGATCCTGCTGCCGTCCGGCCAGTGCGTCACGGTCAGCATCTCCATCGGGCTGGCCATCGGCCGCCCCGGCACCCTGCCCGACGATGCCGTGGAAAAGGCAGACCGCGCCCTGCTCGAGGCCAAGCTTCAGGGGCGCAACCGGGTCATCGTTCACCGCTCCGCCGCCTGACCGGCCCCGGCACCGGCCTCGGCACCGGTCACGGCATCACTCGCCCGGCCCGCGGCCTTCGCCGTCCCCCTCCGGCCCGCCACCGCGCCGCAACCGCCGTTCCAGCCGATCGGCAAAGGCCCCGCGCTCGCGCCCGTCCATCGCCGCCAGCCGCTCCAGCAGAAGTTCCTGCCCCAGCTCGATCCGCTGCGCCAGTCGGCCCTGCTGGTTCTCCATCACCCGCTGCAGCGCGGCAGGATCGAAAGGCTCGGCCCGCAGCACCGCAAGGAATTCCTCCAGATCGGCCCGCATCTCGCGCCGCGCCGCGCGCAGATCGGGGCTGCGCGCCACATAGGCCCGCCGCAACTCCGCCCGGTCCTCGGGCGTCAGCGCCTCGGTAAAGGGTCCGAAATCCAGATCCCGCACCATCCGCTCGCGCGGGCCGCCATCACGCAGCAGCGCCCCCGCGACCAGCCCCGCCACCAGCAGGTTCAACGCCACCGAAACGCCCAGCGCGATCCGCAGCCCCTTGCCCACCTTCGCCCCCGCTGCGGGCGGCGTGTTCGGCTGTTCCATCGTCTCGCTCATCGCTCAATTCCCGCCCAGAAGCGCATCCACCGAAGGGATCAGTTCCACCGTCTCCAGCGGCGTGCCCAGCATCGCCTCCTCGATCCCCGACAACCCGACAGGCTGCACGAAACCGATGTAAAGTCCCGCCGCTGCCGCCGTCCCCATCCCGGCCAAAGCACCCGCCCCGCCAAAGGCCCAGACCAGCCGCGCCCAAAGCCCTGCCCCCGGCCCCGTCTGCGGCACGGCAGACGCCACCACGGCCGCGCCCCGCGGCTGCTCGGCCAGCGCCTCCGCCATCACCCGCGCCATGAACGCCTCGGAAGGCACAGGCCGCGCGGCGCGCGCCTCGGCGAACAGATCGTCCAGCCCCGCCTCCGTCATCCCGTCCTCATGCCTTGTCGTCATAGCCCAACTCCTCGCGCCGCCCCGACAATATCGCCGTCAGCGCCCGTTTGGCGCGGGCGGTCAGACTTTCCACCGCCTCCACGCCGATCTCCATCACGGCGGCGATCTCCGGATTTGCCAATCCCTCGATATGCCGCAACACCACCGCCTGCCGCTGCCGCTCGGGCAGCGCGTCCAGCGCGGCCTGCAGCGCGACCATGCGATCCGCCTCGATCAGCCCCGCCTCCGCGCCCTTGGCACCATCCGGCACCTCCGGCGCCTCGTCCAGCGCCGCCGCAGGCCGCCGCCGCCGCGCCCGCAGACGGTCCATGCACAGGTTCGTCACCACGCGATAAAGCCATGTGGAAACCTGCGCCTCGCCCGCCCGCCAGCCGGGGGCCGCGCGCCACAGCCGCAGCATGGCCTCCTGCGCCACGTCCTCGGCCTCCGCCGCATCGCCCAGCATCCGCGCGGCATAGCCCAGAGCCCTCGGCGTCAGACGCAGCGTCAGGACGCGCGCCGCCGCGGGTTCCCCCGCGGCATAGCGTGCCAGAAGCGCCTCGTCAGAGGCACCCGCCAAGGCTTCGGCCTGCATGTCGCGCGGCATGTCCATCCTGTTCCGGGCTTATCCTGTCCGCCGTCACGGCGCAAATGTCCCGCGCGCCCCGCCACCGGGGCGCGCGGTCGGCCGCATCACTCGTTGAAGAACCAGCCCCGGCCATGCCCGCGCCCTTCGCCATGGCCCCGGCCATCGCTGCCCCGGCCCTGACGCATCTCGGCCATCTGCGCCCGCGCGGCGTCGATCTCCTCCTGTGTCAGCGCGCCGTCACCATCGGCATCGGCCATGCCGAACATCCGGTCCGGTGCCGGACGCGTGGCCATCTCCGCCGCCGTCAACAGCCCGTCGCCATCCGCATCCAGCCGCTCGATCATGCGCGCGGCCATGTCATCCGCCGCCGCCGTCATGCGCTTCATCTGCATGGCCGACAGTTCCGCCGCCGAAAGCTTGCCGTCCTTGTCGGCATCCATCGCCGTCACTTCCGCCGCGCGGAAGGCGTCGATCTCGGCCTGCGTGATCTTGCCGTCCTTGTCGGCATCCATCGTGGCGAAATCCAGCCCGCCAAGGCCAAAGCCCGGCCCGCCCATCCCGCCGCCCATGCCCATCGGCCCGTCACCCATCCGGTCCGCCAGCGCGGCGGTGGACAGCGAGGCACCGGTCACCGCAGCCAAGGCCAGCATCACGAAAGCACTGCGCATCTTCGTCATCGTCGTCATCTCCTGCTCGGGCAATGCATCCCTCTGCCGCCCTTCTGAACGTCTAACGCCGCCGCTTGCCCATTCCGTCGGCAGAGGTGCCAAAAATCCGCCCATACATCCCGATGTGGCGATCTGTCCCCTCGCGCGCTGCACAATGCCGCGCTAGGCATCGCCCTCTCGACCCTCTCCGCTGCCACAGGACGACCCCGATGCCCGAAGGACAGATCCCGCAGGAAGAATTGCGCGAAGATCTCCTCGAAGACCGTCCGCTCCGTCAGGCCATGCTGCGCGGCTGGCGCCGCCGCTGCCCCTGCTGCGGCTCCGGCCCGATGCTGCGCGGCTATCTCAAGGTCCGCGAAATCTGCCCCGTCTGCGGCGAGGCGCTGCATCACCAGCGCGCCGATGACGGCCCGGCCTATCTCACGATCCTGATCGTCGGCCACCTCATGGCCCCGATCATCCTCTGGGCCTTCACCCGATACCGCCCCGATCCGCTGGTGCTGGCCTCCGTCTTTTCGGTGGGCACGGTGGCGCTTTCGCTCTACCTTCTGCCCCGGCTGAAGGGGGCATTGGTGGCGGTGCAATGGGCGAAACGGATGCACGGTTTCGGAGGCAGGGCGTGACGGATCAGGCGGCGGCCGAGGCGATCCGCCCCGCCGCGACGACCGTCCTTCTGCGCCGCACCCGGCAAGGACCGCAGGTCCTGATGGGCCAGCGCGGCGCGGGCGCGGCTTTCATGCCCTCGAAATACGTCTTCCCCGGTGGCGGCGTCGATGCGGGCGATAACCGCCCCCTCGCCCCCGGCCTGCTCGCCGATCCCTGCATCGCGCGTCTGGGCCTGCACCTGCCCGACCCCGCCCCCTCCCCCGCCGCCCTCGCCATCGCCGCCCTGCGCGAGTTGCAGGAGGAGACGGGCCTCACCCTCGCTCCCGCCCCCACCCCCGCGCTGCGCTTCATCTTCCGCGCCATCACGCCCCCCGGCCGCTCCCGCCGCTTCGACGCGCGCTTCTTCCTGATCGAGGCCGACCGCATCGCCGGCGACCCCGAGGATTTCTCCGCCGCCTCGGACGAACTTTCGCATCTCCACTGGATCGACACGGGCGAGGCCCGCGCCCTCGACCTGCCCTTCATCACCGAGGTGGTGCTGGCCGAGATCACCGCGCTGGCCGCAGGCCATCCCGACGAGGGCGTGCCCTTCTTCGACAATTCCGGCCCCGTCCCGACTTTCCGCCGTCTGGCCTGACCTGCCCCAGCCGGTTTTTGACGCAAAAACCGGGGCGGAATTTGACGCAAATTCCGGTCCCCCGGCGTCGCACCACAGGGCGGGGTCCCCCCGCCAACTTTGCCCCGCACCCCGGCACCACGCGTGACCCCGATTTCTGCGTTCAGAAATCGCCGCGAAATCTGCGCCAGATTTCGCTTTCCCCCTCACCAGCCTCCCCTGTAGGGCGGGGTTCACCCCGCCACCATGCTTGATACCCCTCACACCACGCCCCCCCGATTTCTGCGTGCAGAAATCGCCGCGAAATCTGCGCCAGATTTCGCCGTCCCCCCCACCAGCCTCCCCTGTAGGGCGGGGTTCACCCCGCCACCACGCTTCATACCCCTCTCACCACGCCCCCCCCCGATTTCTGCGTGCAGAAATCGACGCGAAATCTGCGCCAGATTTCGCTTTCCCCCTCACCGCCCTCCCCGGCAGGGCGGGGTTCACCCCGCCACCCCCTCCAACTGCGCCCCGCGCCCCTCGCGCCGCAGCCGCCATGCCGCAGGCGCGGCCCCCCGCGCCCGCTCCCGCTCCAGCCGCCAGACCGGACCCCACTCCTCCAGAAGCGTCGATCCCGAAGGCAGGGGCGCCATCCGCCAGCGGCTTTCCGCCCCCGCCGCCACCTCCTCCCCCCCCGTCAGCATCAGCCCCAGCGGCGCCACACCCCGCCCCGCGTGATGCGCCGCCTCCGTCCCAGCCTCGGCCGCCAGTTGCAACCGGCGCACCGGCGTCAGCGCGGGCGCGGCGGGCATCTCGGCCACCACCAGAGGCACCGCGCCGGACCGCAGCCCCTCCTCCATCGCCCAAAGGATATCCTCCGGCCGCCGCGCCCTTGCACAGATCAGCCGCCCCGGATCGGCATGGTCCGCCACCCCGGCGGGATAGAGCCGCTCCGCCTGCCAGCCCGGCGTGATCCACAGGACAGGTCCCGCGCATTCCCCCATCACCTGCACCGCCAGCGCCACGCGCGACGGCCCCCGGAACTCATGCACCCGCCCCCGCGCAAGCCCAATGCCCAGCCCCGCCCCGCCGGGCATCGGCACCATCCCGCGATCACGCGGGCCGGGAAGGGAAAGGATCGACGGACTCATGCCGACAAACCTAGCATGTTCACTTTTCGTTCTCAATCCATCCTACAGCCCCTTGCCCCCGCCACCCACACCGCTACGCTCCCCCCGGAACGGACAGGCTGAAAGGACCCCGCCATGAAACAGATCCGCCTCGGCGCGACCGACCTGATGGTCTCGGAACTCTGCCTCGGCACCATGACCTGGGGCACCCAGAATACCGAGGCCGAGGGCCACGCCCAGATGGACATGGCGCTGGGTCACGGCTGCACTTTCTGGGACACGGCGGAAATGTATCCCGTGAACCCCATCACCGCCGAAACCGTGGGCCGCACCGAAGAGATCATCGGCACATGGCTCGCCTCCCGCAAAGGGCGCGATCGGCTGGTCATCGCCACAAAGATCACCGGCGAAGGGCAGAAGGCCGTCCGCGACGGCGCCCCCATCACCGGCGCCACGATGCGCGCGGCGGTCGATGCCTCGCTCAAACGCCTGCAGACCGATGTCATCGACCTCTACCAGATGCACTGGCCCAATCGCGGCAGCTATCACTTCCGCCAGATCTGGGACTACGACCCCCACCCCCTCGACCGGGCAGAGGTCACCGACCACATGCTCGACATCCTGCGCACCGCCGATGACCTGATCCGCGCCGGCAAGATCCGCCACATCGCCCTGTCGAACGACAGCGTCTGGGGCACCGCCCGCTGGCTCCATCTGGCCGAGATCCACGGCCTGCCCCGGATGGCCTCGGTGCAGAACGAATATTCCCTCCTCTGCCGCCAGTTCGACAGCGACTGGGCCGAGCTTTCCGTGGCCGAAAACCTGCCCCTGCTGGCCTTCTCCCCCCTCGCCACGGGCCTCCTCACCGGGAAATACGCAGGCGACGTCATCCCCGACGGATCGCGCCGCAGCCTCAACCCGCAACTGGGCGGCCGCATCACCCCCCGCGTCTTCCCCGCCGTCGCCGCCTATCTGGGCATCGCCGCCCGCCACGGCCTCGACCCCGCGCAGATGGCGCTGGCCTTCTGCCGCCAGCGCCCCTTCCCCTGCATCCCGATCTTCGGCGCGACCACGCTGGAACAGCTCAAGACCGCCCTCGATGCCGCCAGCCTGACCCTCTCCGACGAGGTGCTGGACGACATCGCCCTCGCCCATCGCGACCATCCGCAGCCCTACTGACCGCCCGCGCCTTTTGGGTATTTGGGCCGAGACGAAGACCAAGCCGCTTCTCTCGGCCCCGACCTTCCGCGCTTCGTGATCACAAGGCCGCCGCACGGGCTTGCATCGCGGCCCCGCTTCTGCCCATCTGTCCCCAGCCCCCGCAGGAAGACCGATGCGCCGCGCCCTTCTGACCCTTGCCCTCGCCCTCCCCCTGCTGGCCGCCTGCCAGCTTTCCCTGCCGGGCCGCGACCGCGCGCCCGCAACCGCGGCCCCCGCCGACTTGATGGGCGAGGCGATCACCACCACCACGCTGGACGCCCCGGCCCCCACCCCTTCCGCTGCGCCTTCCGCCACCTCTGCCAGCCCCAGCCCGACCGCAACCGCCGAACCCGCGGAACCGCCCGCAACCGCAGCCGAGGCGACCGCCGACCCCACCCCCCTCCCCGAACCGCTGGCCACCCCCATCCCCAAAAGCCCCTCGCAGATCGCCTGCGAGGATGATGGCGGCGTCTGGTCCCGCACCGGCAATGGCGATGCCATGGCCTGCATCCGCAAGACCCGCGATTCCGGCAGACGCTGTGACAGCAAGACCGACTGTCAGGGCGAATGCCTCGCCCGCTCCCGCACCTGCGCGCCCTTCACCCCCATGTTCGGCTGCAACGCCGTCCTCATGGACAACGGCGCGGAGGTGACCCTGTGCCTCGACTGACCGCCGCCCTCCTGTTCCTCCTTGCCGCCTGCGCCCCCGCCACCGTGCAGCGCGACGGCTTCCGCCGCGACGGGCCGATCTATTCCAACGCCGTCCTCGACCTCTCCACCCTGAACGGCACATGGCCGCAGACGGCCACCTTCGCCGCCGCGGGCCGCCCCGCCTGCGCGCCCGGCGCGGCCCAGATCACCCCCGGCCCCGGCGGCCTGACCCTGTCCGCCCGGCTCTGCGTGAACGGGCAGGACCTCTCGCTCCGCACCCCCCTCCGCATCACCGGCCCCGGACGGCTGACCCCGGTCAAGGCCCCCGCACCGCTCGACCGCGAATGGTGGCTGCTCTGGGCCGATGCCGACCTGCGCACCCTCGTCATCGGCACGCCGGATGGCAGCTTCGGCCTCGTCCTCAACCGTGGCGGCCCGATCCCCTGGGATCGCCTCAAGGGCGCGCGCGACGTCCTCGCCTGGAACGGCTATGACCTGAACCGTTTCGTGCAGTTTCCCTGATCCCGCCCTTCCGCCTCCCCTGATCCCGCCCTTCCGCCGGCGCGCGTTAACCTTAACGCTCCGTTGCGGCACAGCCCGCCGCGTATGCACAACCTGCGGCACAGAATACGGCACGGCCTGTGGCACGCCGGAAACCTGCCGCCACCACCCCCCGAGGCCGGGGTTAACGACCTCTGCAGGGTGCCTCTTCATCAGGCGGGAATGCGATCCCGCAGCGCCCGCAGATGGGCGGGCACATCCCGCGCGCTAAAGGCCGCCTCCTTTACCAGCCAGTCGAAATGCTGGCTGATCGACTCCACCCGCGCGCTGTCGCGGAAGGCAAGGTAATGCCGCCCCAGATAGACCACCGCCAGCAGCGGGCCAAAGATCGTGACCGGGGCCGAAAACACCCGCCGCGCATCGAACAGATACAGCCGCAGCGAAGGGTAAAGCTGCTCGGTCAGCAGGATGAACCTGTCCATCTGCTCCGCCCGGATCGCGGCGGGCAGGCCCTCGTAGTATCCCGTCCCCTCGGCAAAGCCCGCAAGCTCATGCAAAGGCAGGGCAATTTCGTAATCCGACCGCGCCTGTCGCATCCAGTGCAGCCGGTCCGCGAATGCCCCCAGCGCCTGTTCCGCCGTCCGCCCCAGTTGCGGGCGATACTCCCATTCCACCATCGCGCGGGTCTTGAGCATGTCGGGCAGCGTCGCCGGAACATGACGGATCTTGTATCCCGCCGCCTCCCGGTGCCAGCCGAAGATCGTCTCGTCGATCAGCGCGCGGGGCGCTTCCGTCACGGTAAGGCTTGTGGCCAATAGATCGGCGATGGGTTCGGGCCGCCCCGTCAGGCCCAAAAGCCAGTCCGCCGAAATGCCCAGCGCCTGCGCGCAATCCGCCGCAAGCTGGGCATTGGGGAGCCGCGTGCCCGTCGCCAAAAGCTGCGACAGGGTGGACCGGTCCACCCCCGCCGCCCGCGCCAACGCCGCCCGGCTCATGCCCTTGTCGGCCATCGCCTCCGCCAGCCGCGCCCGAAACAGCGCCGACCGATCGCGCTTGTCCATTTTCGCCCCCGATGGTGACAATAGTCACCATAATTGACTTTATGTTGCGCATCCTCCGAATTCAGGCCCCGCAGCGCAAGTGCTATTCCTTCCCTCGTCAGGCAAAGGGAAAACCCATCTTGCGCAACGCCGCACCTGCCATCGAATGGCCCACGCTCCTCCTCCTCCTCGCCACCTATGCCGTCTGGGCGATCGGCACCACCGCCGCCTTTGCCCTGTTCCCCTTGCTCGGCATCCTGCTGACGGGTCTCGCCATCGCGCAGTTTTCCTCGCTGCAGCACGAGATCCTGCACGGCCACCCCTTCCGCTCCCGCCTGCTGAACGAGGCGCTGGCCTTCCCTGCGCTGAACCTGACCGTTCCCTATGGCCGTTTCCGCGACACCCACCTTGCCCATCACCATGATCCGATCCTGACCGATCCCTATGACGACCCGGAATCGAACTACCTCGATCCGGCGGTCTGGGCGCGCCTGCCCCGCATCCACAAGGCCCTGTTCCGCTTCAACAATACGCTCTTCGGCCGCATCACGCTGGGGCCCATCCTCGGCAACATCCTCTGGCTGGTGACCGAGGCGAAGGCGATCCGCCGCAACGATCCGGGCCTGCGCCGCGACTGGGCACTGCATCTGGGCGGGCTTGCTCTGGTGATCCTCTGGCTCTGGGCTGCGGCCATGTCATGGTGGGCCTATCTCCTTGCGGCCTTCATCGGCCATGCCCTGCTCAAGATCCGCACCTTCCTCGAACACCGCGCGCACGAGGCCGCCCGCGCCCGCACCGTGATCATCGAGGATCGCGGCCCCCTCGCCCTTCTTTTCCTGAACAACAACCTGCATGTCGTCCACCACATGCACCCCGCCGTGCCGTGGTATCGCCTGCCCGCGCTCTATGCAGCCAACCGCGAACATTACCAGCGTCGTAACGAAGGGTACGTCTACCGCTCCTACCTCGACATCTTCCGCGCCCATCTCTTCCGCGCCAAGGACCCCGTGCCCCACCCCCTCATGCCGGGGCCGGACCAACCATAGGCGCACCGGAATCTTCCCCCCGCGCGGCAAGCCTCTGGCCCTCGCCCTCCCCCCGCGTTAAACAACGCCCGCATCGGGACGAAAGGCGCGCGACATGGCACGGATTCTGATCACCTCCGCCATCCCTTACATCAACGGGATCAAGCACTTGGGCAACCTCGTCGGCTCCCAGCTGCCCGCCGACCTCTTCGCCCGCTACATGCGCGCCCGCGGGCATGAGGTGATGTTCATCTGCGCCACCGACGAACATGGCACCCCCGCCGAACTCGCCGCCGCCAAGGCCGGCAAGCCGGTGGAGGAATATTGCGCCGAGATGCACAAGGTGCAGGCCGACCTCGCCAAGGGCTTCCGCCTGTCCTTCGACCATTTCGGACGCTCCTCCTCGCAACGCAACCACCGCCTGACCCAGCATTTCGCGGGGCGTCTGGCCGAAAACGGCCTGATCGCGGAAGTCTCTGAAAAGCAGGTCTTTTCCATCGACGACAACCGCTTCCTGCCCGACCGCTACATCACCGGCACCTGCCCCAATTGCGGCTACGACTCCGCGCGCGGCGACCAGTGCGAGAACTGCACGAAACAGCTCGACCCGACCGACCTGATCAATCCGCGCTCCTCCATCTCCGGCTCCACCAATCTGGAAGTGCGGGAAACCAAACACCTCTACCTCAAACAGCGCGCCCTGCGGGACAAGCTGGAGGCGTGGATCGACTCGAAAACCGACTGGCCGATCCTGACCACCTCCATCGCCAAGAAATGGCTGAACGACGGCGACGGGCTGCAGGATCGCGGCATCACCCGCGACCTCTACTGGGGCATCCCGGTCAAGAAGGGCAGCGAAGACTGGCCGGGCATGGAAGGCAAGGTCTTCTACGTCTGGTTCGACGCCCCCATCGAATACATCGCGGGCACCGCCGAATGGGCCGACGCGAACGGTCTGGACGATGCGGCATGGGAACGCTGGTGGCGCACCGACAAGGGCGCGCAGGACGTCACCTATTACCAGTTCATGGGCAAGGACAACGTCCCCTTCCACACCCTCTCCTTCCCCGCCACCATCCTCGGCTCCGGCGAGCCGTGGAAACTCGTCGACTACCTCAAGTCCTTCAATTACCTCAACTATGACGGCGGCCAGTTCTCCACCTCCCAAGGGCGCGGCGTCTTCATGGATCAGGCGCTCTCCATCCTGCCCGCCGACTACTGGCGCTGGTGGCTCCTCTCCCATGCCCCCGAAAACTCCGACAGCGAATTCACCTGGGAGAATTTCCAAGCCTCGGTGAACAAGGACCTCGCCGATGTCCTCGGCAACTTCGTCTCCCGCGTCACCAAATTCGCAAAGTCCAAACTCGGCGAAACCATCCCCGAAGGCGGCGCCTTCACCCCTGACGAAACCGCACTGATCGCCGACCTCGGCGCCCGCATCCGCGACTACGAGGCGCTGATGGCCCAGATGGAGGTGCGCAAGGCCGCCGCCGAACTGCGCGCGATCTGGGTGATCGGCAACGAATACCTGCAAGCCGCCGCCCCATGGTCCGCCGTCAAGACCGACCCCGCACGGGCCGAGGCGATCGTCCGCCTCTCCCTCAACCTCATCCGCGTCTACGCGATCCTGTCCCAACCCTTCATCCCCGACGCCGCCGCCACCATGATGCAGGCGATGGGATCGGACGACTGGACATGGCCCGAAGACGTCCCCGCCGCCCTCCGGGCCCTGCCCGCAGGCCACCACTTCACCGTCCCCGAAAACCTCTTCCGCAAGATCACGGACGAGGAACGCGCGGACTGGCAGCAGAAATTCTCGGGCATCCGCACCTGATCCCGGCTTCGTCTCGGCCCAAATACCCTCAGGGGGAGGCACCGGAACGGTGCCGGGGGCGGAACGCCCCCCTGCGGAGCCGACGCGGCAGCGGAGGCGACAGGAAAGGAATGCGGGCCGGAACGGACCGCGCTATTCGGCAATGGAGCGTGACATGACCCTCTCGACCACCCAATTCGGCAAGACCGGCAAGACCACCACCCGCATCGGCTTCGGGGCATGGGCCATCGGCGGCAGCTGGGGCGACGTGTCCGAGGCCGAAGCGAAGGCGACGCTGGAAGCCGCCCTCGACGCCGGCATGACCTTCATCGACACGGCGGATGTCTATGGCGACGGCCGCTCGGAACGCATCATCCGCGACGTGCTGAAATCGCGCGGCGGGGCGAAGCCCTTCGTCGCGACCAAGGCCGGCCGCCGCCTCTCGCCCCACATCGCCTCCGGCTATACCATTGAAAACATCGAAGCCTTCATCGACCGCAGCCTGACGAACTTGGGCGTCGATTGCCTCGACCTCGTGCAACTCCACTGCCCGCCGACGGAGGTCTACTACACCCCCGCCCTCTTCGACGGGCTAGAGAACCTGAAAACCAAAGGAAAAATCGCCCAATGGGGCGTCTCCGTCGAAAAGGTCGAAGAGGCGCTGAAGGCCATCGAATATCCCGGCTGCGCCTCGGTCCAGATCATCTACAACCTCTTCCGCCAGCGCCCCGCCTCGCTCTTCTTCCGCGAGGCGAAGGCCCGGAACGTCGCCACCATCATCCGCGTCCCCCTCGCCTCAGGCATGCTCACGGGCAAGATGACCGCCGCCAGTACCTTCGCCGCCGACGACCACCGCAACTTCAATCGCCATGGCGAGGCCTTCGACGTGGGCGAAACCTTCTCCGGCGTCCCCTATGACGTGGCGCTGCAAGCGGTCGAGGAACTCCGCCCCCTCGTCCCCCAAGGGGCCACGATGGCGCAATTCGCCCTGCGCTGGATCCTGATGGAAGAGGCCGCGACCGTGGTAATCCCCGGCGCCCGCACGCCTGCGCAAAGCATCGCGAATGCCGGGGCCGATACGCTCGCCCCCCTGCCCGCCGCCACGATGGATGCCTGCCGCGAGGTTTACACCCGCCTCATCGCGCCGCATGTCCACCAACGCTGGTGATCCCCGTCGCGGGGGGCCTCGCCCCGCTTCGGCGTGGTGCGCCTCACCCCCTAAGGATATTCTCGGACAGAAAATGAACAAGGGTGCCGCAACGGGCGCCCTTCCTCTTTCACTTTCGAACCAAGGTTCACGCGCCCTCAGGCAGCACCCGCACCGCGCCCTTGTCGGCCGAGGACGCGAACAGCGCATAGGCCTTCAGCGCGGTCGTCACCTTGCGCGGGCGAGGCTTGGCGGGCTTCCAGCCCAGCTTGTCCTGCGCGGCGCGGCGTTCGGCAAGCTCCGCGTCCGAAATCCGCAGGTTGATCGTGCGGCTGGGGATGTCGATGTCGATCATGTCGCCATCCCGCACCAGCCCGATCGCACCACCCGACGCCGCCTCCGGCGAGGCATGGCCGATCGAGAGCCCCGACGTCCCGCCCGAGAAACGCCCGTCGGTTAGCAGCGCGCAGACCTTCCCCAGACCTTTCGATTTCAGATAGCTGGTGGGATAGAGCATCTCCTGCATCCCCGGCCCGCCCTTCGGCCCTTCGTAGCGGATCACCACCACGTCGCCCGCCTTCACCTCGTTGTTCAGGATGCCAGCCACGGCGTCGTTCTGCGATTCATAGACCTTCGCCGGGCCGGAGAAGACGAAGATCGACTCATCCACCCCCGCCGTCTTCACGATGCAGCCGTCCAGCGCGATATTACCCTTCAGCACGGCCAGACCGCCCTCCTTGGTGAAGGCATGTTCCGCCGACCGGATCACGCCCTTCTCGCGGTCGAGGTCCAGTTCCGCATAGCGCTTGTCCTGCGAGAAGGCCGTTGCCGACCGCACATTCCCCGGTGCTGCCTTGAAGAAATGCCGCACGCTTTCGTGGTTCGTCCGGCTGATGTCCCAATGATCCAGCGCCGCACCCATCGTGGGCGAATGCACCGTCACGCAGTCGCGGTGCAGGAGGCCCGCATTGTCCAACTGGCCAAGGATCGCCATGATCCCGCCCGCGCGGTGGACATCCTCCATATGGACGTCCTGCTTGGCGGGGGCCACCTTGCACAGGCACGGCACCTTGCGCGACAGGGCGTCGATGTCGTCCTGATCGAAGTCGATCCCGCCCTCATGCGCTGCCGCAAGGATGTGCAGGATGGTGTTGGTGGACCCGCCCATCGCGATATCCAGCGCCATCGCGTTTTCAAACGCCTTCTTGTTCGCCACGTTGCGCGGCAGGATGCTGTCGTCGTTCTGGTCGTAGTAACGCTTCGCCAGATCGACGATCAGATGCCCCGCCTCGACAAACAGGCGCTTGCGGTCGGCATGGGTGGCAAGCGTCGACCCGTTCCCCGGCAACGAAAGGCCCAGCGCCTCGGTCAGGCAGTTCATCGAATTCGCCGTGAACATGCCGGAGCAGGAGCCGCAGGTCGGGCAGGCTTCCTTCTCGATCGCCTCGACCTCTTCGTCCGTGTAGCTCTCATCCGCCGCGACGACCATCGCATCCACAAGGTCCAGCGCCAGCTCGCGGCCCTTCACGATGGCCTTGCCCGCCTCCATCGGCCCGCCGGAGACGAAGACCGCCGGAATGTTCAGCCGCATCGCCGCCATCAGCATGCCGGGCGTGATCTTGTCGCAGTTCGAGATGCAGACCATCGCATCGGCGCAATGGGCGTTGACCATGTACTCGACCGAGTCCGCGATGATCTCGCGCGACGGCAGCGAGTAAAGCATCCCGTCATGCCCCATCGCGATGCCGTCATCGACCGCGATGGTGTTGAATTCCTTGGCGACGCCACCCGCCGCCTCGACCTCGCGCGCAACCATCTGGCCGAGGTCCTTCAAGTGGACGTGCCCCGGGACGAACTGGGTGAAGCTGTTGACGATGGCGATGATCGGCTTGCCGAAATCGCCGTCCTTCATGCCGGTCGCGCGCCACAGGCCACGGGCGCCGGCCATGTTGCGGCCATGAGTGGTGGTGCGGGAACGATAGACGGGCATGGTTTCCTCCTCCGGACGTGCCTACGCGGCATGGCATCGCCTGCCGCAAGGGTCAAGTCACCGCCCCGTCACAACAGGCCGCGCGCCGCAAGATTCCGCATCAAGGCCCCCGCGCCAAAGGTCCATTCCGGCAGTTCCGTCGCCAGACGTACCGTATTGCGCAGGGTGCCCAGCGCGGGCGCATGGATCGTCACCACATCACCCATGTGATGGGTGAAGCCCTGCCCCGGCGCGTCCCGGTCCTGTACCGGGGCGAACATCGTCCCGCAGTACAGCACGAATCCGTCAGGATACTGATGATGCGCCCCCCTTGTCTGCGCCACCAGATCCGCCGGATCGCGGCTGATCTCGGCATGGAAGAGCGCCCCTCCAATACGAACCCATCCTCGCCCGTGACCTGCAGCGTCAACTCCATCCGGCGCACATCGTTCAGCGTGAAGCCTTCGTCGAACAACCGTATGAACGGCCCGATGGCGGCCGAGGCGTTGTTGTCCTTGGCCTTGCCCAGAAGCAGCGCCGACCGCCCCTCCACATCCCGCAGGTTCACGTCGTTGCCCAGCGTCGCGCCGACGATCCGCCCCGTCGAGGCCACCGCCAGCACCACCTCCGGCTCCGGGTTGTTCCATTTGCTCACCGGATGCAGGCCAACGCCTGCACCCCAGCCCACCGCTGCCATCGGTGGGGCCTTGGTGAAGACCTCGGCATCCGGGCCGATCCCTACCTCAAGATACTGAGACCACAGCCCCTCGGCCTGCAGCAGGGCCTTGACCTCCGCCGCCTTTTCCGATCCCGGCACAAGGTTGCGCAGGCTGTCCCCGATCACCCCGGCCACCCGGGCACGAATGTCCTCGGCCCGTGCGGGATCGCCACCCGCCCGTTCTTCGATGACCCGCTCCAGCATGGACCGCGCAAAGGTCACGCCACAGGCCTTGATCGCCTGCAGATCGACCGGCGCCAAAAGCCGCGTCGTGCCCCCCCGCGCCTCGATCGAGGCAGCGGCGACCTCGGCAAGATCGCCGATCACCTCTCCGGCACAGCCATGCACATGCGCGATGAGATCCTCGCGCTCCAACAGGTCGCGCATCGTGGGGGCGGCAGCAGTCGTGATATCCACCAAAGCGCCATCCCGGACGGTCACCAGCGCAGGCCCGACACCCCGCCGCCAGGCTCGCCCGACGAATACCCCCGACTCCGGCAGGTCCAGCATTCCCCTTACTCCCTCCTCCCCGGTCTGGCGCAAGATTGCAAAGCCGAGGGGGAAGGGCAAGAAGGGTGAAACCGATTTCACGCCCTGCGAACACGGCCGCGAAGGCAGCGCCCAATTACTGCCATATTGAGAGTTTAGTAATCACCTGCAGTTGCATGGCCTAGCGAATTTCAACGGTCTGGATTGTCCACGGGTAAAAGCCAGCCCCTCGCAACCGTTGTTGTCCAGTGAGACCTATCACAATCCTCACCGCAGGGATCGCCCTGCGAAATGGGCGAAGGCATGTTCCGCGCGATTCTGACAGCGACTTCGATCCTCATGGCCCTCCCCGCAAGCGGGTTCGAGTCCATGCCCCCTACCTCCGGTCCGGCCATTTCGGTGCCGCAGGCGCGCGGACTGATGCAGCGCCACCCAGACCTCGCCGGGTGCCGCGACTACCGCGAGGTCTATGCCGCAAGCGGCTGGCCACGGGGTGACGGGTTCGACTCCATCCGACGCATCGACGACCTCCTGCGCAAGCGCTTGATCTTTCGCGCCGATTCCGGGGGTGACCGCTGGGCCTTGCTGACTGGCGACGTCCTTGCGGGAAAGCGGGTCGACGGCGACTGCGAGGACATGGCAATCACCGCCGCGCATCTGGCGGTCTGTGCGGGCATCCCTGCCGACCGGCTTGGCCTGCTGATCACAGACAGCCCGAAAGCCAGCGCGGATGAATTGCACATGGTGGCCTTCTACCGCGATGCGGGGGATCGGGTCTGGGTCTTCGGCGACACCTTCGGCAAACCGCGGGCCCTGTCACGCGTGCAGGAAAGACTGCTTTTCACCGCCTCCATCCGGAACGTCTCGGCTTGGTATTCCTTGCGCAACAGGTCGGATGGTGCCATCGGCACCAGCGCCACGCCGGTGGGCCAAATGTCGATGTGGCAGCAGTTTCCCTAGACTGGAACCGCTCTGTCAGGACGAGTGGCGTGGACGGGCCACGTCGTTCGACCCCTCCTCCTCTGGCCCCATGCCATAGGACATGCGCTTCATCTGCGCGATCACCCGCTCCATCTCCTCATCCGACAGGACGGGCGGCTCGCCCAGCACCAGCGCCTGCTGATACATGCGCGCCAGCGTCTCCACCTCCACCGCCATCCACAGCGCGCCCTCCAGCGTCGTGCCCAGACTGATCTGCCCATGCTGTCCCAGCAGGCAGGCCATGCGATCCTCCAGCGCCTCCAGCGCGGCATCGGACAGGGCCTGCGTGCCGAAGGTGGCATAGCGGGCGCAGCGCAGCGTGGTGCCGCCCATCACGCCCACCATGTAATGGAAGGCAGGGATGGTGCGGTGGTGGCAGGCGACGGAAGTGGCGAACAGGGAGTGGCAATGCAGCACAACGTTCACATCCGTCCGCGCCTTAAGGATATCGCGGTGGAACCGCCACTCCGACGACGGCCTGCGCCCTTCGTAGCTGCCATCCCACCACATCATCACAAGGTCTTCCGGCACCATTGTGTCATAGGGCAGCGAGGAGGGCGTGATCAGGAACCCGTCCCCGAAGCGGACCGAAAGGTTCCCCGCCGTCCCCTGATTGATCCCCGTCTCGTTCATCTTCCGGCAGGTCGCGACCATCTTCTCGCGCAGCGCTCTCTCGTCCGTCATCCCATTGCTTCCTTGGCAAGCCCGCGCCAGCGCGCGGCATATTCGGTCAGGTCCGGCAGCCCTGGCAGGGGCAGCGGTTCGGTCAGGTCCGGCGCGGGCATCGCGCGGTCAGGATGGCAGAGCGCCGCCGCCCCCGCCGCGATGCCATAGCCTTCGGCATTCACCCGCGTCTCGCGCCCCGGACGCAGCGCCGCGACCAGCGCCGCAAAGGCCGGATCGCGCAGGAAGGACCCGTCCAGAACCCACGGTCTTTCCGGGTCCAGCCTGTTCCCGCATTCCAACGTCAGAAGCGCGACGTAAAGCACCGCCAGCGCATGCCGCTCCGCAGCCCCTTCCGGCGGCGGGCCAACGATCCGCCCCTTGCCCGCAGTGCCCGGAAACTGCCCGTCATTCGTGCCAAAGGACGGCAGCGCCATCGTCCCCCGCGCGACCAGGCGCGCCAAGGCGGCAGGATCCACCCGCCCCCCCTCTGCCTGATCCCCCGCGACGGCGGCATATTCCCGCCCGCCCATCGTCAGCGCCCCGCCCACGGGTGCCCCCGCCACATCGGCGTTGCAAGTCATCCCCCGCGCCTCGTCCAGCCGCGACAGGTCCATCCGATCCGCCAGCCCGACGATCCATGTCCCGGTCGAGAGAACGCATAGCCCCTCCATCCCCGCCGCGCGGTAGCGGTGGAAATTGGCGCTGGAGTCATGCACCCCCGCATGGACCCGCATCCTCGGCACGCCCCGCGCCACCAGCGCATCGCGCACCTCGCCCAGATCATCGGACGCAAGCGCGAAGGGCGGCATCAACCGCCCCCAGCCCCGCGCCGCGACGATGGGCGACCACCGCCCCCGCGCTACGTTCCACAAATGCGACTGCGCGCCAAGGATCGTCGCCTCGCTCACCGCCACGCCCGTCAGCCGCCACGCCCAATACTGCGGTATCCCCAGACACCACCGCGCCCGCGCGAATTCCGCAGGGCAAGCCTCCTCCGCCCAGAACATCTGTCGCGCGGTATGGGTCGCGGCCATCATCACTGCCGACCCCCGGTCGAGGAAATCCCCCGCCAGCGGCGCATAGCGCTCTGCCATCCCGTCGGGCAAAGGCTGCTCGTAATCCACCATGGGCAGGACCGCCCCGTCGCCTCCAGCATCCGGGTCCTCCCCCACCAGCACCCCGCCCGACCCGTGCCCCGACGCCACGAAATGCGCCAAGGGATGCCGCGACCCCAGCGCGGCCAAGCCCGCCAGCACCCAAGCGTTCAAGGCCTTCAGATCGTGATGCCGCCACGGCGGCCCCGGCAGCACGGGGTTCGGGACCGACAAGGTCTCCACCACATGCCCGTCGATATCGCAGGCCGAGAGCTTCACGTTGGACTTGCCGACGTCCAGAACCGCGATGCTGCCCGCGCCTGCCATGCCCTATCCGTTCGGCAGCCGGAAATCCTCGCCCCGGCTTTCGGCCATGACGAAGCGCCCGTTGGGCAGGTCGTTCCCGTCCAGCTTCCACGCGATCTCGTCCAGCGTCAGGTCGTAGTGACGCCACCGCGCCGTCAGCCGTTCCCGCAGCACGGGTTCCGGCACATCGACCAGCACCGCCACGTCGAACAGGGGGCGCAGCCGCGACCAAGGCTCCTGCCCCAGCAGCAGATAGTTCCCCTCGGCCACGATCACCGGCACATCGGCGGGGATCATCCGCGCCCCGGCCCGCGCGATCTCGATATCGCGGTCGAAGACGGGCACGGCCACGAAATCCTCATCCCGCGCCCGGAGCCGCTTCAGCGTATGGTAGAGCCCGCCCACGTCGAAAGTCTCCGGCGCGCCCTTCCTTGGCCGCAGCCCCGCAGGCACCAGATACAAGTCGTCGTAGTGATAGCCATCCATCGGCAGCACCGCCGCCATGCCCGCCTGACGCGCGTTCAGCGCGTCGCACAAACGCTCCGCCACGGTGGACTTGCCGGACCCCGGCGCCCCGGCAAGGGCCGCGATCACGCGCCCCCCGCCCTTGGCGCGGTCCGCCAGAAGCTCTGCCAGACCCGCGATGTCGATGGATGGTGCCGTCACGTCGCCCCTCAGATCAGTTTGTACTGCTTGGCCTTATTGCGCAGGAAGGGCAGGCCCTTGTCCATCACCTCCTGAAAGTTTTCCGCCACGGGCCGCCAGACCGCCAGCCCGTAACCCACTTCGGGCGGCATGTTGATGAAGCTTTCCATCGCCAGCCCGCCCTTGAAGCCGATGGCCGCCAGCGTCGCGTAAACCTCGTCCCAGTCGCAGGTCCCCTCGCCGGGAGTGCCCCGGTCGCTCTCCGACAGGTGGATATACCGCAGATGCTCCCGCGCATCGAGGATGCCGTTCCCGGCGCCCTTCTCCTCGATGTTCATGTGATAGGTATCGAGATGGATGAAGATGTTGTCCGCCCCCACCTTCTCGATCATCCACTTGGCCTGCCATCCGGTGTTGATCAGGTGGTTCTCGTAGCGGTTCACGGGTTCGATGCCGAAGGCGATCCCCTTCTTCTTCGCATGCTTCGCCGCCGCCGCCAGCGCCCGCGCGATGTTGTCATATTCCGCCATGGTCGGCGGCACGCCCGTCCGCTGCCCGATCCCGCCATAGGTGACACCGGACAATGCCTCGGCCCCCATCTCCGCCGCCTTGTCGATGCTGTCGCAAAGCTGCTCGACGGCACCGTCGGGGTTGACCGACGCCCAGTTCTTCTCCGGCAAGCCCAGAGAACAGACCGCGCGCATCGAATGCTTCTCCAGAAGCGCCCGCGTATGCGCCGCATCCACGATGGACGTGTTCAGCAGCGCAATTTCGATGAAATCCATCTTGTAGGCGGCGGCGGCGGGAATGGTCTTCTCTGCCCCCGCGCGATCCCAATGCATGGTCCACATGGATGTGTGAACGCCGAAACCTTCCATTTTACACTCTCCCTCGTTTTCGTTCTTTCCATCGCCCCGCGCCCCAGCGCAGGATCATCACGCCGACCAGAAACAGGCCCCAGACCGCTGTCGCCAGATGCTGGTTCGCGCCCAAGAGGTTCAGCCCCGACGACAGCACCTGCAGCACCACCAGTGCGATCACCACAGGCACCACGCGGCCGAAGCCCCCGAACGGGTCCACCCCGCCAAGGAAACAGGCCAGCACCGTGACCAAGAGCAGCGCCTCGCCATGCCCCACACGGACCGAGTTGAAGCGCGACAGCATCAGGATGCCCGCGATGGCACACATCACGCCCGACAGAGTGTAGATCAGCACCAGCGTCCGCTTGGTATGCACGCCCGAATAGGTCGTGGCCTTCAGGTTCGACCCGATCATCCGCGAGGCGAAGCCATGCCGCGTGCGGGTCAGCAGGATATGCCAGGCTAGCGCGCAAAGCCCGAACAGGATCAGCGGCACGGGAACCCCCAGCAGCGACCCATGCCCCAGCACCGCCAGATATTGCGGAAAGCCGGATATATCCCCGCCCTTCGTCAGGAACTCGCCCAACCCCCGCAGGAAGATCATCATGGCCAGTGAAACAAGGATCGGATGCGCCCCGATATAGGCGATCACCGCCCCCATCGCCGCACCCGAAGCCGCGCCCACCAGCAGCGCCAGAACTGTCCCCAGCAAGAACGCCCCCACCCCGGCATCCACGCCCCCGAACTGCATCAGCACGAAGGCCAGTGTCAGCCCGGCCATGTTCGCCGTGTAGATGATCGCCAGATTGAACCCGCCCGAAATGATGGGGATCAGCATCGCCAGCGTAAGTATTCCCAACTCAGGAAGCTGATAAGCAATGGAGCCGAGGTTCGCCGCCGTCAGAAAATTTGGCGCGGTCAGGCCAAAAACCACCACGACCAGCGCAAGGAAGCCCAGCAGCCCCGGCACCTCCGGCCCGAAGGCCTGCTTTATGCGCTCCATCACTCCCGGTCCCTCCGCTTGGGCGCCAGCATCGCGGCAAGGTCGATGTTCGAGGTGGAGATGGCCGCCAGAATGATAATGCCCACCACCATCTTGAAGGCGTAAGGCGAAACGCCCAGCAGGTTCAGCCCGTTCTGCGCCACCGCCACCAGCGCGACGCCCAAGACGCAGCCCAAGACCGACCCGCGCCCGCCGCCAAGCCGCGCGCCGCCCAGAACCACGGCGGCCAGCACGTCAAGCTCCCGCCCGATCAAGGCATTGGGCACCACCTCCTTGGTGATATGCGCCTGCATCAGCCCCGCGATGCCCGCCATCATCCCGCACCAGCCGAATGCTATCGCCTGCATCAGCCAGATGTTGATCCCCGCCCGCCGCGCGCCTTCGGGATTGTCGCCGAATGCGTAAAGCTGCCGCCCCGTCGTCGTCCGCCGGATCAGGAACCACGTGGCGAACAGGCAGATCCCCATCACCACCACGGGCAGGCGTATGTCGGCCCAGCCGATCTCGGTCTGCAATTCCCACAGGTAGATGGGCCGCGACAGCCAGTCGGGCAGGCTGTAGATGCTTTTCCCGCTGGTGAAGAACATCAACAGCCCGAAGAAGGCGTTGAAGGTCGAAATCGTTACGACGATCGAGATGATCCTGAACCCGTGGATCAGCGCCGCGTTGATCAGCCCCAGCCCGATGCCAAGGGCCATGGCCAGCGCTATCCCAACCGCCCAGCCGCCGCCCCCCATCCCCATCAACGCCATGACGGCAAGGTATTGCACCACAGACGCCCCCACCGCGAAGGATATGTCGATCCCCCCCGCGATCAGCACGACCAGCAGGCCCACCGCCCAGATAAGGTTCACCGCATTGTTGTTCAGCAGCGATGTCAGGTTCACCAAGGTCAGGAACTGCGGCGCGGCGAGGGACAGAAGGGCGCAAAGCAGCGCCAGCACGACCAGCAGCTTCGCCTCTGCCGGATAGGCGCGCAGGAACTCACGCATAGACCGCCGCCTCCAACGCATCGAGCGTCGTGTCGCTCGGGTCATATTCCCCCACGATCCGCCCGCCTGCCATGTGCAGCACACGGTCCGCGTTCACATGCACCTCCGACACCTCGTCCGAAATCAGCAAAATCGCCAGACCCTTCGCCGCCAATTCCCGCACGATGCGGAAAATCCCCGCCCGCGCGCCCACATCCACGCCCACCGTCGGACAGTCGAGGATCAGCACCTTCGGCTCCGTCGCCAGCCACTTGGCCAAGACGACCCGCTGCTGGTTCCCGCCCGACAGGGTCGACACCGCATCTCCCGGCTTGCCGATCTTGACCGCCAGCTCGCGCACCCAATGTGCCACCAGATCATCCTGCCGCTTGGGCGACATCAGGCCCGACGCCCCCGTGATCCGCCGCAGCACCGACAGCACCGCATTGTCCGAGATGCTCTGCGGCTGGATCAGCCCCAGCGCCAGACGGTCCTCGGAGACATAGGCCACCCCCGCCGCCACCGCATCGCGGTTGGACCCGAAACGCACCTCGCGCCCCTCCAGCACGATCCGCCCCGCATCGGGTGCCGCCATCCCGAACAGCACATGCGCCAATTCCGTCCGCCCCGCGCCGATAAGCCCGGTCAGCCCCAGCACCTCACCCCGCCGCAAGGCGAAGGACACGTCGCGGAACTCGCCCCGCCGCGAAAGGCCCGTAACTTCCAGCACCACCGGATCGGCCGAACTATCCCGCGCCATCACCTGATGGTCGAAGGTCTTGCCCGTCATCAACTCCGTCAGGCGGCCTTGCGTCATCCCTTCGGTCGGATAGACCCCGACCAGCCGCCCGTCCCGGACGACCGTCACGCGGGAGGCGATCTCCAGCACCTCGGCCAGACGGTGACTGACAAACACGACCGCCACTCCCCGCGCCGAAAGCGTCCGCACCACGGCCAGCAGCGCATCCGTCTCCGCCTGCGTCAGCGAGGCCGTCGGTTCATCCATGAAGATCAGCCGCGCATCGCTGACCAAGGCCCGCGCGATCGCCACCACCTGCCGCTGCGCGATGGGCAAGGTGCCAAGCCGCGCGTCGAGGTCCAGCGAAACCTCCAGCCGCGCCAGCGCCGCCTCGGCCCGCGCCCGCAGCGCGCGGTAATCCACGAAACGGGGGCGGTTGCCCAACATTGTCTCGAAAGCGATATTCTCGGCCACCGTCATCTCGGGGAACAGCGCCAGATCCTGCCAGATCACCGCGATCCCCATCTGCCGCGCCACGTTGGGCGTGATGGCCGACAGCCGTTCCCCGAACAGCTCCATCTCGGCGCCCGCCTCGGGCTGGTAGACCCCGGTGATGATCTTGATCAGCGTGGACTTGCCGCAGCCATTCTCTCCGGCAAGGCAATGCACCTCGCCCTGCCCAACCTCGAAGCCCACGTCCTGCAACGCTTTCACGCCGCCAAAGACCTTGGACACATGGGAAAACCGTATGGCGGGGGGAAGGTCGGTCACGTCACGCATATCCTGAGAGCCCGTGCGAGACGCACGGGAAAAGGGGTCCGGGACGGCGGGAGCGGGCCGCCCCGGACCGGCATCACCTGTGGATCAGAGGCCGAGGTCGGCCAGACCGTCAACGGTTTCCGCGTTGATGGCGATCAGGTTGTTGGTGATGATGTCCTTGTTCGCGGCATCCGGCGACACGACGCCCAGACCCGGAATGTCGGTGCCTTCCGCGATCTCGGTCCCGTCCACCAGCATCTTGCCGATGGTCACGAAGACGCGGCCCGCCTCTGCCGGGTTCCACATGAACCCGCCCGAAATCGCGCCCGACTTCACCAGATCACGCCCCTGCCCCGGCGAGAACGGCCCGATCACATGGACCGACCCGGTCTTGCGCTGCTCCTCGATGGCGCGGCCCGCGCCGATGGGGCCTTGCGAACCGAAGGCAAGGAAGCCGCCGAGGTTCGGGTTCGCCGCCATCAGGTCCAGCGCCGTCTTGCGGCTGTCATCCACGTTCTCGGCCACGCCATAGCGTTCGCCCACCGGCTTCATGTCCGGATATTTCTCGGCCAGATAGGCAATGGCAGCATCGGCCCAGGCATTGTGCAGCGGCACGGTCAGCGATCCGACGAAAACGCCATATTCGCCCTTGCCGCCCATCTTCTGCGCCAGCAACTCGGCATGCGTCTCGCCGAACCCTTGGGCCGAGGCCATCTCGAAGTTCCAGTCGACGTTGTTGATCCCCGGCCCCTCGTGGCTTACGACCTTGATCCCCGCCGCCCGCGCCTTCTCCAGCACCGGCTCCAGCGCGGCCTCGTCATTCGGGACCACGCCGATCACATCCACGCCCTTGGCGATCAGGTCCTCAATGGCGCGCACCTGCAATGCGGGGTCCGCGCTGGTCGGCCCGATCATCGTCGCATCAACGCCCAGTTCGGCGCCCTTCTCAGTGATCCCGGTCTCCATCGCGTTGAACCACGGAATCCCGCCGATCTTCACCACCACGCCCATCGTCGGCTTGTCCTGCGCAAAGGCAGCGCCCGACAGCGAGGCAGCAAAGGCAACACCCGCCATCAAGGCGGCGAAGCTACGTCTCTTCATGTTCTTCCTCCCATGTGGCGCCTTTAGACGCCGAGTCCGCACAAACGATTGCGCAACTTTCCCGAAATCAGCGAATCCTCCTCATGATCCGCAGTTTCGGTTGATCTTGGCGCGATTGCCCCGCGCTCCGGGCTTGCACAATCGTTGTTGCACATGAAGCCTGCAAACCGCTAGAGTCGTCAACCACATTCTTGAAGGCCGGCCCGAAGGGCGGATTTCTGCATGACGACACCAAGCCGCAAGGCGACCATCTTCGACATCGCGAAACTGGCCGAGGCCTCCCCTTCGACCGTCAGCGCCGCCTTGTCGGGATCATGGAAGGAACGCCGGATCAGCAAGACGAAGGTGGACCTCATCCGCCGCATCGCGGAAGAACAAGGCTATTCCACCAACATGCAGGCGCGCGGGTTGCGTCAGGCGCGATCAGGCATGGTGGGCATGATCATTCCCGTCCACGACAACCGCTATTTCAGTTCCATGTCGCAAAGCTTCGAGGCCTTCGCCCGCGACCGCGGGATGGTACCCGTCATCGCCTCGTCCATGCGCGACCCAGAGGAAGAGCGCCGCATCGTGCAGACGCTGATCTCCTATGCGGTGGAATACATCTTCGTTGCGGGTGCCACCGACCCCGCCGCCATAACGGAACTCTGCGTCGCGGCCAACATGCGCCATGTCTTCGTCGATCTTCCTGGCCCCGGTGCGCCCTCGGTGATTTCCGACAACTACCTTGGCGCAAGGATGCTGACCGCCAAACTTCTGGAGGACCTGCCGCGCCGCAACGATCCGCGGCGGGACCGGCTCTATTTCATTGGCGGCGTCGCGGGCGATCACGCCACCTCGCGCCGGATCGAAGGTTTCCGCGACGTCCTGACCGAGGCCGGACTGTCCCCCCTGCCCGACCAGATCATCGCTTGCGGCTACCCCCCCCGCCGCGCCATGCAGGAGGTGGCCGCGCTCTGCGACAGGTTGGGCGCTCTGCCCGCCGGCCTCTTCGTGAATTCGCTTACGGCCTTCGAGGGCGTGCTCGGCCATTTCGTCAACCTGCCGCCCGGCAGTTTCGACGCCACGGTGATCGGCTGCTACGACTACGATCCCTTTGCAGCCTACCTGCAATTCCCTGTCCACATGGTGCGGCAGGACAGTCACCGCCTGATCGAAGAGGCCTATCGCCTGATCGACGAACCCTCCCCCGGCATCGCGCTGCGCGAAGTGGAACCGGCCCTGATTCCCCCGCGCACGATCCACGCCGGACCCTTCGGCGAACATGGATAAGGGGGCAGGCCTGCGCCCACCCCCTCTGCCCGACAGTTGCTGCACATCCTGCCGGAATGCCCTGCCCCCAAATTATCAATCTTCCAGATGCTGGCTCAGCACCGTCTTGGTCGCGGCGTCGTAGTACATTTCCAGATGAACACCCTTCGGATCGATCACCTCGACCTCAACGACGGCGCCATGTTCGCGCTTGATCTCCAGCACGCGGAAGCCGCGCCCCGTGAAATCGGACACCACCGCCGCCAGATCGGGGCCGACGGCAGTGCCACCCCCCGTGATGATCCCGTCATCCGCGCCATGGCCGCCGTGACGCCGGCCATGGTCGTCGCTGCTGTTGTCGTCATACGAGTCGTCGCTGCTGCGCCCGCCACGATCACCGCCACGGTCGTCGCTGCCACGGTCGTCGCTGCCGCGCCCGCCGCGATCACCGCCATTATCATCGCTGCTGCTGGCACCATCGTCGCTGCCATTCTTGGCAAAGGCCATGCTGTCCATGGACATGATAGAAAGCGCCCCGACGACAGCCGCCGCCATGGCAAGGGCAAGGGACAGATCGCCGATCCGGACAAGTTTCTTCGCGTTCATTGGTCATTCCTTTCGGTTCTTGGTTGCCCGATGCTTCGGGATGACGCAGCTTTGGCATGAGTCGTCTGACGCCCTCCTGACCGTTGCTGTCAGCGAAATGTCAGCTTCCCCCCGCTAGGTTGCGTCCATGACCCGCCCCGTTCTCCTGCTTCTCCTGATCACGCTCCTGCACGCGGCCGCGCCCGCGCAGGCCAAGGATGGCGACAGCGGCGGCAGCAACAGTGGCAGCGGCAGCAACAGCGGATCGGGCGGCAGTGATCATGACGATGACGATCACGACGACCGTCACGATGACCACGACGATGACGATGACGACGACGATGACCGCAACGATGATAGCAACCGCGCCCGCGACGGTGTGTCGTCGGGTGCGATCCTCCCGCTTGAAACCATCCTCCGGCGGATGGATTCGCGTTTCGCGGGACGCCTTATCGATGCCGACCTGAAACGTCGCGGGGGACGGGTGATCTACGAGTTGCAGATCATCACCGACAAGGGACGCGTCCTTGAAGTCGATGTCGACGCAGCGACAGCCCGCGTGGTGAAGTACGAGGTCGATTGATGCGTGCCCTTGTTGTTGAGGATGATCCCAAGATCTCTGCAATGGTCTACCAGGCCCTGACAGCGGCGGGGTTCCTCGCTGATGAGGTGGCCGATGGCGAAACCGCATGGTTCAAGGGCGGAACCGAGGATTACGACCTCGTCATCCTCGATCTCGGCCTGCCAAGGCTGGATGGGCTGACCCTTCTGAAACGCTGGCGTTCCGAAGGCCGCGGCTTTCCGATCCTGATCCTTTCGGCCCGGGGGACATGGTCCGAACGGGTCGATGGGATCGAGGCGGGGGCCGACGACTACCTTCCCAAACCTTTCATGGTCGAGGAACTCACAGCCCGTGCCCGCGCCCTGATCCGCCGCGCCGCAGGCCAATCGCAACCCGTGCAGCGTGTGGGCGGGCTGACCATCGACCTCAACCGGATGACGGTGGCGCGCGACGGGATGCCTATCTCGGTCACTCCCCTCGAATTTCGCCTGCTCGCCTATCTCCTCCTCAACCGCGACCGGATCGTTTCTCCCAGCGAGATGCTCGATCACCTCTACGGAACCGAGGACGGCCGCGAGGCGAACGCGCTCGAGGCCATCGTCGCCCGTCTGCGCCGCAAACTGGGTGCCACAGCGATCCAGACGCGGCGCGGTTTCGGCTATCAGCTCGGGGAAGCCGCGTGATACGCGACTCGCTCCGCCTGCGACTTGCGCTTTCGGGGCTCATCGTTATGGCCATCTCGCTTGCCGCCGCGCAGGTGGGCCTGTCGATTCTCTTCAACCGACATGCCGAACGCGCCATAGCCGCCGATCTGCTTGACCTTTCCGATTATCTGGCCGCCACCATCCGTGCCGACGCAACGGGAACCCTCGCCCTCACCCAGCCGCCTCCCGATCCGGCCTATGACCGCCCCTATTCCGGCCGCTACTGGGCGGTGACCGCCGGCGACAAGTCATGGAACTCAAGATCGCTCTGGGATTTCACACTGGTCCTGCCCGAGGCACTCCCCCCTGGCGAATCCGCCCTGATCACCATCCCCGGCCCGCAGGATACGGCCCTTCTCGCGCTGGATCGCAGCGTGATCCGCCAGACGCCACAGGGCGAACGCCTCCTGCGCATCACCACCGCACTCGACCGCAGCAGGCTGGACACCGCCCGCACCACATTCGAGGCCGAGATGCTGCCCTGGATCGCCGCTTTCGGCATCCTTGTCCTCTTCGCAGGCTGGCTGCAGATTCGCGTGGGCCTCGCCCCCCTGTCCACACTTGCTGAAACGCTGAAATTCCTGACCGCCGGCAGGATGGAGAGGATCGGCCCCACCGTCCCCGAAGAGATCGCTCCCCTCGCCGCCCAGATCGATCAGCTTCTCGACGCCCGCGCGGGCGAGATCGAACGCTCGCGCCGCCGCGCGGCCGATCTTGCCCATGGATTGAAGACACCGCTTCAAGCCCTCCTTGCCGATGCCTCCCGCTTGCGCGACACCGGACGCGAGGCCGAGGCAGCGGGCATCGAAACCATCGTGGCCTCCATCCGCCAGCAAGTCGACCGCGAACTCGCCCGCGCGACATTGATCGGCGAACAGACGGGCAGGCAGGCCGACGTGATCCGCGTGCTGCAAGGCGTGGTCCGTGTCATCCAGCGGACGCCCGACGGGGCGCGTCTGTCATGGCATATCCCCGAAGGCACCGCCGTATTTGCCCGCATCGACAGCGCGGATCTGACCGAGGCGCTGGGTGCCCTGATCGAGAACGCTGCCGCGCACGCCACCCGGACCATCCGCCTCGACGCCTGCCGAACCGCGGACCGCGTCCTGATCACCATCATCGACGATGGCCCCGGCCTTCCCGAGGATCAGATCGCCCGCCTGCGCCGTCGCGGCCAAAGGCTCGACACCTCCGGCGACGGCAACGGCTTCGGCCTTTCCATCGCGGACGAGATCGCCAGCCGCGCCCAAGGCAGCCTCGAGATTCGCAACCGGACACCGGGGCTTGAGGTCGTCCTCGACCTACCCGCCGCGGTCCTGACCTGATCCTCGCCCCTCCGCCTGTTGCAGAGCAGGGTCCCACGGGGCCGCACACAGCCCCATCTGCCGCAGCTTCCACAGTCGTGGCGGAAAGCGGCACACCGCTCCCATCTGCCGGGCGATCCCACGCTCCATATGCGCGACCACCCCTGCGACAGCCTCGCGCCGCCCGTCCCGCGAAAAGAAATCCCCCCGCACATGCAGCGCGGTCGCCATGACCCGGACAAGTGCGGCAACACCTTCGGGATCGGGTCGCTGCGGATCGGTCCAGAAGCTGTCCAGCCCCTTGCCATGCGTCAAACCCGCGATGTCATAGACCGCAACCCCAAGGGCCTTTACCGGACAGCCTGCCTGCAAGGCATGCAACCCGACCGTGCTGTTCACCACGACACAGCCATCCGCCCTTGCCAACAGCACATCCAGATTGCCACCGTCCAGGAACAGGACACGCGGCGCTATTCCGAATTCCTTGGCAAGGTCGCGGGTCAACTTTCGCCACGGCAGGCGGCCGTTGTCCATCGGATGCAGCTTCACCACCAGAAGCCCCTCATCCGGCCCCATCCCGGCATAGGATCTAAACACCGTCCGCAGAAAGGCCAAAGGATCGGCAAAGGGCGAATTCGCCCTGATCTGGTAATCCCCCGCCATCTGCAGGGCCACAAGGTGGAACCGCTCCTTCCCCCGCGAAAGCCTCTCCATGAGCCGCCCCGCATCGCGCCGCGCCATACGCGCCGCGACATGGCGCGGAAGATAGGACAGGTACTCCACCACCGGATGGTCTACGCGATCCGACTGGAAACCCGGATACAGCGGCGCCAGCAGCACATTGCCCAGATGATAGGCCATCTCCTGCACCGCCTCCTTCCAGAAGGGGTGGCCATGCCTGCGTCGCATGTCCGGCTGGGGTAGGCCCAAGGCTATGCGGCGCAGATCGCCCAGATCGTCGGGGAAATGAGAAAAGGCCGATTGGCCCCCTTCCTCGACCAGTATCCAGTCCGGCCGCAGATAGCCGAACTCATAGGACAGGCACACCACCCCCAGCCGCCGCGCCGCCCTCTGTGCCGCGATGTGATAGGGATGCCTGTCCGCGAAATATACCAGATGCGTCGTCCTATCCGCCTGCATGCGCGCCTCGATCCATGCCTCCCAATCGTCGAAGCTGCCGCGATAGTTGGTCGTGCCCCGGCCATGCCAGAACAGCCAATCCCCAAAACACAGGTTGATCCGGCAAACGCGATGCCCCCGCCGCGTCAGTTCCTGACCCAACTCGCGCGAAAAGGCTGAAGGGTGCCCCTGGAGGAACATCACGCGCATGGCGGACCCGCTTCCTTCCATTGCATCAGTGCAAAAGCTGTGGTCTGCACATGGGCCTGTGTTGTTCCAGTGCCCGAAGGTCCCACCCCTTGCCTGATCTTGTCCGCATCCGGCACTCCACCGTGCCCGCGCCGCTCCGCCTTGCCCTGCATCTGTTCGATCTGGCGGCCTATGAGGTGCTCTACCGCTTCTCGCCCGTCAGCCGAAAGATGTTCTTCAACGGCGGCTACCTCCCGCTGGCCCCCGACATGCAGCAACTTCCCGCGCTGAAGGGCGAAGAGGCATCGGCCATGATGTACCACCTGCTCTTGCGCGGCATGGTGGCCGATCTCGCCCCGAATCCGCAGGTCATTCTCGACGTCGGCTGCGGCCAGGGGGGCGGTCTGCTCTACGCGCATGCCATCCACCCCGGCGTCCGACTTTACGGCACAGATCGCAACGGCACCGCCACCCGCAAGGCCGCGCGCGCCGTGGCACACATCCCCGGTAGCCGCCTCGTCAAGGGCAGCGACGACGACATCCGCTTCGAGGCGGCCTGCGCCGACTTCGTCATCAGCGTGGGCGCACCCACCTATTTCGGCCTGACCCGCTTTGTTGGCGAAGCCGCGCGCGTCTGCCGCCCCGGAGGGATCATCGCTTTCTCCGGCGGTTATCGGCAGGGCGACCATGCCGTGATCGAGGCCGAACTGCGCGACGCAGCATCTGGGAGCGGACTGGTTTTTCACCGCTATCGGGACATCACGCCCCACACTTTCGCCGCACTCAGGGCCGACATTCCCCGCCGCGAGGCCGAACTCGCCCGCGTGCCATGGCCCTTCCGCCTCTATGGCCGCAAATGGGCCGACATGCCGGGCAGCGCCGAATATGACGAATACGCGACCGGTAGGCGGGCAGACTTCGCCTGCGTGCTGCGCAAACCCTGACATCACGGCTTCCCCTTCCGGGCCCGGAATTCCTGCATCCACCTTTCGCGACCGCACAGATCCGGAAACTTTCGCAGCCACCCACGCGCCGCATGGTGCCGATGCAGACCATAGCGCAGGGACAGCCTGATCGCCCGCACCAGCAACCGAAGGAAAAGCCACCGCCGTGCACGCATCGCAAGGCAGACCTCCGCATCCGCATCCGTGGCCAGCAGATAGGGGCGCCCCCCTATAGCGAGCGGATCGGGCGCACCAAACTGCAGCTGGCCGAACCCATCCTGACTGGGCAACAGCAGAATGCGCAGGATGAGCAGCACGGCCCCACCGACCGACAGTTGCTCCGGCGATGTCGCAAGGAATCCTCGCGGCCGGTGCATGCCCCCCACTTCCGGTCGCAGGATGCGTTCCGGGAAGGGAACATGCGCCAGCCGCTGTGAGAGGGCGCGATGCCTTTCATCGCTGGGCGGGCCAAGGGCAATCTCCGACCCGGACAGGAAATCCTCTAAAGCGAGAAGGCTTGCCGCTGCCGCCCGATAGCGATGCACCAACAGATGATGCACCGCGTGCCCAAGCACCGCGATGACCGGCGGAAGCGGAGCGACCTCTGGATGACAGGCCGCCGCGATCAAAAGATTGCGCTGCTCGTAATACTGGACAAGCCCAACATGCTTGAAATGAACCGAGGCATGCCACACCGCCAGACCCGGCAGTGGGACGATCGGCCATCCCCGTCGGCCAAGCCTTATCCCATACTCGATATCATCCCCACGGATGAATACGGGCATCGGCAGCCCAACATCCCGGATCGCGTCGACCGGCATCATGCAGAACCACCAACCGTTGTAGTCCGGGCGCGCCACATCCTCCCAAAGGGTCAACCGCGCCGGGTCGCCCATGTCTTGCCCCGTCCCGCGCATCATGGGCCGCCATCCCGGCCCCATTTCCCCCCATGCCTCCTGCAGGCGCCTTGGTCGCTCCAGTTCAAGGGCCTGCGCACCGACCACCACTGGATCTATCGTCTGGCGCGCGAAAAGTATGGCTCGTTGCAGCATGCGCATGTCGACAACGACATCGTCATCCATCAAAATTAAATGCGTCGGATGCTCGGTATCGTCGGTCGCCTCGACCATCGCCCGGGCAAAGCCCCCGCAGCCTCCTAGGTTCGGCTGCCGGATCACCCGCAGCAAGGGCTCCCGCGCAAGGTCGCGCAGGTCGGTTCGGCGAAAGGCCGCCCCGTGGTTCACGACGATCACGCGCCGTAGTTCGGTTACCTGCCGGGCCGCTTTGGAAAGGGCGGCAAGCGTTCCGGCAAGCAACTCTTCCCTGTCATGTGTCACGATCCCGATCACGATCCGAAGATCCCGGCGCGGCGGATGCTCCCCGACGAAGGCCACCTCCTCCACAACCGCATCCTGCTCTGCCCGAAGGCCGACCGAAAGGCGCGTCCAACCTTCTGCCGTTCCCTCCGCCACAAGCCAATGCAGGCTTTCCCCGGCATCGCCCAGATGCAGCCAATCGCCGATCAACGCGCTGCTTCCGTCGCGCCTGCGCCCTGTCACCTGGAGCCAGATCTGCCCGCGCGCGCGGCACCGCAGGCCGATCCGGCGCAATCCGGCATATTCGCTCCAATACGCGGGAAAGAAGGCATTGAAATAGGAATTCGCTTCGAAACGCTGGCCGGTCCGCAGCAGCAGATGACCCGCTTCCGTAACCTCGCCGCCGCTGCCCCGGCCCGCATAGAGATCCGCCGGAACCCCGGAAATTGGCCATAGCAGAACCTGTAGATCATGCGCTTCGGTCATGTCCGGGAAGGGCTATTGTGGCTCATGCACAAAGACGGGCGCGGGCACACCCTCGGCGAAAGCACGTTTCAGGGCATCTGCCGTCTCCAGTGCCCGACCGATCGCAACATCCATGTCCATGTAGCTGTAAGTGCCCAGCCTGCCGACAAAGGTCACGCCAGCCAATTGCCTCGACCGCTCCACGTAAAGGGCAAGCCGCCGCCGATCCTCGGCCAGTCTCAGGGGGTAGTAGGGAACATCCGACGCACCGCAGGTGCGGCTGTATTCGCGGAAGCACACGGAAAGGCCACGCGCGGCCTGCTCCCAGGGCGTGAAATGCCGATGCTCGGTGATCCGCGTATGCGGCACCTCCGCGTCGCAATAGTTCATCACCGCGACGCCCTGATAATCACCTTCATGATGGAAGGTCTCGAAATCCAGCGTCCGATAGGACAAAGCGCCATGGGCAAGGCCGTGGTAGCGGTCGATGGGGCCGGAATAGACAACATGATCGAACTGGCCCAACCCCGCCTCGGAAGATGCTTCGAATGAAAGTCCGAGGATCACCCGAATCGCCGGGTGGCGCAGCATCGCCTCCACTGCCGCCGAATATCCATCACGCGGAATCGCCTGATGCCGGTGAAAGAAGTAGCTGTCGTCATAGTTGAACCTGAGGGGCAACCGCTTCAGCACATCCGCAGGCAGGAGCGACGGGTCCACCCCCCACTGCTTGCGCGTGTAGTCGGCAACGAAGGCGCGATACAGTTGCGCCCCCATCGCGCTAAGCCCGAATTCCTCAAGCGTCCGCGGGGCACCATTCGCCACTTGGATGCTCTGCATCTCGATGAACATCCGCGCCTGTCCGGGCGAAAGGGCGCGTCCGAAGAACTGATTGATGGTATGCAGGTTGATCGGCATCGAATAGACCTGCCCGCCGACCATCGCCCTGACCCGGTGACGATAGGGCACCATTTCCGCAAAGCGGCCGATATGGGCCCAGACCCTTTCGTCATCCGTGTGAAAGACATGCGGCCCGTGCAGATGCACCATGATCCCGCTGACACCGTCACGCGCCGTGGCACAGTTGCCCCCCAGCACCGTCCTCTCGTCGATCACGACAACCTGATGGCCCGCCTCCGCCAGTTCGCGCGCGATCACCGCACCGCTGAAGCCTGCGCCCACCACCAGCACGCGCATCACAACCCCACCAATCCCGGCGGCAGGGCCATGCCGAATCCCTCACCACGCAACCGGTCAAGGCAGGCGGCCGTCAATTCCACGGCGCTGCGTATCTCGGCCTCCCATGTTGTGTGTGTGTGGTGGGTAAAAAAAAGAGTGGGGGATATATATTATATATTATATTATTAATATATATATATATAATTTGGGTTATTATTTGGTTTTATGGGGGGTTTTTTTTTTTTTTTGGGTTGTGGGGGATGGATGAGGGAGAGATGGTTTTGAATTAAGGCAAAGAAGAGGGTTAAGAAGGTTATGATAGGAGGGTATGGGATAAAGAGAGAATGATTTGAGGATTTTAGGAGAAGATTGATGAGGGAGATTAATATAGATATGCAAGTTGGAAAGAAGAAAAAGGGGAATAAAAAATAGAAGAGAATGAAGATTGTTTTGAGAGATGGGGATGATTGAGGGAATTAGAAATGGAGGAGGGAAGGATGTGAGTATTAGGAAGAAAAGAAGAAAGATTGAGGAAGTGAATAGGATAGGGTTGTGTATTTGAAATGGATGGTGAAAGATATAAGAGTTTGGAGAGGATGAATATGTTGAAAGGGGAGTGGATTGAAAGAGTATAGGAAAATGAATTGGGAATAAGAGATGGGATGGTGAAAGTGGGATAGTTAGAAAAGAAAAAGAGAAATTAAGAAATTGGAATGGAGAAGATGAGTAATGATGAATAGAAAAGTTAAGGACGGGATGGAGTGATTTAAGGAATGGGGAGGATGGGAAAATGAATGGTGTTGATGAAGGAAGGATAGTGATAGGGATGGAGTAAGAAAAAGATAGAGGATTATTGAAGAATGAGAAAGTGTTAGGGGTGGAGTTTAGAAAGAAGAGAAGATAAAGTATGAGGATGAAAATGGAGTGAGGGGTGATTTGGATAGTTTTGTGATATGAGAAGATAAGTAATTGAAAGTTGGGGAGTGTATGGAGGGGTTTGAAAGAGTTAGGTTGGTGTGAGAGAAGAAGGAGGAGGTTGGGAGAAGAATAGGTGGAAAATAAATGTTTAGGGTAGGGGGGAAAGTTTAATGAAGGAGAAGGTTGGAGTGTAAAATTAAAGGAGTGGCTGTAGGGGAAGAAAAGATTAGAGAGGTATCGGCGTTCAGGCCGCAATAATCATAGGATGCGAAATTCAGGACGTCTCGACCGTCGATCCGGCTTTGCGCCCCTGCCAACCCCTCATGCAGACGAAAGAAAGGCGTGGAAACACCGGCCATCCGGGCGAGCAATTTCAGACGCTCGGAGTCTACATACGAGGGCAACTCGTCAAACCCGGCGGCCCTCTGCTCCGCACCCTCCCGCATCGCCCTCTGCGGCACGGCCCCACTCCCGGGCAGCCGCTGCATCACCGCCTCCCGCGCAGCCATCGCGATCCGCGCCCGCTCATCCCCAGTCGCCGTCATTCCGCAGCCTCCGAGGACGGAGGAATAGCCGGCCGGCGCTTTCCCGACTCCGCAACCTCGACATGATGCATGACGGCGCGCAGCGCATCCGAAGCCTCTCCCGCCACGCCTCCGTGCAGGTGCCGAACGATCCGCAGGCTGATTTCCTCGATGGTAAAGCTGTCCGAAACCGCCGTGGTCGGAATATCCGCCCCCAGCGCATCCTGCAGCGTCAGGCCAAGTTCCACGCCCATCAGCGAGTCGATGCCAAGTTCCGATACCGGTTTCCCCGGCAGGACCGCCTTCTCCGACACTTGCAGGATATGTGCGATCCGGCTGGTCAGCCATGCAACCATCCGTGCCACCGCCCGTTCCTCCGGCAGGCCGATCAGCGCCTCGCGCAGGTCCTCGCCTCCGCTTCCGGCGTCACTCCTGCGGCCCAGCCTGCGGAACAGGGCGAAGGCCGGCTCCGACAATGTCGGCAGGGTTGCCGCGACCGCCTGCCATCCCATCGGCGACACATGCACGACAGGCGCCACGGCATCACCCGAGGCCAGCAACCTGTCCAGCACCCGCGCGGCCTGAAGGCCGGTGAACTCCACGTCGCCGGACATCCTGCGCACCATGGCCGCGCGCGCATGATCCCGCGCGAGATAGCCCACATCGCCGATCCCGCCCCATCCCACGGCAAGACCGGGCAATCCACTCTCGCGGCGGCTGCGGGCGATACCTTCCAGAAAGCCGTTCGCCGCCACATAGGCGGATTGCCCATGGTTCCCGATCAAGGTCGCCATCGAGGTGAACAGCACGAAGTAATCCAGATCATCCTGCCGTGTAAGCTTGTCCAAATTCGCCGCGCCGGCGATCTTGGCCGGAAGGACCCGGTCCAGCACCTCCGCGCCGATCTGGGCAAGCGGCATGTCCTCCAGCACCATGGCAGAGTGGATGACGCCCGCCAGAGGGCGCAAACCGGCCAGCGCCGCCGCAACCGCCTCGGCATCGGCAACGTCACAGGCCACAAGCCGCACCTCACAGCCCTTCAGCCGCCAGCGGCGAATGGCCTCGGCAGCGGCGGCATCCGGCTCCGCCCGCCGCCCCATCAAGGCGATACGGCGCGCCCCTGCCTCCACCAGAAAGTCGGCAACCTCCAGACCAAGCCCGCCAAGACCGCCCACGATCAGATGGAATCCGTTCGGGCGCGGGACGAATTCGCCAACCTCCGCAAGCCGCGGCCCCACCCGCTCCGGCGGCAGGGGCCGCAGCACGATCTTCCCGACATGTCCCGACTTCTGCATCAACCGGAAGGCCGCCGTCGCATCCTGCCCCTCGAAAACCCGATGCGGCAAGGCGCTCAGCGCACCGGCGGCAAACTCCTTCATGATGCCGTAGAATATCTCCCTCGCCTCGACCGGTCGGTCGGCCAGAAGCTGGTCAACATCCACCGCAAAGTAACTGACATTTTCGCGCAGTGGGCGCAGACCCAAACCCGTGTTCGCATAGAAATCCTGCTTGCCCAGTTCGACGAAGCGTCCAAAAGGCGCGAGGCAGCCGATGCTCCGCTCCATCGCCTCTCCGGCAAGCGAATTCACGACCACATCTACGCCGCGCCCACCGGTCAGTCCGCGGACCGTCTCTGCAAAGGCAAGCGTGCGGCTGTCCAGCACATGGTCGACCCCAATCGTCCGCAGCATGGACCGTTTCGCCGCGCTTCCCGCCGTGGCTATGATCCGCGCCCCACGCTTGCGGGCAATCTGGATCGCCGCCAGCCCAACACCCCCCGCGCCGCCATGGATCAGAACCCATTCCCCGGCGCCCAGCCGCGCCAGACGGTCAAGCGCGTACCACGCCGTGAAGAAGGCAACGGGAACCGTCGCCGCCCCCTCCGCCGACATGCCTTCGGGCAGAGGCGCCACAAGATCCGCGCTGATGGTCAGATGCGAGGTCATGCATCCCGGACCGAAGGTCATGACCCTGTCTCCGGGCATAAATCACCACAATCAGGCCCGCACCGAAGCACCCTGCCCGCACATTCGATCCCGATTGTCGGGCCGGCAAATCCCTTTTCCAGCGCTTCTTCCGGCAACAGACCCATGGTCCACATCACATCGCGATAGTTCAGGCCAACCGCCTCCACCGCGATTTCCACTTCTCCCGCCCCAGGTTCCCTGCGGGAGGAGGTGGCCCAGTTCAGATCGTCCAAGCCCCCGCCCGCAGAACTGCGCATCACGCTGCGCAGGCCCTCAGACCGCAGACCGGTCGCCGCCGCCTCCATCACACCCTGCATCACGCGCAAGACACGCGTGCCCGCCCGGTCATGCAGGATCTCGCTCTCCTCCCAGCCGCCTGCCTCGCAGACCGCGATCCGCAAGGCAGCCTCTTCGGGTGCAAGCTCCAGCGCAGGATCGTGCCGCAGCAACCGCAGCAGCGGATACTCGTTCGCCGCAGACCGCAGGAAGGTCCAGAGACCCGCCTGCAAGGCATCGCCGCCCGGCCCCATGCCCGATCCACCCGGCAAGACGCAGACCACCCGCGCCCCCTCGGGTGCCGCCTCCAGCATGTCACGCAAGGCAAGGATGCGCCCTGCCATGAGGGCGACAGGATCACCCATCCGGCGCGGCAGAACCGCCACGATACGCGGCGGTTTCGCACCAACCGCCGGAAGAGCGGCAACAAGGTCGTCTTCCCCGCAAAGCCCAACCCGAAGCAGGTCGCACAACGGCTGATCGACGGTCTCCGCTTCCACATCAGCCGCTGTCTCACCGTCCGGCTTCCGCAGGCAAAGGAGGCTGGCCCCCGCACATCCGTCAGGCAGCGTCAGGACCTCTGCATCTGCAACACCCACATGCTCGGCCAGCCCCTGCAAATCTGCTCGCGAAAGCCGCGGGGCGGCTGATCCTTGACCGGTCTTCCCGTCTAACCCGTGCCAGCCGGGATCAAGCCCATGCACCACGTCCGCAAAGTCGGACGGCGGCAATTCGGCCGCCATCATCACACCACCGGGTGCCAGCGCAGCCCAGAGTGCCTGCACAACCGCCCCCGGCTCGCCTGGGGCCGCAAGGCCTCCGACCGAAAGGATCAGGTCAAAGGGGCCCGCCGCCGTAATCGACGCCGCATCCCCCCCGACCGTGACCACACGATCCTCCGGCAGCCCTGCACCCGCGGCCTCATCCGACCCCGCGACGATGATCGCGGTGAACTGCGCCCGCTCCGCCGCCAGTGCGGGCAGGAGATCCGACAGAACCGCAATCCGACCGTCCGACACTTCCGCGATCCGCAGTGCGGCCGCCACTCCCCTTGCCTCGACAGCGCGCAAGGCCGCCTCCTGCAGGGCAGCCCCGATCCTGCGGCGCAGAATGCCTTCGGCGGACAGTCCGGCCAGCGCGTCCCGTCCCAGAACAGCCTCCGCTCCGGGTAGATCCTCTCCGGCCAGACTCTGCCGTAGCAGGCCGGGCAGAACCCGGCGCAGATGCATCAGCGCAATCCAGTCCTGCGCCCGATCTGGCAGCGCCTCTGCCACCAGCCCGATCAACCGTTCTGTTCGGTCCGGCTCGATCAGGCGCAGATGCAGCCTTCCGTCGATCACCTCGGCATCCCCGGTGCGCAGGGCCATCCCCGCAAGGGCGGCAGGATAGGGCGGCAAGGTCTCGATATCCCGCAAACTTCCCGCCGACCCCGCCAGATCCGCCAAGGCCTCCGCCACCACGGCATGGGCCGCAGCCTCGATCAGGAAGACGCTGTCGTCCTGTGGCGCGCATCGCTCCGCACGTGCCGCCTCCAGCGCCGCCTGTGCCGGATCGCAGCCCAGCGCCGCCGCCGGTTCCACCGGCACCGCAACCTGCCGGAAGCCGTGTAGCGCCGGCACCACATCCCGCACCAACCGCACGGCCTGCAGGCGCAGTCCTGCCAACCGCACCAGCGGCGCACCCGCGCGGTCGAACATGACCACATCCGCCAGCAGCGACCGCTCGCCCATCCTGCGCAGCCTCAGCCTGGCCGAGGCGACCTTGCCCCCTGCCCGCATCACGTCGATCCGGTCCAGCCGCTGAGGCAGAAAGCCGAACCCCGTGCGTTCCAGGCGTGTGTGTTCCAGAAGCCCGACCAATCCGTGCAGCGCGGCATCCGCACCGATCACATCAAGGACGAAAGGGGTGTCCGCCTTCAGAACGCTGCCCGCCTCGTCAAGAAACACCTCGGCCTCGTCCGCCCCTCGCAACCGGAACCGGCGCAGACGGGCGAAATGGGGCCCGTAGTCGATCCCCCTCCGCCGGGCCGAGGCATAGATCTCCACGCCGTCCCGATCACCGGGCGCAACGGCATGATCCGGCGCGTCCATCTCCCCTTCGCCTGCGGGCGCCGTCGTCAACCGGGCCTTGGCGATAAGGCGCATTGGACCGTCCTGACCCCGCGTCCGGATGCGCAGAGTGGCCGTCTCCTGAACCGGATCAAGACGGGTCTGCACCTCGGTGATCGTCTTCCGGCTCAGGACGATGGGCGAAAGAATGTCCAGATCCAGCAGTGACAGAAGACCCTCGCCCGTCCGGGCCTGCACCGCTGCCAGAAGGATCTCCCAGATCGCAGTGGCTGGAACGATGGACTTCCCGCCGATCCGGTGATCCTCCAGTTTCGGCGCGATCAGGGCATCCAGTTCGGATCGCCAGACACCCGCCTCAAGCCCCTCCTCGCGCCCCAACAGGGGATTGACGACCCGCGCATCGCCCAGACGGTTCAGGATGCCGGGCGTGCGGTCGATGCGGAAGGGCTCGTTTGCCCAGAAATATTTCGGCAGGTCCCGGCGCATTCCGCGCGGTCGAGTCATCCCCTTGGAGGGACGCAGCCGAAAGCCGCGCGCCATCGCACGGGCGACGAGGCGATCCACCGGGTTCATCCCGTCCTTCCCCGCCGCAACCTCACCGCTGGGGAGGACCTGCACCTCCGCCTCGGACAGACAGGCCGCCATATAGCCTTGCAGGACGGGTTGCGAACCGATCTCCAGAAAGGCGCGGAAGCCTATCTCTCCCAAACACCGCATTGCCCCGATGAAATCGACCGGCAGGCAGAAGTTCCCGCACCAATAGTCGGCATCGAGGTCAACTCCCGCCATCACCCGCCCCTTGACAGACGAAACGAAGGGTACCTCTCCCTGAGCGGGGCAAAGCCCGGCAAGGGACCGCATCAGAGGGGCGCGCAGCCGTTCCATCGCCCGTCCGTGATAGGGATAGTCTATGGCAAGTCGCACCGCGGGCCATCGCAACACGCGTCGCAGATGCCGCAGGAAGGCATCCACCTCCGCCGTATCCCCGACAATCGTCACACTGCGCGGGCTGTTCACTGCCGCGATAGAGATATCCACCCCCATCTCCGCGATAACCGCCCGCACATCCCCCTCGGCGGCCTGCACCGCACCCATCGTCCCCTCGCCGCGCGTGGTGGCCGCCTGAAGGCTACGATGCAGCATGACCTCAAGGCCTTGCTCAAGCGTCAGTATGCCCGCCGCGCAGGCCGCCGCGACCTCGCCCCCGGAATGGCCCATGACTGCATCCGGCCGCAGCCCCCGCGCCTTCAACGCCTCGACCAGCGCGATCTGGTCGGCAAAAAGCAACGGCTGCGCAACCGCCGCGTCACGTAGGTCCCTCTCAAGTCCGGGTGACCTCATCCGGTCGATGATCGACCAACCCGAAAGCCCCGCGAAGACGCGGTCGATCCGTCGCAAAGCCCTCGCATAGGCGGCATCCGCCTTCAGGAAGGCCAGCCCCATCCCCGCGAATTGCGATCCGTTCCCCGAAAAGACGAAGGCCACGGGCGCATCGCGCAGCAGGCTTTCGGCACGTTCGACGCGCGGGTCGGACAGCCCGGCCGCAGCGCGCTGCAACGCCGCCGCCGTTTCGTCGGGGGTGCCGCAGATCACCGCAACCCGCTTCGGATGCAGCCCCCGGAAGGCCGCGGCCTGCCGCGACAACTCCACAACCTCCGCCGCGTCCCGCGCCCCCGCCACAAGCGGCGACCACGCCCTCAGCGCCCCGTGCAGGGACCGCTTCGCAAAGGCAGACAGCAGCATCACCGATCCAGCCCGTGCCGCGGCCATTCTTTCCGGCTCGGCCTCCGGCACCGGAACGCGTTCGAGGATGGCATGGGCATTCGCACCGCCAAAGCCGAAGGAACTCACCCCGGCAAAGCGCACCTCCCCTTCCGTCGGCAGGGCGACCGGCTCCCCGGACACGGACAGGTTCAAATCGCCGAACGGTATGGCCGGGTTCACCTCGTCCAGATGGAGCGTGCCGGGAAAGACCCCCTCTTCCAACGCCACCAGCGCCTTCAGCAGGCCAGCAGCACCCGAGGCAGGCTCAAGATGCCCGATATTCGACTTGACCGACCCGATGGGCAGAGGGCGCGTCCGCACCTGCCCCAGCACCGTCCCAATCGCCTGTGCCTCGACCGGATCGCCGGCCAGCGTCCCGGTCCCATGCGCCTCGACGAACAGGAGTTCATCCGGATGCACGCCGGCCCGGGCATAGACCCGCCGCAGCAGCGACGCCTGACCTTCGACCGAAGGCAGTGCCACATTGACCGTCCAGCCATCGGTATTCGTCTCGACCGCCCGCAGCTTCGCATAGGCCCGTCGCGGTGCAAGCTGCCTTTCCTCCCGCCGTTCGAGGACAAAGGCGACCGCCCCTTCCGCGCGGACATAGCCATCGGCTGCGGCGGAAAAGGGTTGGCACCGACCCTTGGGCGACAGCATGCGGGCAGAGGAGAACCCCACGTAATGGAAAGGGTCCAGCAGGGCGTTCACCCCCCCCACCACGGCCACATCCACCACGCCCGCCTCCAGCGCATCCTGCGCAAGCCGCAGCGCGACCAGCGAGGAGGAGCAGGCCGTATCCACCGTCATCGAAGGCCCGCGCAGGTCCAGAACATGCGATATCCGGTTCGACACCAGGGCCAGAGTATTTCCCGTCATCAGATAGGCATCGGTGACGGCAGCATCCTGCGAAAGCCGCGCTGCATTGGCCATCGCCGAACAGCCGACATAGACACCGACCCTCTGTCCCCGCAAACCATCGGGCGGCAATCCGGCGTCCTCCAACGCCTCCCATGCCACCTGCAGCATCAGGCGCTGCTGCGGGTCCATCTGTCCGGCCTCGCGCGGCGATATGCCGAACACGGCGGGGTCGAAGCCCCACAGGTCCTCAAGGACGCCCGCCGCAAATGTATAGGTCTTGCCCTTCGTTCCGGGCGTAGGATGCAGGAAATACTCCTTCACCCACCTGTCGTCAGGGATTTCGGTGACCGCATCGCGACCATCCCTCAGCAGACCCGCAAAGGATGCCACCGAAGGCGCACCGGGAAGCCGACAGGCTCTCCCTGTAATGAAGATCGAACGTCCCAAACCGTACTACTCGTTACCACTGCACAGGCGCGCGGCGCATTACCCGTTGCGAGAACCGCACCCGTCCTGTTATCGGTTGCACAGTAAGATGGGTCAATGCCCAAGTCCGCCTTTTCTGCGGCGCATGACCCCCCCCGGTGTCGTAACGAGTGCAAAGTGCCAACCCACCCATGTCCCTTCACCTGAATTCCGGCTCCGCCGCGCCAGAGGCCCTGCGGCTCCGTCATGGTCTCGTGGTCATGGGCCGCACCCTCTTTGCCCTGATCCTGCGCGAGGCGCGGGTGCGGCACGGCAGGTCCCGCATCGGCTATGCCTGGGCGGTCCTCGAACCTTTCGTGATCGTCGCCGTCATCACGCTTCTCTTCTCGGGGATACTCGGCCACCGCTCGGTGTCCTATCAACTCGGCATCTTCTACGCCCTCGGCGTCGTGCAGTTCCAATATTTCCGCCATGCCAGCAGCTATATCGGCCTGTCGCTCGAGGCGAACGCCCCCCTCCTCAACTACCCCACCGTGCACGAGGTGGACACCGCCCTTGCCCGGCTGCTGCTCGACACCGCGACCTATGCCATCATCACCTGCCTCGTGATCGCATTCCTCCTCGCCTTCTTCCGGGCAAGCGGGCCGCACCATCCCGAATGGATGCTTCTTTCCATCGCCGGGCTGGGCCTGCTTGCCCTCGGCATCGGGCTGAACCTCGCCGCCCTCCAGCGCCGCTATGAAATGACGATGCAGGTCTGGAGCCTTGTCACCGCCCCCCTCTTCTTCTTTTCCGCGCTTCTGTTCTCGCTGTCGTCGCTGCCCCCGGACTATCGGGCAATCCTGCTCTGGAACCCCGTCGCCCACGGGATCGAAGGGGTGCGGCGCGGCTGGTATCCCGACTACGGCGAATATGTCGATCTCCCCTATCTCTACTTCTGTGCGCTTCTCACCATAGCCGTCGGCCTCGCGCAGGTGCTGGTAACGCGTCGGGGCCTGCGGTGATACATCTGCAGAACGTGACAAAGACCTACAGCCTGGGCGGCGGCGCAAGGCGGCGCGTGCTCGACCGTGTCACCCTCACCCTGCCGCACCGCAACATCGGCATCCTCGGCCGGAACGGAGCGGGCAAGTCCACGCTTCTGCGCATGATCTCGGGCCTCGTGGACCCCGACGAAGGCCGCATCCGGCGCGACGTCAGCGTGTCATGGCCCATCGGCTTCCGTGGCAGTTTCCACGGCTATCTGACCGGCCTTGAAAACGTCCGCTTCGTGGCCCGCCTCTACGGCACCGACGAGAACGAGGTGATCCGCCGCGTCGCCGACTTCGCCGAACTCGGCCCCTTCCTCAATCAGCCCGTCCGCACCTATTCTTCCGGCATGGCCGCGCGCCTCGCCTTCGGGCTCAGCATGGCGCTGCAATTCGACACCTATCTTGTCGATGAACTGCTCAGCGTCGGAGATGCAAATTTCCGCGCCAAATCCCGCAGCGCCTTCGACCACCTGCTCAAGCGGTCCCGCCTCATCATGGCCTCGCATTCGATGAATGCACTTGCGGAATACTGCGACTGCGCGCTGCTGCTCGATCGGGGGCGGGCGGTCTTCTTCGACAGCCTGCCCGAGGCGATCGACCACTACCACCGCATCAACGGCATCACGCCCCGACCGCAACGCCGTCGCCGGGCTGAGGATTGGAACGACGAATGACTGACGAACCTGAAGACCGCGACCGGACCCCTGCGCAAGGCGTCAGGCAGGTGAGGCCGCCGCGCAAGCAGCGCGATGCCGGGGGGGCCGTCCAAGGCGCGGATGCATCGACCAGTTCTCCCATTGCCAAGGGACCGCGCACAAGCCGCAACGCACCCCCCAACCACGCCGCCGCCCCGTCACCCGGGCGGGCAAGGGCCCGCGCAGAGGCACGCGCCGCAGCGCAGGCTGCCCGCAAATCCCCCCCGCAGCAGGCCGAACCCCCGGCCCCGCAACCTGCCGCGCCCCCGGCGGCACAGCCCTCCCCGGCCCCAAACGGCGTGCCCGACCCCGCGACGGATTTCGCCGCTGGGCCCATCGACATTCCGCCCCCCGGCCAACTCCGGCTCTTCAACCGCATCACGAAAGTGAACTTCTTCCTGATGTTGGTGCTGCCCACCCTCGCGGCTATCGTCTATTTTGCCGCCTTCGCCGCGGACCGTTATGCCGTCGATGTGAAATTCGCCATCCGCTCACCCTCGGGCGTCCCGTCGAACGATCTGATCGGCATGGTGACGGGCGGCGCGTCCAGCGGGGCAACCCAATCGGACAGCTACATGGTGGTCGAATATCTGGAAAGTCGCCAGTTCCTCGACGAAATCTCCTCCCTGCTCGACCTGAACGCGATCTACTCGAACGGCAAAGGGGATGCCCTGACGCGGCTCTCCCCCACCGCCACCAAGGAAGACCAGGTCGATTACCTTCCCCGAGTCATCACCCCGCATTTCGAAAGCTCCACCAACATCCTCTCGGTCGAAGTGCAGGCCTTCACCCCCGAAGACGCCCGTCGCGTGGCTGAAGTCGTCCTCGCTTCCGCAAGCAGCATGGTCAACCGGGTCTCCGAACAGGCCCGGCTCGACACCGTCCGCCTCGCACAGGCCGAATTGGCGCGTGCCGAAGAGGCGCTCAAGGAACAGCGCAACCTGATCGCCCGCTTCCGCGACAGCGAACAGAAGATCGACCCGAATCGCGCCGTCGCCGCCCAGGAGGGTGTCCTCGCCGGTCTGGAAACCGAACTTGCCGACACGCGCGCACAGATGTCCAGCCTGCGCGAATTCCTCTCCGCGGATGCCCCCAGCGTCCGCGTCCTGCAAAGCCGCATCGCCTCGATCGAACGCCAGATCGCCGCCGAACGATCACGCCTCGGTCGCGGCACCGAACCCGCCGCCACCGGCAACGACCTTCAGGCCGCCGCCGATGGCTCCGATAGCCTGAACAGCGCCGTCAGCCGCTATGAGGAACTGGCGGTCGATCTCGACTTCCTCCAAAGAACATACCTCTCCGCCCTCGGCTCGCTGGAATCCGCCCGTGTCGAGGCGGATCGTCAGCAAAGATATGTCGCCACCTTCGTCCACCCCGCCCTGCCCGAAGCACCCCGCTATCCACGCGTTCTGCTTTCCGTGGGCCTCATCCTCATCGTCTCGACCCTGATCTGGTCAATCCTGACCATGTCGATCCACGTCATTCGCGAACATCTCCGCTGACGTGACGACTGGTCCCGCACCGGCGCAGCAGGCGGATCTGCCGCCACCGCATCCATGCCGAAACGAACGGGGCGAACAGGTACAGCAACCGCACCTCCGCATTGGGCAGCACAACGAACCGCCCCCGCTCCATGCCCCGGATCATTGCCCCGGCGACCGCCTCGGCAGACATTACCCGCGCGCCCGCCGCCATCCGCGCTGCAACCGGATGGCGCAACGCCTTCTCCCCGTGCAGCATCGGCGTCTCCGTATCCGGAGGCAGGCAGATCGTCACCCCGATGCCGCGCGGGGCAAGTTCCACCCGCAACACCTCCGCCAATCCCCGAAGCGCGAATTTCGAGGCGACATAGGCCGAATACCCATAGAGTCCCGCCACCCCCGCGGCCGATCCGACCAGCCCGACATCACTGCCGCGCACCATATGCGGGAGGACAGCCTGTATCACTGCAAGGCTGCCGAAGTGGTTCACCTCCATCACCCGCCGGTGCAGCGCTATGTCCATCGCATCCGCCTCGCCCATGGCAAGCATCCCCGCCGAAAGGATCACGCGCCTCGGCGCACCCAATTCTGCGACTGCTTCGGCGATGGCCACCCCGACCGCGGACAGATCGGCGACATCCAGCACATAGACCGCGACGCGTGTCCCAGGCACCTTCCGACGGATCGCCTCGGCCGCCGCGCCAAGCCGTTCCCTATCCCGTGCGAAAAGGCCAATCGCCCATCCCCTCGCCGCCAGTTCGGTCGCCGCGGCAAGGCCGATACCGCTCGATCCACCCGTGACGAAGACGCACCGACCCATCAACCCAACCCGGAACCAGAAACCACGAACCCGTGCCCACAGGCACGCTCCTATCTGTCACATTCTGTCCACATCCGCCCCCCGCGCGCAAGCGGATGGGGGCCTTCGCCGTTGCCTTCCCGGCCCCGCGATGACATAGGACAGGAGGTGTGTGCCCAGTAACCGGATGTAAACGAGTGATGCCTTTTGCCCTGCGCCGTCCCGGCTTCACCACCGCCAAGGGCGCATCCGGCATGGGGCTTTCAGGCGGCCTTCTTCCCCTCGCAGTCATTCTCGCCGCCTGCGGCCTGCCACAGCAAGGCCCGCGCACCTCCGACGTCCTCGCCCCTGCCTCCGCCGGTGACTACGCGCTGGTGGACGTCTCGCAAGCCATCGCCGAAAAGCTCGGCACGCCGCCCAGACGCAGCCTGCAAGGCTTCGGCAAGGGGGCCGCCGCCGCCCCCAGCAATGCCGTGGGCATCGGCGACACGCTCGACATCCGCATCCTCGAGGCCGGCACCGGCGGACTCTTCGGCGGGGCCAGCGGCGGCACTGAATTCCCCGGCCTCGTCGTCGACCGGGCAGGCCAGATTTCTCTACCCTATATCGGCAGCCTCCCCGTCGCAGGCCACACGCCCGTCGCTATCGAGGCCGCCATCGTCGAAGCCCTGCGCGGCAAGGCAATCGAACCGCAGGCCCTCGTCCGCATCTCCCGTTCCGAGACCAACCGCGCCACCGTCGCGGGCGATGCCGCCACACCCGGCCCCTATCCCCTCCGCCTCGGCGGCGACCGCGTCTCGCAGGCCATCGCCGCCGCCGGGGGCAGCCGCTTCCCCGCCCATGAAACCCGCGTCACGCTGGTCCGCGGCGGCCGCACCGCCTCCGCCCGCCTCTCCGACGTGCTCCTCCTGCCCGCCTCCGACATCGCCCTCCAGCGCGACGACATGATCGTCCTCACCCATGAACCGCCGCGCTACACCCTCACCGGATCGGTCCGCCGACCCGGTACCTTCAAATTCGAAACGCCCGACTACTCGGTGCTGGAGGCCCTCGCCGCTGCCGGAGGGGCGACCGACACCCGCGCCGATCCGACCGGCGTCTTCCTGTTCCGCCTGGAACCGCGCGACCGCCTCGCCGCCACTGGCCGGACCGATCTCGACACCCTCCCGCAAACCGAAGGCGGCATCCCAACCGTCTACCGCTTCGACCTGTCGGACCCCGCCACCCAGTTCACCGCCGCCCGTTTCCAACTCACCGACGGCGACGCCCTCTACGTCTCCAACGCCCCGATGGTGCAGCTCGACAAGGTCCTTGATGCCTTCAACCTCGGCCTCTCGGCGGCGCGACGGGCGCAGATACTGACAGAATGAAGATGGAGCAGCCGATGAAAGCCCCTGCCAAGACCGATCCCACCCGTAACTCTGCGCTGATCGTCGAAGGGGAACCGCTCCGGACCGGCCCAAGAACCTATGTCGTGCTCGGGGTCATGCGCGGCGGGACGACGATGGTTGGCGGGGTCATGCGCGCGCTCGGCATCTTCATGGGCGACAACATCGACGAGAACAATCAGGAAAGCATGGATTTCCACGGGCGCACCCCGGACCAGCTCGCCGAGGTGGTGGCGCGTCACAATGCCGGTCATAAGGTCTGGGGCTGGAAGCATCCCAACGCCGCCGACTACCTCGAGGGGGTTTGGCCGCATCTCGTCAATCCCCATGCGATCTGCGTCTATCGCGATGCCGTGGCGAATGGTCAGGCCCTGAACCGCTGGCACCCCTTCTCCAAGATGGATGCAATCCAGGCCGCGCTCCGGCGTCAGCAGCGGAATCTGAACGTGCTCTCCAAGCTGGAAGGTCCCAAGATCTTCATCTCCTACGAGAAGGCCGAAAGGAACAAGCGCCTGTTCCTCACCGAATTCTCCGGCCTGCTCGGTGTCCGGCCACGGCATGACGAATTCGACTTCCTCGCCTTCATGCAATCCGGTTCCTACAAGAAACTCGAGGATTACAGGAAGACACCCAATCCCTAGATCCCATCCCAGTCCACCGCGGGATTGGCGGCGCGCAGGAAATCCGCGATCGCCTGCGGAAGGCCGACAATGTCCTGTCCGACGTGCTTGCCGACGACCAGCCGCCGCCCGCGCATGGGGCCCTCATCGACGTAAAGATGCCGGTCCCTCACGCTCACCGCGACCTTGCTTGGATTGCGGATATCCGACAACCCCTCCGGCAGTTCCCAAAGCGTGCAGGCACGCTTTCCGCAAACCGCACTGTAGAAGGAAAGAAACCCCTGCTCCGGTGCCTTTCCGAAGATGCCGCGCAGGTGTTCCCTGCCGATCTCGGTCGCGACCGCCTTCGACAGAAATCCCGGCCGCGCGGCGAAAAGCGCCGTGTTGAACCCCTGCCCCCCGCCCTGCAGCAGGATATCGACGGTGTGCCGCACTTCCGGAAGGGGCAGGGTCCGCGTCAGGATCGACCGCGTCCCGAAGATGATCGCATCATCATCTGGATCAGGGTTCAGGAAGGCGCGCGGATCGGCCAGTAGGATCGCATTCAGATCGGCGAAGACAAAGTGCTCCGCCTCCACCGCAAAGGCGTTGAGCTTCCGGAAATATCGCCAACTCTTGATCCCCGGACGATATTCCTCCTCGCCATAGATGCGCTGGCCGATCCTGTCGAAATCCGGATCCGGTTCCATCACCGAAATCCCGTCCTTCCCCGCGATGAAACCACGCACCCCCGCCATGTCCTCGTCGAATGGAACAAGCGTTAGGGAAAGGCCCGGCGCGACGGCATCCCGGATCGCAACGAACCGCCGAAGATGTGGCAGCATCCGGTCGTTGCACATCGAAACGAGGGTGCTGATCATTGCATATACTCCCGTTTCCCGCTCGGATCAGCGCCGCCACTTCGCGGCGAAATCTATGCCGATCTCCACCAGTCGCTCGACTTCGGCATCGGTTTCGGCCTTGAAGGCATCGAACGCGCCTTCGGGCAACACCAACTCCGGTCCCGGATTCGTGTGACGCTCGATATCGACAGAACCGAAACCCGGAACGCCAAGGAATGTGCTGACCCTGTCAAGGAATGTGAGAGGCTGGCGGCGCAATTCGTCGAAATCAAGGACAAGCAGCCGATCGCTTCCGAACCGCTTCCTAAATTGCTGGATGCGATGTGCATACAGGCTATCGTCAATCAGCGAGCGATCTCGAACATATGCCTCGACCTCTTTTTGCTGGGCGCGTCGCATCCAGTTCAGGTCACCAACGAACTTTGCATGAAACTTCGTGTGCGACACCAACCTGTCGAAGGGATCCCTCAGAATGTAGAGAACATATGTCTGGCTTGAGAGGCGATGCATCGCTTCGACGCCTGCATCCGAAATCTTGCAGCTTGCAGCGCTGAAGTCGCACAGGAATTGATCGCCTGCCGCAGCGTCGAAGAGGTTCAGGTACCATTTCTCGTCGATCCGACCCGAAGCATAAAGTGCATACCATCTCGCCAGATTGGATTGCCGTCGAACCAGCCTCTGCCGCTTCTTCTCATCCGCGGCAGCCTGTACTGCCTTGCTGCTGGCTGTCAGAAACTTTGCAACCTGACTCAGTCGCCGGATCGGTGCCAGACGGTCGATGGTCCCATAGACACTCTGAAAGTAGTGGATTTCCTTCATTGGCGGCATGAAGAAACTCGGATGGCGCCGGCATTGCTCACTCAGCCACGTTGTCCCCGCCTTGGCCGCTCCGACACAGATCAGATGCTTTCTCTCCACACCACATACTCCCAATATTATTTCCTGACGCCTTTCGACCGATGGATCGGACGCCCGTGATATGGTTGCCGTCAGGTCGCATCGGTGGTCATGGGAAGGCTGTTCCTGCGTTTCGCAGATGCAGCGCCCTTCTTCCTGACAACCAACGCACCTGCCCCGCCTCCTGTTCCCGACGACAGCTTTTCCTTGCTTGATTTCTTCGCAGCCCCGCTTGTCTTCGCTGCACCCTTTCCGTCCGCCGCGCCCGCCACCCGATCCGGCGCGGGCAGCGCTCGGCCCAGATAGGCCCCCATCAGATGATCCACATGTTCGCGGATCGCGGGCATGGCCAGCGGGCGGTCATGAAAGCTCGCCCGCAGCGCCGGATGCTTGACCAGCTTGTCCAGTTTCGCCCGAAAATCGGCAGGGTTCCCGCTTTCAAAGACGAAACGGTCGTGATGCGGCAGCACCATCTTGGCCCCGACCGTCGAGGATACCAGCGACGGCACGCCCAGCCGCCCCAGTTCCACCGTCACCTGATTGAACGTCTCCCACCAGATCGACGGCACGATGTTCAGGTCAATCCGCTCAGCCAGCTGTACAAGCTGGTCGCGCCGGTAATGCGGTACCAGCGTGATCGACCGGAACCGCGGTTTCAACTGCACCACCTGCCGCGCCCGCTGCCCGCCCAGACTGGCGACGATGACCAGATCGACCTTCTCGCGATAGAAGGGATCGTCGATCTCGGCCAAGGCATCCAGCAGGAAGGGCAGGCCCTTCGACGGGATGGCATATCCCACGAAGGACAGGGTCACCGTCTCATGCGCGGATTGAACCTCTTCCAGCCGCGCCCGTTCCTCGGCATTCGGTTCCACGTCGATGGGAAGCGGCAGCGTTTCGATCCGCGCATCGGGCGGCATGAAGCGCAGCATCGCCTCGCGCGCCACGTCCGACACCGCAAAGACCCCATCCATCCGCGTGGCAAGCGCCAGCGCATTCTCCTCGCGCCACAGCCGATAGGCCGTCGCCAGCCGCTCCCGCCGATGCAGAGGATGCTGCGGCAGCCTTGGCGTTCCCGAGGTCGCGCGCCAGTCGAAACGCCCCCCCGGTCCGGGGCGCGGCCGCCGCTTCCACAGGGCAAAGCGCGTGCGCAACCCGTGCCGCACATCGACGAAAAGGTTGCGCAGCGCCTTCCACATGTAATGCCCGGCCGAGAGCGAGTCGAAGAGGAAACCGCCAACGGGATGGCCTGCAAAACCTTGGAAGTCGATGTAATCACCCACGCGCCGCATGGCGATCAGGTCTTCCATCCGGTTCTCATGCGCCAGACAGCCGACGCAGCGATGCCCGCCGGAAAAATCTACACAGGGTTTGCGCCCGTCATACAGCAACTCGATCTGCGGACAGACGGGCATGTAGTTGTGCACCGTATAGAACCGCCGCTTAAGATGCGCCCCTGACGGCATCGAAAGGACCCCCGCCCCGATGCCCTCCAGATTGTGGACATGCATCGCATCGAACGGCCCGTGCTGGCGCAGGAAGCGTTCGATCAGTTTCACCGTCACCTTGTCATTGCGCCATGTGTCGATGGCATAAAAGGCATCATGCGCCGGCGCCTTGACGGGCGAATTCCAGAGGGTGAACGTCTTCAGCCGCGGATGGTTCATCGCATTCGGCGTAGGCCTGATCTTTGGCCGCCGGTCTATCAGCCCATAGCGGTGCCCCGAGGACAGGAAATAGACCTCGACGCCATCCCGTCGCAGCAATTCCTCGATGACGTTCTGCAGATAGACGGTCACCCCGCCCCCCGCGAGATGCGGGTTGTCGAACTGCACCCAGTTGTAGATCAGGATCTTCATTGCAACTCACTTGCGAGTATCGGATTCACGAATGGCGTGATCAGCCGCAAACGGCTGCGCGTCAGGCTTCCCTGAATCCAGCGATCCGAGGTCAGGCAACGCTGGATCTCTGGCAACAGGTGGCGCGGATCGATCCGGTCGACCGGGGATTCCAGCCGCACCTCCGCAAGACCCCCGTGATGCTGCCGCGCCTCCACTTCAGCCACCGCTCTGGCATCGGGATGGATCACCCGCGCGATCCACGCCTTGACGACACGGCGATCCACCTCCGCCACGCTGAGAAGACCGCAGCGCAGCGCAGCGTGATAGGAGGCGACCGCAACCTTCATCTCTTCGTCCTGCCGCGCGACTTCGCGCGCACGGGCGGGGTCGCCCCCCGCCTCTCCCGGCCCGAAGACCGGGACCCAGCCGCCCGGACCCTTCCGGAAGTCTCTCAGGCTTCCCCGGCTTCGATCCACCGCAAAGGGTTCCAGCCACGAGAAATTCGCCGCTGCCGCACGGTCCCGCCACCGATCCGTCCGGATCAAAGAGCCCTGCCGCAACTCGATGCGCGGATGCATCTCCTTCAGATTGTGCCGATGGAACCTGTTCGCCGCCAAAAGCATCATCGTCATGCGCGAGGCCGCGGGCCTCCCCTGCCTCTCACGCCGCCAGAGATGTTCGGAAATCGCCTTGGCCGCCGTCCCCGAGTAGCCCAGATCGACAAGCAGAAGCTTCTCCGCACGGTCGAACAGTCCGATCTGGTCGAGATAGGCGATGATCCGCTCCCGCTTGGCCAGCAATGCGCCATGCAGCGGCTCCAGCAGGTCCGGCCTTTGCAGTAGACGGTCGAAACCCAGATCGGTGGCCGGATCGTCCCCCTGAAGATAGCCCTCTACCTCAGCCCGCCGCTCGGGCGTCAGTCCTGCAAGTTCGGCAGGCGAAACCGCAAAACACCGCATGATCGTCCGGATCGAAAGCGGCGTGCCGTTCAACCATCCCACCGTCCAGGTCAGGTAGCCCTGCCAGTCCGGATCGGTCATTTCCGGGTAGTTCAGCAGGATGCCCGCCCTCCGGCTGAAGGCGAATTCCTGCAACGGGGGCAAATCGGCCTTTCGCAGGCCCGCGGTTCCGGCAATCCAGTCCTCGGCAATCCAGCGGAACCGCGTACCGTCGCGGGTCAGGTAGAGCACCCGGTCATATCCGCCCCGCACCGCCTCGCGCAGCACCTCGCGGGCAAAGACGGAAAAGGCCGCCGCTGTCAGGTGACGCAGGTCAGGACGCGCATCGCCGCAGAATTCCTCCATCGTGGCACGAAAGGCCTGCGCCTCCGCGACGGGGCCGCTCATCAGGTCCAACTCCCGGCGGATGCGCTCGGCCTCGCGCTCCGCATCCACGAAATGCCGCGCATGCCAGCCCCGGCTGCGTGCCTGAGTCACGTCGCTATGCCCGTTGTCGCCCAGATGAATGCAGCGCTTCGCAGGCACGCCCATCTCGTCGGTCACCCGTTCGAACAGCAGACCGCTCGCCTTGGTGACACCCACCGTTGCCGAAACGAAGACCCTGTCGAACAGCCGCCGGATATCAAGCGCCGTCAGGATATTCTCCATGTCTGCGGCATCCAGATACATGTCCGAGACGAGGATCACCTTGCGCCCCGCATCCCGCAGCCGCTCGATCACGGACCGGACCCTCGGGTCCACTTCCAGAACGGCGATCTCCGTCTCCACCTCAAAGGCGACAAGTGCCTTCACTATGCCCCTGCGCCGCACCGCTTCGGCCACATGGGGGCGAAGCGCGGCGTCAAACACATCGACAAGCCGCACCTCGTTGCGCTTGCCGGGCTGAAGCCCACGGGCCTTGACCTCGGCCTGCAATCTGTGCCGCGCCCCATAGAGCAATCCGGCGGGCAGCGGCCCGGCATCCCCCCGAAAATGCGCCTCGCCGAACTCTGCCGTCCGGCGATGCACCACCTCCAGCGGCACGCGTCGCCGCACGACCGTGTCGAACAGATCGAAGCTGATCAGCTCATGCCGCAACAGCTCGTCGAATATGTCTTCGGGATTGGAAAAGACGCTTCCATCGCGCCAAAGCGCCGCCGCCACCCGGCGCGCCTGACCGGCATTCATCCGGTCCGGAAACATCCGGCCAAGGCCGGATCTGATAAGATCGCGCAACACGCGGCACTCGCACAAGAACAGTCAATGCGTGTGACCCTAATCAAAATCGACGCGGGTTCAAGGGGCAAGGACCACCCTGCCGCCGCCTACCTCCCCTCGAATTCGAACCCGAACCGCGTCCGCGCACCCTCGGGCGGCGGCGGGAAGGGCGCGGCGCGGCGGATATGGTCCATGGCAACCTGATCCAGTGCCGCCGAACCCGACGATGCGACGACCGCCACCCGCAGCAAGCCGCCATCCGCGCCGATCTCGAATCCCACCGTCACCACGCCCCGCTCCGGTGCCCGCACTCTGGGCGACCGCGCGATCTGGCGCATCACCACATCCCCATAGCGTGCCGCCTCGCGCCCCCCAGCCTCGCGCCGCTTCTGCGCAGGCTGCGCAGCCTGCTGGGCTCCCGCCGCCTGCGCCGCACGGGCCGGTGCCGCCTCAGCCTCCTCGGGTTTCGGCTCGACCGGCGGCTCTTGCTCTACTCTCGGTGCCGCTACCGGCTCAGGCCGCGAACGCGGGCGCGGGCTCTCTGCCAGATCAAGCGGCGCTTCCTCCATCTGCGGCGGCGGTGCCGCTGCCACCGGTGGCGCCTCTGCCAAAGGCAGCATCAGCGACGGCTCCGGGGTGATATGGGGCATCGCCACCCGTTCCACCACCGGCGCAGGGTCGGGGGGAGGAAGGCGCGGGGCCTCATCCATCACGGGCGCTGGCGGTGCCTGCGTATGTACAGTTTGCGGTACGGTTTGCGGCACTGGCGGCACCGAGGGCAAAACCTCCGCCATGGCCACCACACCCACCGAAAGGTCCAACGCAACCGCATTCTCCGGCAGCGCGCCTTGCCCCACCTCCGGCGGCCGCATCGCCGCCGCCGCCACCCCGGCAAACAGCCCCGCCGCCATCATCCCGGCCCCCATCCACCCCGCCAGATCCCGCCCCCCGCTCATCCGCCAGCGGCCTCCTTGCCCACCAGCGCCACCTTCAGGAACCCCGCCTCCCGCAGCGCATCCAGCACCGTCATAACCTCGCCATAAGGCAAGGCCGCATCCCCCCGGATCAGAACCGCCCGCTCCCGATCCCCGCCGCTCGCCACCTGCAGCGCGGCGGCCAGACCCTCCGGCGCGACCTCGACATCCCCCACCGACCAAGCCCCCTGCGCCGTCACCGTCAGCCAGATCGGATCTGCCGGACGCTCTGCAGGTGCGGCGGAACTGGTGGGCAGCGTCACCGGCACATCCACCGTCGAAAGCGGGGCCGCCACCATGAAAACGATCAACAAAACAAGCATCACGTCGATGAAGGGCGTGACGTTGATCTCGGCCGCCACCTCATCCTCCTCCCCCTCGCGCGGCAACCCGGCACTCATCGCGCGGCCCTCCGGTCCAGATCGCGCGACAGAAGCACCTCCAGGGCCACAGCCATATCCGCCATCCCCTGCCGCAGCGCCGCGATCCGCCGCTGCACCCAGTTATAGACCACCACCGCCGGAATCGCCGCCACCAGCCCGAACCCCGTCACCAGCAGCGCCTCTGCAATCCCCGGCGCGACAACGGCAAGGTTCGTCGTCCCCTCGGCGCTGATCGCAAGGAAAGAGGACATGATCCCCCAGACCGTCCCGAACAGCCCGATGAAGGGCGCCGTCGCCGCCACCGTGGCCAGCACCCCCGTCCCCCGCCGCAACCGCGCCGAGGCTCCACCCGCAATCCGCTCCAGCCGCGCCCGCACCCGCTCCTTCACGCCCGCAGATCCGGCTTGCGCAACCATCTGAAACGAAAGAGAAAACTCATCCACCGCCGCCCGCGCCATGCCCGCGCCCACGCAGCGCCGCCCACCCAGCCGCTGCCCCGCCTCCTCCAGCGTTCCTGCCCCGGCTACGGCGGCAAGGCTCATGCGCAGCCGATGCCCGGCCAGCCACAACTCACCCAACTTGAAGATCAGGATCGTCACCACAGCGAACAGCCCCAGCCCAAGGATCAGGCTCACCAGTTGCACCACCCAATGGGCGGCGGCCATCATCTCCACCACCGGAACCGGCGCATGCAGCGGCACCGGGGGGGCGTCCTGTGCCCCCTCCTGCGCGAGGGTCGCCCCCGGCAGCAGCGCCACAAAGACCCACGCCCGCCGCATCAGAACGCGATCCGCTTCGCAACGGACAGCTTCGCATTCCGACCGACTGCATTATCCAGCGCCAGATTGTTCCGGTAGGTCTGGTCGAAGACGTTCTCGACCGACAGGTTCACCTCCAGCCCGGCCAACGCCCCCTCCTCCGGGGCCCATGTCAGAAAGACATCATGCGTGTCATAGGATGGCGCGCTGGTGGTCGCCGAGGATGTGGTGATCCCGTCGAAATAGCTCGCCCGCCACCCCACGGTCAGCGCCTGCTCCGGCAGCTTGGCCCCCACTGTCAGGACCACGTTCTCCGCAGGCGTGTCGGCCAGCGTCCGCCCCGTCGATCCGTCCTGTGTCTTCACATGGCTATAGGCCAGTTGCGCGAACCACCGCTCCGCCTCATAGGCAGCCTCGATTTCGGCCCCCCACAGCTTCGCCGACGCAATGTTCGAGAAATACGGAACCGCCGGTCCCCCCGCCACGCGCGGGGTCACCGCGATCATGTTCGTCACGTCGTTGTGGAAAGCCGTGACCTTCATCTGGAAGCTGTCGTCCTCGGCCAGCAGCCCCTCGCGCTGCAGGGTAAAGCCAAGCTCCACCGTATCCGCGCTTTCCTTGTCCAGATTCAGGCTCACCGTCCGCGCGGGCAAGGCCCCCGCCGCCTGGGTCGAGTAAAGCTCGTCCAGCGTGGGCATCCGTTCCGTCCGCGCCAGCGAGCCGAAGACGGCGAAGCTGTCGCTCACCTCATACATCGCAGCGATCTTGGGCGAGACGGCGGTTCCCTCCTGCGCCACGCCCCCCGCCGCCGCGCTGGCCGCGTTCGGCACCTGCTCGCCGAAGTCCACGCGAACACCGGGGATGATCGTCAACCGCTCGGCAAAGGTGAACTCCCCCTGCACATAGGCCCCGATCCGGCTGTCCGTTCCCCCCGGATGGAACCCCAAAGCCCCAAGGGACGAGCTCGCAGTGCGTTCCTGCTCCATCACCTGCACCCCGAAGGTCAGGTAATTCTCCCACCCGCCCCCGCTCAGATCGGCGGTATTCTCCACCTTCAGTGTGGTCGTCGCATAGCCGTAGGTGCTGTCGCAAAGCACCTGCAAGGTGCCCACCCCGCACATCGCCCCCATCGAGAAACCGCTCTTCTCGACCGAGGTATCCGTGTAGGAGACCTGCGCCGTCAGATCGAACAGCGGGTTGTCCCGGAATTCATTCCTGTAGGTCAGCGTGACCGTATCATCCACCGCATGCATGTCATGCAGCCCGAAGGACCCGATCACCGCCGCCCCGCCCGTCTGGGCGACGGGCGTATTCTCCAGATCGCTGTCCGTCCGGGAAAGCGAGAAGGTCAGGCTCTGCTCCCCCTCCGCACCGAAGGCCCATTTCCCCTTTAGAAGGCCCGACCACCCCTCATAGGCCGTGCCGGCAAGCACAGCGCCATTCCCATCCGTCCGGTCGCCCGACCGGGTGGTGTTGAAGGCCGCCAGATATTCCGCATCGCCAATCCGCGTCGCCGAAAGGATACCGAATTTCAGGCCACCGCCGTTCGACTCATACCCGCTGGAGAAGCGGAAGGCCTGCGTCTCACCCTCCTGCAGATAGTCGCCCGCATCCTTGGTGGTGAAATTCACCGCACCCCCGATCGCCCCCGAACCGTACAGCGTCGAAGAGGCCGGTCCGCGCAGCACCTCCACCCTCTTGTAAAGGTCCAGATCGCCGAAGAAGGACCCCATCCGATAGCTCTCATAGAACTTGGGTGCGCCATCCACCGACACGATGATCCGCGCCTCCGATGCCGTCTGCTCGCTGTTGCCGATTCCCCGGATGTTGAAGGCCTGCCCCAGCGCCCGCGCCGATGCCCCCGCGCCCTGCACGCCCGGTATCGCTTTGAACAGATCGGCCAGCGTGTCGGGCTGGTCGCGTTCCAGTTCGGCCGACTCGATGGTGCTGACCGCCTGCGGTGTCTCGATTGCCACTTTCGCGGTGCCCGCACCAAGGATGATGCGGCCCAGCATCTGGAAGAACCCGTCGCCCTCCTGTGCGGCAACGGGCCCTGCGCAGATCAGGATCAAGGGAACGGAACACAGAAGTTGCGCCCGGAAAGCGCGCGAACGGATAGCCATGGATCACCCCTTTTTGCTTGTTTTCTTGCAGGGCTGGCCGGGCGATCAGGCATCAGGGTCGCTTGGCTGGCGTCAGGCCGGAAATTCCGACTTGATCTGTCAGGAAATGGCTTCTAGAAAAGCTGACTGTAACTGTCAAGTATCGCTGTTACTGACCGCCGCGCACCAGCACAGGCCCTGCCGCCCGCCAGACGCGCCCCATTCCGAACCGGAGCATCGTCATGGCCCTCGGCCAATCCCTTCCGCTTTCCCCCGCCGCGATCCGTGCCCTGCGCGTCGAAAACGCCAAAGCCCGCGCCCGCGACTTCGCCCATGCCCATGGCCTGACCGAGGCCCAGCTCGTCGCCGCCCATGTCGGCCATGGTGCAGTCGCGATCGACGCGACGCCCGACCGTCTGTTCCCCCTGATCCGCGATCTGGGCGATGTCATGGCCCTCACCCGCAATGCCTCCTGCGTGCATGAACGGCGCGGCATCTATTCCGACTATCGCTCCGGCCCCCATGCCGCGATGGTGCTGGATCCGGAAATCGACCTGCGCATTTTCCCCGCCCACTGGAAACACGCCTTCGCCGTGATGGAACCGGGCGAAGACGGCCCGAAACGCAGCCTGCAGATCTTCGATGCCGCCGGGGATGCTGTCCACAAGGTCCACCTGAAACCCGAATCCGACGCGGCAGCCTTCGACGCTCTCGCTGCCGCCCTCGGCCTGCCTGACCAATCCCAGACCATGACTCTCTCGCCCCGCACCCCGCCCGAAGGCCCTAAGGGCAACCCCGCCCGCGCCGATGACCTGCGCCGCGACTGGGACGCCATGACCGACACGCACCAGTTCAACACCCTCACCCGCCGCCTCAAGATGAACCGTCTCGGCGCCTATCGCCTTGCAGGCAGCCCGCGCGCCGACCGGGTGGCAAAGGATGGCATTACCCGCGCCCTGCATGCCGCCGCGGATGGCGGCATCCCCCTGATGATCTTCGTGGGCAATTCCGGCTGCATCCAGATCCACGGCGGCCCCATCGCCAAGGTCGTCCCAATGGGCCCTTGGATCAACGTCATGGACCCGCGCTTCAACCTTCACCTCCGCATCGACCACATCGCGGAAGTCTGGCGCGTCCGCAAACCCACCCGCACCGGTGACGCCATAAGCGTCGAGGCCTTCGATGCCGATGGCAGCCTGATCCTGCAGATCTTCGGCTATCGCAAGGACGCGCCCCCGACCGCATGGAACGCCTTCACCGCCACCCTCCCCGCTCTGGAAGAGGTGCCCGCATGATCCGCGCTCTCGCCCTCCTCTCCCTCTTCGCAAGCCCCGCCCTTGCCGATCCGGCGCAGCGCGTGCTCACGCTTGGTGGCTCCGTCACGGAAATCGCCGTGGCCCTTGGCGCGCAGGACAGGCTCATCGCCCGCGACACCACCTCCACCTACCCGCCCGAGGTGACTTCCCTTCCCGATGTCGGCTATTTCCGCGCCCTCTCGCCCGAGGGCGTCCTCGCCCTCGCCCCCGACCTGATCCTGTCCGAAGACGGCGCGGGCCCGCCCGAGGCGCTGGATGTCTTGCAGGCCGCAGGCATCCCCTTCATCGCCGCAGGCCCAGACACCTCGCCCGAAGGCCTGATCGCCAAGATCGAAACCGTGGCGCAGGCCCTCGACCTGCCCGAGGAAGGCAAGGCCCTCGCCGCGCGAACCGCCGAGGGGCTGGCCAAGGCCAAGCTCCGCGCCGCCTCCGTCACCACGCCGAAACGCGTGCTCTTCATCCTGTCCCTGCAAGGCGGGCGGATCATGGCGGGCGGCGAAGGCTCCTCCGCCGAAAGCATCATTCGGCTGGCCGGGGGCATCAACGCGGGCACGGGCTTTCAGGGATACAAGCAGATCACGGACGAGGCCGTCATCGCCGCCGCCCCCGAGGTGATCCTGATGATGGACCGTGAAGGCGATCTCGCCATCGCGAAGGACGATGTCCTGAACCACCCCGCCCTGTCGCAAACCCCTGCAGCCCGAAACGGCGTCATCCTCCGGATGGACGGCCTCCTCCTGCTGGGCTTCGGTCCGCGCACCCCAGAGGCCGCGGCCGATCTTCACGCCCTGCTCTATCCGACGACAGGCTGATCCATGGTCGCGCTTCCCCATGCAGGCGAAGGCAGACGCCCCAACCCGCTGCATGTGACACTCCTCCTTGCCGCCCTGCTGGCAGGGGTGTCGCTCCTTTCTCTGGGCACGGGCGCGGCGGGCCTGCCGCCCGCGCGCCTCCTCTCCGCCCTCGTCGGGGCCGAGCCGCTGACCCGGGCCGAAAGGCTGGTCCTCTACGACATCCGCCTTCCCCGCCTTGCCATGGGCCTGGTGGTCGGCGCGGCGCTGGCCGCGGCGGGGGCGCTGATGCAGGGCCTGTTCCGCAACCCGCTGGCCGATCCGGGCATCGTCGGCGTAGGGGCGGGGGCAGGCCTCGGCGCGGTGCTGGCCATCGTTCTGGGCGGCCTTCTGCCCCCGGCACTCGCTGCCCTCATCGGTGGCCATCTCGTGCCCTTCGCGGCATTTCTCGGCGGCTGGACTGCCACGCTGATCCTCACGCGCGTCGCCGCCTCTGGTGGCGCCACCTCCATCGCCACCCTCCTTCTTGCGGGCATCGCCCTCGGCGCCATCGCCGGGGCCGCGACCGGCATCCTGACCTATCTCGCCAACGACCAGCAGTTGCGCGACCTCACCTTCTGGTCGATGGGCTCGCTCGCAGGCGCTAGCTGGGCCAAGATCATGACCGCCCTCCCGCTGATACTGCCGGTCCTGCTCCTCGCCCCCTTCCTCGCCCACGCCCTCAACGCGCTGGCGTTGGGCGAGGTGCAGGCCGCCCATATGGGCATCGCCGTCGAACGCATCAAACGGCTCGCCATCCTCGGCACCGCAGCAGCAGCCGGGGCTGCCACCGCCATCGCGGGCGGCATCGGTTTTATCGGCATCGTCGTGCCCCACCTCCTGCGGCTGGCCACCGGTTCGGACCACCGCGCCCTCCTGCCCAATGCGGCGCTCCTCGGCGGCACGCTCCTGATCGGGGCCGACATGATCGCCCGCACCATCACCGCCCCGGCAGAACTGCCCATCGGCATCGTCACCGCCTCCCTCGGCGCGCCGGTCTTTCTCTGGATTCTTCTGCGCCGGAAGGGCCTTTCCGGGATCTGACACATGCTCCACGCCCAATCCCTGACCCTCACCCGCGACCGCCGCGAGATCCTCTCCGACATCACCCTCACCGCCCATCCGGGCGAAGTGACCGTTATCATCGGCCCAAACGGTGCAGGCAAATCCACCCTGCTCGCGGCCCTGACCGGCGACCTGTCACCCGATCACGGCAGCATCCACCTGAACGGCGACGCACTGCACTCCCTCTCCCCGCGCGCCCTCGCCGCGCGCCGTGCCGTCCTCACACAGCACACGCCCGTTGCCTTCCCCTTCACCGTGGCCGAACTCATCCGCCTCGGGATCGAAGCCACTCCCGGACCCATCCCCCCCGGCCTGACCGACCGCCTCCTGTCAGAGGTCGATCTTCCCGGCATGGCCCACCGCCCCTATCACGCCCTTTCGGGGGGTGAGGCGCAGCGCGTCCACTTCGCCCGCATCCTCGCACAGGCCCGCCGTGCCACCACGGCGCAGGGTCCTGTCTGGCTCTTCCTCGACGAACCGGTCAGCAGCCTCGACATCGCGCATCAACTCATGGTCATGCACCGCGCCCGCCGATTCGCCACGGAAGGCGGCGGCGTGATCGCCGTGCTGCATGACCTCAACCTCACCGCCATGGTGGCCGACCGCGTGCTGCTCCTTTCGCAAGGCTGCCTTCTGGCCTCGGGCACGCCGGACGATGTGCTGACCGACGACCTCCTCACCCGCGCCTATCGCTGCCCCATCCGCACGCGCCGCAGCCCCGACCAAGGCGCTTGGCTCCTGCCTCAGATGGCCGGCACCTGACCGGCCTCAGCAGCAGGGCAGCTTCACCTGCGCCAGCACCGCCACCTGTTCCGCCGTCAGGGGCGGGAACAACCGCCCCAGCAGCCCCGGCTTCGCCACCTTAACCGCCTCAGCCATTCGCGCCGCCCTCCCGCTCTCCGGCCCGCCGCCGCATTGTGATCTCCGCAAGGATCGACAGCGCGATCTCCTCCGGCGTGATCGCATGGATATCCAGCCCGGCAGGCGCCTTCACCCGCGCCAGCGCCGCCTCCTCCACCCCATCCGCCCGCAACCGCGCCGCCAACGTCGCGAGTTTCCGCCGCGACCCGACAAAGGCCACATATTCCGCACCACTGGCCAGCGCCGCCCGCAACCCCGCCTCGTCGCCACGCCCCTGCGTGGCCACAACGACGAAACGCTGCCCCGCAGCCCCCGCCTCGAGCGCGAACCCGTCTTGCACCTGGTCCGCCACGCCGTCGGCAATCCCCAGCCCCAGCCCCGGCGCGGCCAGCACCCGATGCATGTCGAACCGCCCCGCCAGATCCGCCAGCGCCATCGCCACCGGCCCCGCGCCAAAGACCACCAGCCGCGGCCGCGGCAGTACCGGCTCCACGAAGATATCCATCGACCCTTTCGACGGGCAGCCGTTCCGGGCAAAGCGCACCCCCGCCCGTTCCTCCCCCGGCACCACACCCTCGGCCGCCAGCAATTCTTCGGGCCGCAACGAGATGAACTGCGGCCGCCCCGCCCTGATCGCCGCCATCCCGGCCTTGCCCACTGCCGACCGCGCGCAACCGCCGCCTATCCAACCCTCGGCAATCGTGCCATCCGCAAGGACGATCGCCTTCGCCCCCGGCTTCGCGCTCGTCGCATCCACCGTGCGCACGACGGTGGCGATGGCAAAGGCCTCGCCCGTCGCCCGCAGGCTGGACAGGCGGCTTTCGAAACGGTCCTCGAAACGTGCGGTGATCATAGCCGTGCCAACTCCTTCTCCAGCGCCGCCAGATCGTCCAGCGTCCCTGCCGGGGCAAACAGGTCGAGATATGGCAGCGCCGCCGCCATCCCCGCCGCCACCGGCGCGTAATCGCGCCACCCCTTCAACGGATTGAGCCACACGATCCGGCACCCCCGCCGCGCCAGTCGCGCCATCGCTTCGGCCAGTTCCTCGGACGACCCGCTGTCATAGCCATCCGACAGGATCATCACCACCGTCCGCCCATCCACGAACCGCCGCGCATGGGTGGCCGCGAACTGCGCCAGCGCCGCGCCGATCCGGCTGCCCCCGCCGAACCCCTCCGCCAGCAGCGTGATCCGGTTCAGCATCCGCAAGGGATCCTCCTCGCGCAGCGCCTCGGTCACCCGCACCAGACGCGTATGGAACAGATAGGCATCCGCCGCCCCGTACCCCCGCATCAGCCCCGCCATGAAGGCAAGGAAGGCCCGCGCATAGGGCACCATCGACCCCGACACATCCACCAGAAGCGCGATCTTCACCGGCCGCTCCGGCCGCCTGCGCCGCATCAGGCGCACAGGCTCCCCCCCGGTCCCGACCGAGGCGCGGATCGTCCGCCGCAGGTCCAGCGCCGCGCCCCGCCGCGCCGCCTTGCGCCGCCGCGAGCGGCGGTCGCGCAGCGCCTGCCCCAAGGCCCGCGCCACCGCCTCCGCCTGCCGGATATCCTCGGGCGAGACGACCTCGCGCAGGTCCTTGCGCCGCAGGTTCAGCGCCGCCGTCGCGATCAGCCGCCCCTCGCCATCGCCCTCCGCGTCCCCCTCGCCCACGGCGTCCCTCCCCGGCGCAGGGGCGTCCCCGCTGCCAGAGGCAGCTTCGCCCACCATGGCCGACCGCGCCGCAGGCGGCGTGCCCGCAGGCACCGCCCGGCTCCGCACCCGCCCGCCATTGCGCCAATAGGCGTCGAACACCGCGTCGAACCGCGCCCAATCCTCGGCACAGCCGCAGGCCACCGCCTTCAGCGCCCGCCGCACCGCCGCCTCCTCCACCCCGGCCTCGGCCAAGGCCGCCAGCGCCAGTTCCGCCTCACCGATCCCCAGCCGGAACCCTTTCTCCCGCAGATGCGCCATGAACCCCACCACCCGCGCCGAAGGCCCCGCATCCCGCGCGGCAAAGCGGGTGACGCGCCCCCTCATGCCGCCCTCCCCGCCAGACGCAGCGCCACTTCGGTCGTGATCGCCGCCCGGTCCCCTTGCGTCTTGAGCAATGTCGCCAGCGCAGCCTGCAACACCGCGGCATCCTCCGTCAGATCCGCAATCCCCAGCCCCGCCAGCGCCGCCGCGAAATCCAGCATCTCCGCCACGCCGGGCTTCTTCTCCAGCGCCTCCTTCCGCAAGTCCTGCACGAAGCCAACGATCTGCGCCCCCAAGGCCGCCTCCACCTGCGGACAGCGCGCCTGAAGGATCGCCAGTTCCGTCGCCCGGTCGGGATAGTCCACATGCGCATAAAGGCACCGCCGCCGCAGCGCATCCGACAGGTCGCGCGTGCCGTTCGCCGTCAGAATGACCATGGGCCGCGTCACGGCGCGGACCGTTCCCATCTCGGGAATGGTGATCTGGAAATCGGCCAGCACCTCCAGCAGATAAGCCTCGAATTCCTCATCCGCCCGGTCGATCTCGTCGATCAGCAGGACAGGGGCCACCGGCTGCCGGATCGCCCGCAGAAGGGGCCGCTCCAGCAGATAGGCTTCGGAAAACAGCCGCGCCTCCACCGCGCTTCCCGTCTCGCCCCCCTCGGCCAGTGCCCGGATCGCCAAGAGCTGCCGCTGATAGTTCCACTCATAGATGGCCTGCGCCGCGTCCAGCCCCTCATAGCATTGCAGCCGGATCAATTCGCAGCCCTTCCAAGCCGCCAGGGCGCGGGCGACCTCCGTCTTCCCCACCCCCGCCGCCCCTTCCAAGAGCAGCGGCCGCCCCAGCGCCAAGGACAGATGCAGCGCCATCGCCAGATCGGGCGAGGCGACATAGCCTTGGGCAGAAAGGCCGGATTGAACGGTTGCGCCTGTCATCTGTCTTTCCGCTGCGCAAGGCGGGGTGAACCCCGCCCTACAATGTTGCGCCCCGTAGGGCGGGGTTCACCCCGCCCCCCGTGATGGTGCCCTGTAGGGCGGGGTTCACCCCGCCCCACCCGGTCACCCATGCAGCCCCAGATCGCGGGCAATCTTCCAAATCCGCCAATGGTCATGCGGCATATGGCTCTGCCTCAGACCAAACGCCCGGAACGCGTCATGCACCGCGTTCGAAAAGGCCGGAACCGACCCGACATTCGGGCTCTCCCCCACCCCCTTCGCTCCGATGGGATGGTGCGGGCTGGGCGTCTCGGTATGGTCCGTCGTGTAATGCGGCGTCTCCCATGCGGTGGGCAGGAAGAAGTCCATCAACGTCCCAGTCTTGACGTTGCCGATCTCGTCATAGGCGATCTCCTGCCCCATCGCGATGGCATAGCCTTCCGTAGCACCACCATGGACCTGTCCCTCGATCACCATCGGGTTGATCCGCGTGCCGCAATCATCCAGCGCGTAGAACTGGCGCACCTCATGCTCGCCCGTATCCACGTCGATCTCCATCACCGCGATATAGGCGCCGAAGGGATAGGTCATGTTCGGCGGATCGTAATAGGACACCGCCTCCAGCCCAGGCTCTATCCCCGGAATGGCCTGATTGTAGGCCGCATAGGCGATGTCCTTCATGGTCTTGAACCTCTCTGGCGCGCCCTTCACCTGAAACCGGTCCACGTCCCATTCAAGATCGCCCTCATGCACCTCCAGAAGCCAAGCCGCGATCATCTGCGCCTTGGCCCGGATCTTCCGCCCGCACAGCGCTGTCGCCGCCCCTGCAACGGGCGTCGACCGGCTGCCATAAGTGCCAAGACCATAGGGAGCGGTATCCGTATCACCCTCCTCCACCGTGATGCTGTCCGCGCTCAGCCCGATCTCGCTGGCGATGATCTGGGCAAAGGTCGTCGCATGCCCCTGCCCTTGGCTGATCGTCCCAAGCCGCGCGATGGCAGAACCCGTCGGATGGATGCGGATCTCACAACTGTCGAACATCCCCATCCCGAGGATGTCGCAATTCTTCACCGGCCCCGCCCCCACGATCTCCGTGAAATGCGTCAAGCCAATGCCCAAAAGCTTGCGCGTCTTCCCCGCCCTGAAATCGGCGATCCGCTGCGCCTGCTCCTCCCTCAGCGCCTTGTAATTCACCGCCTCCAGCGCCTTGTCCCACGCGGTGTGGTAATCGCCCGAGTCATATTCCCAGCCCAGCGCCGACTGATAGGGGAACTGCTCCTTGCGGATGAAATTGATGCGCCGCAACTCGGCGGCGTCCATCCCCAACTCGATGGCCAGCACCTCGATCATCCGCTCGATGAAATATGCGGCCTCCGTCACCCGGAAGGAACAGCGATAGGCCACGCCGCCCGGTGCCTTGTTCGTATAGACCCCGTCCACCCCCACATAAGCCACCGGGATGTCGTAACTCCCCGTGCAGATGTGAAAGAACCCCGCCGGAAATTTCGTCGGGTCCGCGCAGGCATCGAACGCACCGTGATCCGCCGTAACATGGCAGTGCAGCGCGGTGATCCTGCCGTCCTTCGTGGCGCTGATCCGCCCCTTCATCCAATAGTCGCGGGCAAAGGCCGTGGCCATCAGATTGTCCATCCGGTCTTCGACCCATTTCACGGGTTTCCCCGTCACGATGGAGGCGACGATGGCACAGACATAGCCGGGATAAACCCCCACCTTGTTCCCAAACCCGCCCCCGATATCGGGCGACACGACGCGAATATTATGCTCCTCGATCCCGGAAAGGAGCGAGGCCACAGTGCGCACCACATGCGGGGCCTGAAACGTCCCCCAGACCGTCAGCTTGCCGTTCACCTTGTCCATGGAGGCAACGCATCCGCAGGTCTCCAACGGACAAGGGTGCGTGCGGTGGTAATAGACCATCTCCTCGGCCACCACCTCGGCTGCACCCAGTGCCTCTTCCGTCGCCTCCCTGTCGCCCGTCTCCCACAGGAAGATGTGGTTGTGATGCCGCCGCGGCCCATGCGCGCCCGACATGATCCCGTTCAGATCCTCGCGCAGCACCGGCGCGTCAGGTTCCATCGCGGCGAAAGGGTCCACCACGACGGGCAGTTCCTCATACTCCACCTCGACCAACTCGATGGCATCGGCGGCGATATAGCGGTCGGTCGCCACGACGAAGGCCACCTCCTGCCCCTGAAACAGTACCTTGCCATCGGCCAGCACCATCTGCTTGTCGCCCGCCAGCGTCGGCATCCAGTGCAGGTTCAGCGGTGCCAGATCCGCCGCCGTCAGCACCGCCACAACACCGGGCAGAGCCCGCGCCGCATCGGCATTGATCGACTTCACCCGCGCATGGGCATAGGGCGAACGGACGAAATCCCCGAACAGCATTCCCTGCAACTTGATGTCGTCGACATAGTTCCCCTTGCCCTGGGTGAACCGCACATCCTCCACCCGCTTCCGGCTGGTCCCCATGCCCTTCAGATTGGCGATGCGCTCCTCGCGTGTCGGCGTCAGGTCGTTCATTCCGCAGCCTCCTTCGCATTCATCTCTGCCGCAGCAGCCAAGATCGCCTTCACGATGTTCTGGTATCCCGTGCAGCGGCACAGGTTCCCCGCCATGCCGAACCGCACCTCCTCCTCGGTGGGAGAGGGGTTCTCCTGCAGCAACCGATGCGCCCGGGTGATCATCCCCGGCGTGCAATAGCCGCATTGCAACCCGTGATGCTCCCGGAACATCCGCTGCAGCACATGCAGCCCGTCCGGCCCGCCCAGCCCTTCGATCGTGGTGATCTCCGCCCCGTCCGCCTGTGCCACGAACACCGTGCAGGCCTTCACCGACCGCCCGTCCATATCCACCGTGCAGGCCCCGCAATGGCTGGTCTCGCAGCCGATATGCGGCCCCGTGATGCCCAGCCTCTCGCGCAGCGTATGGATCAGCAATTCCCGCGGTTCGGCCAGCACCTCATGCACCTCGCCGTTCACCGTCAGGCTGACCTGCATCTTCTTTCCCATGACCATCCCCCCTCAGGCCCGCGTCCATGCCCGGGCAATCGCCCGACCAAGGATCACGCCCGCCACATGCCGCTTGAATTCAATCGGTCCGCGATTGTCCTTCTGCGGGTCGATATCGCCCAGCATGGCGGCAACCGCCGCCTTCACCGCTGCCTCGCCGCAGTCACTGCCCACCAGCGCCGCCGCCGCCGCCTCCGACCAGACCGGCACATCCGACAGGTTCGTCATCGCAACCGATGCGCTCGCAACCTTGCCCCCGGATTTGGTCAACAACACCGCCGCCGCCGCCGTGGCATAGTCCCCGATCTTGCGCTTCTGCTTTTCATAGGCGTAACCGCCGGCCGCCACAGGCACGGTGATCCGCGTCAGGATCTCGTCCTCCGCCCGTTCCGTCGCATATAGCCCGTGATAGAAGGCCCGCGCCGCCACATCGCGGCTTCCGCCGGGGCCCACCAGCGTAAAGCTCGCATCCAGACACTGCATCAACCCCGGCATGTCATTGCCCGGATCGCCATTGGCCACATTGCCCCCCACGGTGCCAACATAGCGCACCTGCGGATCGGCGATCTGCAACGCCGCCTCGCGCAGCAGGGGCAGCGCCTTCGCCAACCCCTCATGCCCGATCAGTTCCGCCTGCGTCACCATCGCCCCGATGGTCGCGCGGGCCCCGTCCACGGTGATCCCCTTCAGCTCGGCCACTGCCTGCAGGTCCACCAGATGGCCCACCTCCGCCATGCGCAGCTTCATCATCGGGATCAGGCTGTGCCCCCCCGCGATGACCCGCGCCTCATCGCCATGTTCCGCAAGCAGGCCGATGGCAGCCGCAAGGTCGCCCGGCCTGTGATAGGCAAAAGCCGATGGTATCATGATCTCCTCCCGACCCCGCGTCGCTCCCGCACGGGTTGAGAGGGAAGGCTATTTCGCCGGAACCCGCTGTTTAGGCCGGGTGAACGAAACCGGACGGCTTTTGCACGAATTGCGGAATGCCTGCACGAACTGCGACAGCCCTACAGACCCATGACCTCCCGCAACTCCGCCAACCGCGCGCGGCTGACCGGGATGCGGTCCTCCGCCCCCTCCACGCTGCATTGCCCGCCATCCTTCAGCCGCTCGAACTTCACCACGCGCAGCGGATTGACCAGAAAGCTCCGATGCACCCGAATGAACCCCGCCGGTGTCAGCCTCTCCTCCGCTTCCGAGATCGACCACGGGCAGAACAGCCGCTCCGTCCCCCGCAAGAGCAGCGTGTAATGCCCCTCGGCCCGCACCGCCGAAATCGCCATCGGGTCAAGGAACAGCGTCCGCCCCTCCTTCTCATGCGGCACGCGGAGAGTCTCGGCCCGCCGCGCCGTCGCCACCACCGGCTCCACGACAGGACGCGCAACCACTTCCGCCAAGGGCACAGGGGCAGACACGGCTTCCCGCGCCGGCAGCGACGCCAGCACCTCCTCCGCCGACGGGCCGAAGGTGATCCCTGTCAACAGGAACGCGGCCGAGATCAGGAAAGCCGCCAGCGTGACCACAATGCCCAGCGTCCCGTTCCCCAACACCGGCCCCGCCACCACCGCCCCCGCCTCCGGCAGGAACCCCGTCCCGGCCATGGCGATGAAATGCACGATGACCACCGCGACGCCAAACCCCACCGTCCCCAAAAGTATGTTCCGCCGCCCCCGCTCGGAATAGGCCACCCGCACCGCAAGCACTGGAAGGACAACCGCCGCCAGCAGCGCGCCCCCCACGCCCAAGGGCGTATAGACCGGGCGGCACAACTCCATTCCCGACATCCCGATGTAATGCATCACCGCGATGCCCAGCCCCATGATCACCCCCGCCAGCGTCACGCTGCGCGACGTCCTCGGCCGGAAATGCAGGATCAGCAGCGCCAGTCCCGTCATCAGGATCGCCGCCAGCGCCGAAACCAGCGTCGTCAGCGCGTCATAGAAATAGAAGATCGGCAGTTGCAGCCCCAGCATCGCCACGAAGTGCATCGACCAGATGCCCCCGCCCAGCGCCACCGCCGCCATCGACACCGCAACCTTGCGCTGCGTCACCGACAGCCGCGACACGCCCCGCGTCAACGACAGGCCGGTGAACCCCGCCATCAAAGCAATGGCGAAAGAGGCCAGCACCAACCGCCAGTCATGGCCGTATTCCAGCACCCGACAGCCTCCCCGCCTTCGGACCGCGCCGAAACTCTACAGAAGCCCCCGCCAAATCCAAAGCGCAACCGCAGGCTCAGGCGGGCAAGGCCCCCCGCCCGATCCGTTCCGCCGCCCGCAAGGCCAGCGCCGCCACCGTCAGGGACGGGTTCACCGCCGCCGACGTCGGCAGGACAGAGGCATCGACGATGTAAAGATTGTCCAGATCATGCGCCCTCAGTCCCGGATCGACGACCGATGTCGCGGGGTCAGTCCCCATCCGCGCCGTGCCGCATTGATGGCTGGGCTTCGACTTGGGAAACCCCTTCGACAGCACGATGGGCCATCCCGCCCGCCGCATCGCCCGTTTCAACTTCGCCACCAGAAGGTCATGCGCCGCCACATTGGTCCGTCGCCAATCCAGCACCACCTGCCCCTCCTTCCACATCACGCGCGAGGCAGGGTCCGGCAGATCCTCCGACATGGCCATGATATGGATCGAATGCTCCGCCACATGCCGCGCCAGCCACAGGGGCAGCCCCGCCTCACCCGCAAGGATGGGCCCCGTGATCCGGCCCAGCATCTGGACATTGCCCAAAGGCTCTCCACCCGGCCCGCCCGTCAGATACCAGTCGTTGAACTGGATCGTCTTCTCATAGACCGTCCGGTTCCGCCGGAACGGGTTCCAAGCCACCATCCCCGTCAGGTTGTGGTTCATGAAATTCCGCCCCACCTGATCCGACCGGTTCGCCAGCCCCCCCGGATGCTCCGCATTGGCCGAGGCCAAAAGCAGCGCCGCCGACATCACCGCCCCCGCGCAAAGACAGACCACCGGCGCGCGCATCACCTCGCGCCGTCCGGCCCGCTCCACCTCCACCCCGGTCACCCGCCGCCCCTCGGCCAACAGGCGCACCACCCCCGCCCCCGTCACCAGCGACACGTTCGGATGCCGCAACGCCTCGGCCAGCGCGCAATTCTCCGCATCGGACTTCGCGCCCGTGGTGTCGGGAAAGGCGTCCCATGTCGTTGCCCCCCGCGCCAGCCACGCCTCCAGATCGACACCCAGAGGCAGCGACGACACATGCAGACCCTGCGCTCCGAAAGCCCGCCGCAGCGCGGCTACATCCGGCTCATCCGGCACGGGCGAAAAGGGATAGGGCGCAGACCGCCACGGCTCCGTCGGATCGCCCGCTGCATCGCCCCGCACACGGTAAAGCGTCTCGGCCCGGCTGTAGAACGGCTCCAACTCGGCGTAACCGATGGGCCACCCCGGCGTCACCCCGCCCATATGGCGCAACGGCGCGAAATCCGCCTCGCGATAGCGCAGCAGAACCGCGCCGTAGAACTTGGTATTCCCGCCCACGAAGGCATAGTTGCCGGGGTTGAAGGCCCGCCCCTCGGCATCGCGCCACATCTCCTTGGGCCGGAAATGCCCCCGCTCGAAGATCGCCGCCGGATCACGCGCCTCCGCGCAATCCTCCAGCCGCTCCCCCCGCTCCAGAATGACGATTCTCCGCCCGCTCGGCGCAAGCCCCGCCGCAAGCGTCGCGCCCCCCATGCCCGAACCGATGATCAGGATATCGGGCCCCATGCCCCGCGCCCTCCGCTTGCAGGCCCCGAAAACCCAAGCCCGACCAGCACGTTAGCCAGCCCGCCCGCGAAAGGAAACCCGCTCCTCAACTGAGGTAGTGGTTCACCGGCTGCAAAGCGGGCGGGGCCTCCTGCCCCAGATGCGGTGCAAGGCTGATCTCTGCCGCACGGCACATGGCATCCATCGCGATGCCATTCTGGCTTGCCGCAAAGGGATGGCTCAACTCCTCGGTCACCTCGGCCAGCCCAAGGAACATGTAACCCACCACCGCCACGAAAAGCGGCGTTGCCCATCCCGTCGCATCCGTCAGGGCAAAGGGCAGCAGCAGGCAATAAAGATAAGTCGTTCGATAGATCAGCAACGAGTAAACGAAGGGCAGGGGGCTGTTCGCGATCCGCTCGCACCCCGCCTGCTGCATCGCGATGGACGCCAGCCGCTGCGTCAGCGCCCGCGCCCCGAACCCGTCGATGCCGCCGCCGCGATGCGCCTCGGCCACCATCTTTCCCATCCGGTCCAGCACCGCGCAGGGCGGATGCGCAGCCGCCGCCAGCGCCCCCACCTCTGGGCGAGGCGCGTCCGCGACAGGCAGGCCCCGCAGGTTGATGCGATGCGCATGGATGAAATCCAGCGCCCCTTTCAGCAACGACCGCCGCACGTCCGGCGCAGCGACAAAAACCTCCGCCTCCCGCGCAAGGCTGCGCAGATCGGCCAGCAATCCGCCCCACAGTCGGCGCGCCTCCCACCAGCGGTCATAGGCGGCATTGTTGCGGAACCCCAGAAACAGCGACAACCCGATCCCGAACACCGCAAAGGCCGATCCGTCCAGCCGCGGCACTTCCCCCGTCACCCGGTCCAGCCCGACCGCCATCGCCGCAAAGGCCGCAAGCACCAGAACCGGTGCAGCAATCCGCGGCACGATCGACCCGCGCAGCGCCGTAAGCAGGTCCCAAAGATCCGGTCTTTCCCTCACGATCATCACGCATCCTCCGCATCGGCGGGCCAAACGCCCGTCAGCCAGTCCTCCCCCGCCCTGGCCCGCCTGTCACGCGCAGACCCGCCACCGGGGTGAGGACTCCGCGCCTGCCGCCTTCCCGCTCAGCCGGTCACTGCACCGCCGCTATCCGCGCCACAAGGCGCAGCGCATGCGAAGGATCCTGCGCCATCCCCGGCAAGACCGGATCATAGGCCGCCCGGATCACCGCCGCGATCTCCGGGCGCAGCATAACGACCCCCTCCTTCCCCGCCGCCAGCGGCGCCTGATCGGCAAAGGCCCGGTCCGACCACAGAAGGATGACCTGCACCGCCTGACTCAACGCCAGCGTCTCCACCGGCACCGCCGCAAGATGATCGTCCATCCGGATGAAGACGAAAGCCGCCCGGATCGCACCCGCCTCGTCAAAGCGGAAGATGCGATACTGGTTCGCCTCCGCCGCCTCCAGCCGCGCGCAAAGATCACGCAACCCCGTCACCAGCCGGTCGAGGTTGGGCACCTCCGGCAATTCCGCCCAGTCGCGGAAAAAGAAGATCATCAGGTTCGCGCCGAGTTCCGGGTCCGTCTCGGCCATGCGATGCCCCGCCAGCGCGACCACCGCCTCCACCGCCCCCTTCACCACCGAAAGCGTGGCATCCTCCACCCCGAACACCACCGGCACGATAGGCCGCCCCCAGCGCGCGCAAAGAAAACGCCCGTCCGCCCGCGTGAACAATGCCTGAACCCGCTCCGCTTCCATGCCCGCTCCCTCTGCGTCCCTGCCGCGCCCATACAGCCTCCCCGCCATCACCTCAACCGCAGGAAAAGGGCCCGGCCCTGCCGGGGGCAGGACGCAGGCCCTTCCCTCCGTCAAAGTCCCAGATGCTGCACCACCGCCGCAATGACTGCCCGATGGATCGCCGCACGAACCGCCCCCGCCGGATCGGTGCAGACCGGATCATCCCCCTCCGCCTCCAGAATGGCCGCCCCCTTCTCCGTGCAGAGCGGCAGGACCGAGAAATGATAGGCCGGGGCCACCTCCACCACCCGCGCCTGCGGCACCAGCGCCGCGAAGCCGCTCCCCTCGGCCGAGATGTCGGTGCTGTCCAGCCGGTCCACACCCGCCCCCAACTGGATCAGCAGCGCAGGCACGGCGAGCCCCGCCACATCCGCCGCCTCCAGCCCCCATGTCAGCCCCGGATCGATCGCAACGACCGCATCCACCCGCGCATCCGCCAGATCGGCATCCCAGGCCCCCGCCTCCAGCAGCCCCAGATCACCCCCCTGCGCCGCGATGTCCCGGCAATGCCCTGTCGGCGCCGTGGCGCAAAGCGCCCGATACCCGGCAAGGTTCCCCCGCACCCCCGCCAGCGTCAGCGCGGTCCAGCCGCCATAGGAAAACCCCGCCGCCGCGATCCGTGTCTCATCCACCATCGGCCCCAGCACCGGATCGGCCAGCACATGATCCAGCGCAAGCCGCAGATCCTCCGCCCGCGTCCAGTGCCGCAACCCCGCCTGCATGTCGAAATCGAAAACCGTGCTTTCCGGATGATTCACCGCCACCACAACCGCCCCCCGCTCCGCTAGCGCCACCGCCAACCAGCCGAGCGATCGGTAATGCCCCCCCAGCCCATGCGACAGCAGAATCAGCGGATGACGCCCCGCCACTGCCTCCGCCTCGGGCGCCACAGTCACAGGCCGGAACACGGGGTTCCCCCCAAAGGACGCGGTCGCGCTGCCCTGCACCGCCGGATACCAGAGGGCGAACTCCATTTCCCGCCCATGATGCGGCGCAGGGATCGTGCCCTCCTGCACCCCCGCTACATGCCCCGCCCCCTCGGCGCACAGCACGGCAGGCATCAGCGAAAGGCACAGGCCTAGGATCAGGGTCTTCATTGGGTTTCTCCATCGGAAGGAAGGGTTTGCGAATGCCGCCTCCGTGCCACCGCCCCCCCCTCCTCCGCGCCCTGAAACCGGTTCGAGGTTGTGCAAAACCGGTTCGAGGACTACCGCTATCCCATGATCGCCCTGCCCCTGCCCCTCGTCCTGTCGCTGATCATGGGCTTCCTCGCCCTGCGCATGGTGCTGCGCGGCGGCCCCGTGCCGGTCATCGCGGGCCTCCTCGCCCTGCTTGCCCTGCAGGCACTCATCAACGCCCTCGCCCTGCACTACGGCCAGCCCGCCGCCCGCTTCCTGCAACCCGTCACCGCCATGGCCATCCCCGCCCTCGCCTGGCTCGCCTGGAACGCCGACGCCCTCGCCCGCCCCCTTCGGCCCCGCGACGCCCTTCATGCCGCGGGCCCGCTGGCGGCGCTCGCGCTGCGCTGGCAGGGCGGGCTCCTCCTCGAACTCCTTGTCCCCCTCACCTATGCCACCTATGCGGCGGCCATCGCCACGGCGCTGCATCGCACAGGGCCCGACCTGCCGCGCAGCCGCCTTGGCCAGGGCGGCCATCCCCGCCTCCTCTGGGGCGGCATCGCCCTCGCCCTCGCCCTGTCAGCGCTCTCCGACTTCGGCATCGCGCTGGCCATCGCCGCGGGCAATCCCGCCCGCGTGCCCATGATCGTCGACATCGCGACCAGTGTCCTGCTTCTCGGCATCGGCAGTCTCGCGCTGGCCGCCGAACGGCTCACTGCCCCGGCCGAAACCCCGGACAACCCGCCCCCGCCCGCCGCGACCGAGGACGACCACACCCTCATGGCCCGCCTCGCCGACCTCCTGGAAACCCGCGCGCTCTGGCGTGATCCGGACCTGACGCTCGCAAAACTCGCCCGCCGCCTTCAGGTGCCCGCCAAACGCCTCTCCACGGCCGTCAACCGCACGACCGGTGACAATATCTCACGCCTGGTCAACAGCCACCGCATCCGCGCCGCCTGCGACGCGCTCGCCCGCGGCGCAACCGTCACACAGGCCATGCTTGAGGCAGGCATCCTGACCAAATCCAACTTCAATCGAGAATTCCGCCGCATCACGGGTCAAACCCCGACCGAGTGGCAATCGACCCACCGGCACCTCTGATCTGCCCTTCGTCTCGGCCCCAATACCCTGCGGGGGTGAGGCGCGGCACGCGCCGAGGGGGCGCAAAGCCCCCTGATTTTTCGCAGAAAAATCGTCACCCTGGCGCGGCCTACTGCCCCGCCATCACCTGAGCCACTGCCGGTGGAAGCCCTGCCGACGCATCCCCCCACAGGCGCGGACCACTGCCCTCTTCCCATAACGCCACGACAACACGTCCATCCACCGAACTCACCGCAACTGCAGCGCGCACCGCGTCGCACATATGCGCCTGACAGCCGCGCCCGGCGACCCAGTCACCCTGCCGCTCCATCTCGGTGCCGATAGCCATCGCCGCCTGCACGCGCGACAGCGCCTCACCCCCCATGAGATCGGTGAACACACCGGCCCATTCCGGTGCCGTCACCAGCCCGTAAGGATGCTGCCCGACCCAGCCCTCAGCCCCCATCTCGGGCGTCTTGCCCGTCGCCTCCATCCCCAGTTTCTGCTCGACGATCCGCCCCTTGCCGTCCCAGACAAAGGCACTCCGCCCCTGCCCGGGCGGTCCCGGCATCGTGACCGTCACCGTCTCGGCATCTGCGGCAATCTCGTAAAGGTCCGAACAGGTGCCGAAGGTCTCGGTCAGCCGCACTTTGCCCGGCGTCGTGTCCAGCCATGCGAACTCCGCCGGACAGAGCGACCCGCCCGACGACATCTGGACCAACACCAGATTGCCCACCCTGTCCGCAAAGGATACGAACATCATCCCGTCAATCGGAAACGCCGTCCCCGCGATGCGCAGCATATGCTGCCCCTCGCCCTTGGTGATCGTGGCCGGACCCGATGCGCTGTCTATGGCCTCCTCTGCCCGACCCGCGCCAGCCAACAGCCCGCCTATCGCCGCCGCGACGATCGCCACTCGCAATCCATGCATGATGTTCACCCCTCGAACAAATCCGCCTGTCCCGGCCCCTTCGGCGGCTCCAGCCCCAGATGCCGCCACGCCCTCGCCGCCAGCATCCGCCCGCGCGGCGTCCGCTGGATCAGGCCTTGCTGCAGGAGGTAGGGCTCGATCACCTCCTCGATCGCGTCCCGCGCTTCGGAAAGGGCCGCCGCGATGGTTTCCACCCCCACGGGTCCACCTCCGTAATTCTCGGCCAGCAGCATCAGATACCGCCGGTCCGCCCCGTCCAGCCCCAGATGATCCACCCCCAACCGCGTCAGCGCGCGGTCGGCGATCTCACGCGTCAACCGCCCGTCGCCCTCGACCAGCACGAAATCAACCACCCGCCGCAGCAGACGCCCCGCCACGCGGGGCGTCCCCCGCGCCCGCCGCGCGATCTCGCGCGTTCCCTCCGCTTCCGCCTGCACACCCAACAGCCGCGCGCCGCGCCCCACGATCAGGTGCAACTCATCCTCGGTATAGAACTGCAGCCGCGTCGGTATCCCGAACCGGTCGCGCAGCGGCGTCGTCAAAAGCCCCAGCCGCGTCGTCGCCCCGACCAGAGTGAAAGGCTGCAGATCAATCCGCACCGTCCGCGCCGCTGGCCCCTCGCCGATCACCAGATCCAGCGCGAAATCCTCCATCGCCGGATACAGCACCTCCTCCACCACCGGGCTCAGGCGGTGAATCTCGTCGATGAACAGCACATCCCGCGGTTCGAGGTTCGTCAGGATCGCCGCCAGATCGCCGGGCTTGGCCAGCACGGGGCCGGAGGTCATCCGGAACCCCACCCCCAACTCCCGCGCCATGATCTGCGCCAGCGTCGTCTTGCCCAGCCCCGGCGGCCCGTGGAACAGCGTGTGATCCATCGCCTCGCCCCGCATCCGGGCGCTTTCGATGAAGACGCGCAGGTTCGCCCGCGCCTCCGCCTGCCCCACGAATTCCTCCAGCGCCTGCGGGCGCAGCGCACGGTCTGTGTCTTCGGGCAGCCGCTCAGGCCGCAGGGTCGGGTCCGGGTTCATCATGGCCGGAACATTCACAGAACGCCGCCAATTTGGCAAGCACCCGAAACCCTATTCCCACGGCCCCCGCGCCTCGACACCCACCTTGCCCCAGCGCTTCCCCTCTGCCGCCAGCGCCTCAAGCGCGGCGATCCGGTTCGCCGTGGCCGGATGGGTGGAAAACAGCGCGTCCCGCTTATGCGCGTGCAAGGGGTTGATGATGAACATATGCGCCACCGCCGGGTTCCGCTCGGCCGCGTCATTGTCGATCCCCTTGGCGAAGGCGTCGATCTTCCTCAACGCGGATGCCAGCCACATGGGATTGCCGCAGATCGCCGCCCCCACCTTGTCCGCCTCATATTCCCGTGACCGCGAAATCGCCATCTGCACCAGACCCGCCGCCAAGGGCGCGAAGATCATCACCGCAATCGCCCCCAGCATGCCCCCCTGCCGATCCCGGCCGAAGAACATCGCGAAATTGGCCAGCATCCCGATGGCCCCCGCAAAGGTCGCCGTCACCGTCATGATCAGCGTGTCGCGGTTCTGGATATGCGCCAACTCATGCGCCATCACCGCCGCCACTTCCTCCGCCGTCAACCGCCGCAAAAGCCCCGTCGTCGCCGCAACCGCCGCATTCTCCGGGTTGCGCCCCGTGGCAAAGGCATTGGGCTGGTCGCTTTCGATCACATAGACCTTCGGGCGCGGCATCCCCGCCCCATCGGCCAGCCGATGCACCATCCCCACAAAGTCCGGCGCGCTGGTCAGGTCAACCTCGCGCGCCCCGGTCATCCGCAGCACCGCCTTGTCGGCGTTCCAGTAGCCGAACAGGTTCATCCCCGCCGCAAAGACCAACGCAAGCACGGCCCCGCCCGCACCCCCGATCATCGCGCCGATCCCCATGAACAGCGCCGTCAGCGCCGCCATCAGGATGAATGTCTTGCCATACCCGCCCATGACCTGACCCTCCATGACCAAAGGTAAAGATGGTCAACGTCCGGCGCGCTGCAAGTCTTACTTCGGCGCAAGCAGCTTCAATGCCGCCCGGATCAGAGCCGCCGCATCCGCCTCCGGCATCTCCGCCGCGACTGTCGCCACCGCCTGCGCCGCATCCCCCGCGCCATAGCCAAGGTTCGCCAAGGCCGACAGCGCATCCGCACTCGCCGCCGCCCGCGCCTGCGCCGCCCCATCCACCTTCGCGGCCTTCTTCGGCGCGGGCGCGAAGGGTTCGATCACCGCATCCGCCGCATCCGCCACGGCCGAAACCGACAGCTTCCCCCCCATCGCCATCAACCCCGGCGCCTTGGCCTTCAACTCCAATATCACCCGCTGCGCCAGCTTCGGCCCCACGCCGGGTGCCGCCTGCACCGCACGCGCATCACCAAGGGAAATCGCCCGCGCCACCCCCTCCGCACCCAAGGCACCAAGGATCGCCATCGACGCCTTCGCGCCAACCCCCTGCACGGTCATCAAAAGCTTGTGCCACTCTTTCTCCAGCATGGTCGGAAACCCGAACAACTGAAGCAGGTCCTCCCGCACCAGCAGATCGGTGTAAAGCGAAACCGCCTCCCCCACCCCCGGCAGCGCGGCCATCGTCCGCTCGCTCACATGGACGATGTATCCCACCCCGCGCACATCGATCAGCACCGTATCAGACCCGCGCCAGTCCAGCCGCCCAGAAATCTTGCCGATCATCCCGCCGCCCTCTTCAGCGCCGCCTGCAAGCGCCCCGCGCTCTGGCTGTGATGGGCATGGCAGATTGCCACCGCCAAGGCATCCGCCGCATCCGGCCCCGCCACCTTCACCCCCGGCAGATGCAGCTTCACCATATGATCGACCTGCACCTTCGCCGCATGGCCCACGCCCACCACCGTTTTCTTCACCGCATTGGGCGCATATTCCCCCACGGTCAGCCCGAACTGCGCCGGCACCAGCAGCGCGATCCCCCGCGCCTGCCCCAGCTTCAGCGTCGCCACCGCGTCCTTGTTCACGAATGTATGCTCTACCGCCGCCGTATCCGGCTGCCACTGCCGCAGCACCTCGGTCAATTGCGCGTGCAGCGACAGCAGGCGCAGCGCCAGATCTCCCTCCCCCTCCTCGCCCGGGGCGGAATGGCAGATGCCGTTGGCGACATGGGTCAACCTTGCCCCCGCCACGTCGATCACCCCCCAGCCGAGGTTCCTCAGACCGGGGTCGATTCCCAAAACCCGCATCCCTGCCCCTTTTCTCATTGCTTGGGTCAGAATTAGCACGAAACGGGAACATCCGGCAAATGCCATTTCCCCTTGCAGAGTTTGTAAACGATTTGTTATGCAGATGCAGAAAGCGACGCTGCCCGTCGACAATCCGACGCCGCACTCGTCCGGAACCGCATCATCCAGCAAAAACAGGGCCAGACGGCCCTCTCTCGTCATGCAGCCATTGCAAGGGTGCTTTGCCATTGCAGCGCTGGTTGTGCAGTCGCAGCACGATTATATGGCTGTCGTGAAGCAAGGTTGCTTCCACCATGAGCAGTTTAAAAAGGATACCTCCCATGGCCGCCTATGAAACGACCCGCACGGCGCCGTTCGGCGCCATTTCGATCTTCCGCGCTGTCCAGTTCATCTCGAACGGCTTCATCGCCTTCTCGAACTGGAACGACGCCCGCGTCACCCGCAAGGCCCTTGCCAAGCTTTCTGATCGTGAGCTTGACGATATCGGCCTGTGCCGTGGCGACATCGAAATGATCGGTCGCTGAACCACAGCACCGTTCCGAAATGCCAGAGCCGTCGTCCGTGGGGGACGACGGCTCTTTGCATTTCCGGGTTGCCAGAGACCCCACAGGATCCCGGTCCATCCCGCCCTCAGCTGCGGCTGCGCTCCACCACGATCTTGATCGCGCCCGAAATCAGGTTGGTCAAAGGCTCCGACTGCATCAGGAAGGCCTGCATCGCATCGCCCCCCCCGCGGGACTCGATCTGCGCCACGCGCGCATCATAGGCCTCAGCACCCATGTGGTAATGGATCGCGCCCTTCAGGCCAAAGCAGAAGCAGAACAGGAAAACGCCGATCCGAAAGACCGGTCGCCGCCGCACTGGCAACCTGCGGTAATAGGATCGGCCAAGCGTGCCCGGCGCCTCAAACCCATGGCCCATTGCATGAGTCCGCTCGATGCGGCCGACACGCGTGTAGAAGTCATCCAAATTCGGGTCGGACATGGTTTGCCCCTACATCTCGACCCCCACCGCAGAAAGCAATATTCAGAAATCATGGCAAAATTGCGGCAAAACGGCCCCTTCGCCGCATTCCTGCCGCAAGTTCTAATAAACCTTTCGTATAAACCCGCCCTTTCGCGGGCCTAGACCAGTCCTTACGCGCGCCGCAGCACAAGCGTGGACCATTCGCCGATATCCTCGCGCGCCTCCAACGCGAATCCCTCCGCGACATAGGCCGCCGTCACCGCCTCGGCCTGCACAACCAGAAGGCCCGACAGGATGGCGATGCCGCCTTTGCCCACATGCGCCGCCATGTCCGGCGCAAGTTCGATCAACGGCCCCTTCAGGATATTGGCAAAGACCAGATCGAAGGGCGCCGCCTCTGCCAGCCGCGCATGGCCGAACCCCGCCGCCTCAAGGCATTCCACGCGACCTTCCAGCCCGTTGATCCCGACATTGGCGACAGCAACCTCGACCGCCACTTCGTCGATATCCGACGCGATCACCAGCGCATCGGGCAGCACCGCCGCCGCCGCCATCGCAAGCACCGCCGTCCCGCAGCCGATATCCGCCACCTTGGCCGGACGGAAGCCGGCCTCGAACAGCCGGTCGAACGCCCGCAGACAGCCCAGCGTCGTGCCATGATGCCCGGTGCCGAAAGCCACGGTCGCCTCGATCTGCAACGCCACGCGCCCGGCCGGAACCTTGTCCGCATCATGGCTGCCATATACGAAGAACCGCCCCGCCTCCACCGGGCTCAACTCCCGCCGCACCTTTGCGACCCAGTCGATCTCGGGCAGTTCCGACAAAGCAAAGGGCTTCGCGCCAAAAGCCAGCGCGATCACCTCCAGCATCACCATGTCGGGCTTTTCAAGGAAATAGGCCCCCACCTCCCACAGCCCGCTGTCATCCTCGATCTCGAAGACGCCCACCCCCGTGGGCTCCGGGTCCATCCGCTCGATGGCATTGGCAAGTGCCACTGCGGCATCCTCGCCTTCCAGCGTGGTCAGGGCGGAATAGGTGGGCATGGGGGCGTCTCCTCGTGGATCACCCCCGATAAACTCTAATCCGCCGTCGGGCGCAACCGCATCAGCAGATAGCGGTTGCTGCGCCGGAAGGCCTCTGCCGTGCGGTCATCCCCGGTCAGCCGCCGCACCAAGGACTTCCGACGCCGTTCCCCCATCAGGCGCCCGACGATGCCCACCGCCAACCGCCGCAGCAGGGGCCGATGCTGCCGCAACTCCCGGTCCATCCCCGAAAGCCCCACGCCCAGCACATTGAAGAAGGCCTGTTCCACATCGATCGAGGGCGCAACCTCGTCGGTCACGTCGATCTGTGCCTCTACCGCCAACCCCTCCTTGGCGGCAGCCGCTAGGAAACTCTCCACCACATGCCCGCCACCCACCGTCCGATGCGGATTCTTCAACCAATCCCCGTCCAGCCGCCGGAACACATCGCCAATCACGATGGCCCCGCCCGGTGCCAGCAAGGCCTTGGCCCGCGGCAGGCTCTGATCCAGCGGAATATACTGAAAACTCTCCGAGAACAGGCACAGGTCGAACGGCCCGGTGACCTGCGCCTCCTCGAACATCGCCTCATGCACCACGGCCTCGGGCGCATTCTCCCGGCATCGCCCGGCCAGAAAGGCCGACGGCACCACGATCTCCACCCGATGCCCCATCGCGATCAGCCGCTTCGCCGTCTCGCCCGCGCCACCGCCAATGTCCAATATCCGCAACCGCCCCTCCGGGAACAGCGACATCAACCGCTGGCTATAGGCCTCCTGCGCCGCCCCCAGATTGGCCGCAACAGGCTCCAGCCCCGCCCACAGCCCGTAATGCATATGCTCCTTGCCTGTCAGCCACTTGGCCAGCGCGCAGCCAGCCTCCAGCCCGACGGCGCGCGTGTCGATGCGCCCAGACGCCATGACCCGAGATATCCCCCAACCCTTGAAACGCTGCCGCGTCTCAGGCGGTCAGTCCGATGGGGCAACTTACCCCCGTCCCCCCGATGCCGCAATAACCGTCGGGATTCTTCGCCAGATACTGCTGATGGTAATCCTCGGCGAAATAGAAGACCGGCACAGGCACGATCTCCGTCGTGATGGCCCCATATCCCGCTGCCGTCAGCCGCGCCTGATAGACGGACTTCGACGCCCGCGCGGCCTCCGCCTGCGCCTCGTCATAGCAATAGATGCCGCTGCGATAGGTCGACCCGATGTCATTCCCCTGCCGCATCCCCTGCGTTGGGTCATGCCCCTCCCAGAAGACCTTCAGCAGCCCCTCGTAGGAAATCACGGCGGGGTCGAAGATCACCCGCACCACCTCGTTATGCCCCGTCAGCTGCGTGCAGGTCTCGCGATAGGTCGGGTTCGGCGTGAACCCGCCCGCATAACCGACCATGGTCAGCCAGACACCCTTCGTCTGCCAGAACTTCCGCTCCACACCCCAGAAGCAGCCCATCCCGAACATCGCCTCCGCCATGCCCGCAGGCACGGGGGATTTCAGCGGGATGCCTGACAGGAAATGCGTCTCGGCGGTCGGCAACGGCTCCGCCCGCCCCGGCAGCGCCTTGTCCGGCGTGACCATCTCCATCTTGCGGCGATCCACGAAAAACATGCCAAAGCCCTCCATCGGTTTCCCCCCAATATAGGGCCAGCCACGGCAAATTTCCCCGAAGAAATTCGCCGCGCATATCACAAGGTCTATGGCCTCACTCCGCCGGTGCCCGCCGCGGGCCCCATGAACCGAACACCGTCTCGTATCCCGGTTCCGGATGCCGCGGGATCATCAGCGCCAGCGCAAGCGCCACCAGCGCCATCCCCGCCCCAAGGACGAAAACCCAATCCGGGCTGCGCGCCCACATATATCCCATGGCGGCAGGCAGGAACACCGCCGCGATATGGTTGATGGTGAAAGCCACCGCCGCCGTGGGCGCGATGTCGCCCGGATCGGCGATCTTCTGGAAATAGGTCTTCAACGCGAAGGACAGCGCGAAGAACATCTGGTCAAGGATGTATAGGCCCCCCGCGATCACCAGCCCCCAGCCGAACCAGTAAAGGCCCCCATAGGCCAGAAACACCAAGGTCAGCCCGACATATTCAAAGGCCATCACGTTCCGTTCGCCGAACCGCCCCAGCGCGCGGCCCATCGTGGGGGCGGCGACCATCTGCAACACGTAATTGACCAAGAGCAGCATGGTCATCTCCGACACTTTCATGCCAAAGCGTTCGACCATCATGAAGCCCGCAAAGACGACGAATATCTGCCGCCGCGCGCCCGCCATGAACTGCAGCGCATAGAACAGCCAATAGCGCCGCCGCAGCACCATCCGCTTGATCTGCGGATGCGGCCCCTCGAACTGCGGATAGGCCAGATAGCAGAACAGCGCGATCCCCGCCGTGATCCCGCCCGACACCAGATAGACCATGTCATAGGTCAACCCAAGCGGCTCCCACAGCAGCACCAGCGCGCCATAGGCCAGAAGCGACGCCCCCGATCCCACCGCCACGATCCGCCCCAGAACCTCCGGCGCGCGGCCTTTCTCGATCCACTGCAACTGCAACGACTGGTTCACCGTCTCATAGTAGTGGAACCCGATGGAAGACAGCAGCGTCACCAGCAGCATCCCGCCAAAGGATGGAAACCACGCCGTCACTGCCGAGGCCACGCCCAGCAATCCCAGCATCGCCACGCCAAGAACCTGCTCGCGCATGTAAAGGATCAGGAAGATCACGCCCACCGCCAGCAGCCCCGGTATCTCGCGCACCGTATGCAGCCAGCCGATCTCCACGCCCGAGAAATTCGCCACCTCGATGACGAAGTTGTTCAACAGCGCCGACCATGTGGCAAAGGCCACGGGCATGGCGAAGGCCATCAGGAACAGCAGGGCCTCCGGCCTGCGCCAGCGCGGCAGGGCCGCCGCCTCTTCCAATGTCATCGTCCGGAATGCCATGCCCCGCCTTACGCCCTCGTGAACAGGGCGCATAGCCTTACTTTGTCACCGATACATTCCCGCCCCCATTCGCCGCTTGCCCATCGCCCCGTCAACGCCTAGCCCTGTCGTGACCGTTCCATGACAGGTGCATCTTGAGCCTTGGCATCTTCCTCGCCGTCCTCGCCGCGGCCTTCCTCCATGCCCTTTGGAACGCACTCATCAAGGTCGGCACGTCCAAGGCGGGCGGCATGCTCATCCTCTCGGTGGCCGAAATCCCCATCGGCCTCTCCGTCGCGCTGTTCCGGCCCTTCCCCGATGCCCATGTCTGGTGGTGGCTGCTCGCCTCGGGCTGCACGCATTTCTGCTACAAGTCCTTCCTCGTCTTCGCCTATGAACGCGGCGACCTTTCCCGCGTCTATCCCATCGCGCGCGGGGCCGCGCCCATGGTCGTGGCCCTCGTCGGGGCCTTCACCCTCGCCGATGCCATCAGCGCGCAGGAATATCTCGGCATCGCCGTCCTCGGCGCGGGCATCCTCCTCATGGCGCGCGGCGTCTTCACCCAGGCCGAGGATCGCCGCCTTCTCCCCTTCGCGCTCGGCTCCGCCTGCGCCACCGCGACCTATACGATGATCGACGGCCTCGGCGCCCGCGTCTCGGGCGATGCCGTGGCCTATGTGGCTTGGGTCTTCGTGGTGGATGGCCTCATCTTCACCACCGGGATGCTGCTGTGGAAGGGCACGGGCATCATCCCCCGCGACCGCAAGGCATGGGGCCTCGGCACCCTCGCCTCCGGCGCCTCCTACGGGGCCTATGCCGTTTCCGTCTGGGTCATGACCGTGGCCCCCCTCGCCGTCGTGGCCGCCCTGCGCGAAACGTCGATCCTCTTCGCCGTCCTGATCGGCTGGCTGGCCTTCGGGGAAAAGATGGGGGCCGAAAAAGCCATCGCCGCCTGCGTCATCGTCGCGGGCGTGATCCTCACGCGCCTGTAGGGCGGGGTTCACCCCGCCCCCCTCACACACGTTCCCAGCCCGTCCTCAGGCGACCCGATCCACACTACGATCCGGAATGATCTGCTGCGCGATCCCCGCGAAGGTCAGATAAAGCGAGGTGATCACCAACCCCCAATGCGCCCAGCTTTGCGGATAGAAATCCACCCATGCCGCCCAGCCCGCAAAGAAGACCCAGCCAAGCGCCATCGGCAGCGTCACCATCCGCCACCGCTTCGTGCGCACCGGATGGACGAACTTCAGGTTGGTGAACATCCCCACCGTCAGCGCCACCACGATGATCAGGATCACCCACCACGCCGGATGCACGGCGAACAGCACCAGCACCACCATATTCCAGCAGGCCGGAAACCCGGCAAAGCTCTTGTCCTTCGTCTTCATCCGCGTATCCGCGAAATAGACGACCGATCCGTAGACGATGGCAATGATGGCGAACCACCCCGTCCAGCCCGGCAGCAGCCCCGATTTGAACAGGGCATAGGCCGGGATGAACACATAGGTCAGATAATCGACGATCAGGTCCATCAGGACCCCGTCATAGGTCGGCCAGTTCTTCGTCACGTCATAGCGCCGCGCCAAGGGCCCATCGACCCCGTCCACGATCAACGCCACCACCAGCCACAGGAACATCAGGCTCCACTGCTCTTCGACGGCCGCCAGCATGGCGAACATCGAAAGCACCGCACCCGTGGCGGTCAACAGATGCACTGAAAGGGCTTTGAAACGGAGATCCATGGTCACCGACATGCACCGAAACGCCCCATGGCGCAATTCCCGTCAGGCACGCGGATGCGCCTTTTCATAGACTTCCATCAAACGTGATGCATCCACAGCCGTATATGCCTGCGTCGTGGACAGCGAGGCATGGCCCAGCAATTCCTGTATCGCCCGCAGGTCACCCCCGGCCGACAGCAGATGCGTCGCGAAGGAATGGCGCATCGCATGCGGCGTCGCGCTCGACGGCAGGCCCAATTGCATCCGCGTCCGCTCCATCGCCAGCGCGATCAGCCGCGGGTTCAACGGCCCACCCCGCGCCCCCCGGAACAGCGGCTCATCCGGCGAAAGCTCGAAGGGGCAAAGCTCCGCATAGCGCGCCACCGCCTCCCGCGCGGCGGGCAGCACCGGCACCAGCCGCGTCTTGCCCCCCTTCCCCCTGATCCGCAGCACCTCGGGCATCGGATGCGCAGCCCCCGTCAGCCCCAGCGCCTCGGAAATCCGCAGCCCGCAGCCATAGAGCAGCGTCAGCACCGCCGTATCCCGCGCCGCCGCCCATTCCTCGCGGCTCTGCTCGCCCACCGTCTCCAGCATGGCCTGCGCGCCATCCACCGACAGCGGCCTCGGCAACCGCCGCCGATATTTTGGCCCCCGCGCCGACAGGACCACCGTCGCATCCACCCCGTCGCGATCCGCCAGCCACGAGGTGAACCCCTTCACCGCCGACAGAGACCGCGCCAGCGACCGCGCCGAAACGCCCCGCGCCCGCTCATGCGCCATCCAAGCCCGCAGATCCTGCACCGACAGCCGCGCCAACGACGCAAGCCCCTCCGTCCCGCCGCGATGCCACGCGATGAAGGACAGATACCCCGCCACATCGCGCCGATAGGCCGTGACCGTGTTCTCCGCCATCCCGTCCAGCGCCGAAAGATGCACCAGCCAGCGCCCCAGAGCGTCCCGCACCTGCGGTGAAATCAACCCCTCACCGCTCATTGCAGCCACCGCCGCATCGTGCGCTCGAAGACCCCGGCAAAAAAGGCCAAAAGGTCCGTCCCATGCGTCGGCTTAAACTGGTGCGGGTCCTCTGCCCCAAGGACAAGCATCCCCGGCAACCGCCCCTTCCCGAAATCCAGCCGCATCAGCGCCTCGGACCGGATCCACCCCGCCCGCTCGCCGTAAAGCGCGTCATTGTCGGGCGCCACCTGCCGCAGCACCACGGGCCGCATCGGCACGTTCCGCCCGCCCGCAAGGTAATCCGTCACGAAACCCGGTTCCGCCACATAAAGCACATCGCCCAGCTTGCGCAGCAGCGCGGGGCTGTCCTCTGGCTGCACGCTCTCCAGCACCAGCCGGATGCAATCCACCCGCAGCGTCGCCGCCACCTCGCCCGCCAGCGATTTCAGGAACTCCTCGAAACTCAGCGGGTCCAGCATCTGCAGGATCGCCCGATGGATCTGGTTCGTCCCCGCAAGATTCTCATAGGCCGCCGCGATGACCGACCGGTGGGTATCCTCCAGCCGCTCCAGCCGCGCCTCCATCCGCTCCATCGCGATGCCGCGCAGATCGACGATGTTCGACCCCATCGCCCGCTCATTCGCGGCGATCAGGGCGTTCATCACATCCTTGTCTTCCAGCAGAAGTTCCGGCTCCGACAGAAGCCGGTCGCGCATGTCAGGTTCGATCATCAAAGCACTGCCCAGATTTGTTCTTGGTGATTTGCCCGCCACAATAGCACCTTTCGAACATTTTTCTTCCCCCAATCTGACAGTTTCCCGCATTCCGCCTCCGCCGTTCCCCCAAACCCACACCTGCCCTGCAAGACCCGCGCCAGCGAAATGCCCGCCCCCGCGCCCTAATCGCTTGCAGCCCGCCCATCGCGGCTTTACCCCATGGCTCTGGCCCCGAACCCGCGCCCCCGGCGAACAGAGGCGACCGCAGATGCATGACCGGACCTATGCCCCCGGCGATCTCGTCGGCGTGCTGACGACCGAACCGCTCGGCCGCGTGCTGGATTACCGCGCGCCCGAAACCGGCTGCGGCGACGGCGATTTCGTCGAGGTCCCGCTCGGCCCCCGCCGCGTCCTCGGCGTGGTCTGGGGCAAGGCCCGCGGCGACTGGGACCCGGCAAAGGTCCGCCCCATCCACCGCCTGCTCGACGCGCCGCCTATGCGCGCGGAACTCCGCGCCTTCCTCGCCCGCGCCGCCGATTATACCCTCACCCCGCTGCCGCAGATGCTGCGCCTCGCCACCCGCGCCCCCGGCCTGACCGAAGGCACCGCCCTGCGCCGCGTCTACCGCCTCGGCCCCACCGTGCCGAACCAGCTCACCGATGCCCGCCACCGCGTGATCGAGGCGCTCCGCGCCTTCGCGGGCGCCCCCATGACGCTGGGCGAACTGGCCGAAGAGGCCGCCTGCACCCCCTCCGTCATCAAGGGCCTCGTCAAGCTCGGCATCGTGCTGGAAGAGGAGGCCCCGCGCGACCTACCCTTCCCCCCGCTCGACCCGAAGGGCGGCGCGACGCTTCAGGGCGACCAGATCGCCGCCGCCGATGCCCTGATCGCCGCCGTCGCGGCAGGCGACTATTCCACCACGCTCCTCAAGGGCGTCACCGGGTCAGGCAAGACCGAGGTCTATCTCGAAGCCGTGGCCGAATGCCTCCGCGCCGGGCGTCAGGCCCTCGTCCTCCTGCCGGAAATCGCGCTCACCGCCGAATTCCTCAAACGCGTCGAGGCCCGCTTCGGCACCCGCCCCGCCGAATGGCATTCCGGCGTGACCCAGACCGAACGCCGCCGCGTCTGGAAGATGGTGGCCACCGGCAACGCCTCCCTCATCGTCGGCGCGCGCTCTGCCCTCTTCCTGCCCTATCAACGCCTCGGCCTGATCGTCGTGGATGAGGAACACGACACCTCCTACAAACAGGAGGAAGGCGTCCTCTACAACGCCCGCGACATGGCCGTCCTGCGCGCCGCCATCGCGGGCTGCCCCGTGGTGCTGGCCTCCGCCACCCCCTCGCTGGAAACATGGGCCAATGTCGAGGCGGGAAAATACACCCGTCTCGACCTCTCCGCCCGTTACGGCGCGGCGGAACTCCCCGACCTGCGCGCCATCGACATGCGCCCCGAAAAACTCCCCGCCGACCGCTGGATCAGCGCGCGGCTGGCCGCCGAGGTCGCCGCCCGCACCGCCAAGGGCGAACAATCCCTCCTCTTCCTCAACCGCCGCGGGTATGCGCCCGTCACCCTCTGCCGCGCCTGCGGCCATCAGGTGGGCTGCGACCACTGCGATGCCCGCATGGTGGAACACCGCTTCCAGAAACGCCTCGTCTGCCACCAATGCGGGGCCACCAAACCCGTCCCCGCCGCCTGCCCCGCCTGCGGGGTCGAAGGGCGCATGGCCGCCGTCGGCCCCGGCGTGGAACGTCTGGCCGAGGAAGTCGCCGCCCGCTTCCCCGAGGCCCGCATCGCCATCCTCTCCTCCGATCTCTTCGGCTCCGCCCGCGCGCTCAAGGCGCAGATCGACACCATCGCGCAGGGCGGGGCAGACATCATCATCGGCACCCAGATCGTGGCCAAGGGCCACAACTTCCCCCTCCTCACCCTCGTCGGCGTGATCGACGCCGATCTCGGCCTGCAAGGCTCCGACCTCCGCGCCGCCGAACGCACCTTCCAACTCATGCGGCAGGTCGCAGGCCGCGCGGGCCGCCTCGAAGGGCGCAAGGGCATGGCACTCCTCCAGACCCACCAGCCCGAACATCCCGTGATCCGCGCCATCCTCGGCGGCGACGAAGAGGCCTTCTGGCGCGCCGAGGCCGCCGAACGCCGCGCCGCAGGGGTCCCCCCCTATGGCCGCATGGCGGGCATCATCCTCTCCAGCCCCGATGTCGCGCAGGTCTTCGACTTCGCCGCCGAACTCGCCCGCCGCGACACCCCCCTCCGCCGCATAGGGGCACAGGTCTACGGTCCCGCCCCCGCCCCCATCGCCCGCGTGCGCGGCCGCCACCGCGTCCGCCTGCTCGTCAAGGCCGACAAGACCGCGCCCCTGCAACCCGCCCTCGCCGAATGGATCGCGCAACTCAAGCCCCCCGCGAACCTGCGCCTCGCGGTGGATATCGATCCCCAAAGCTTCCTCTGATACCCCCTTCGTGTCGGTCCAAATACCCCACGGGGGAAGGCCATCGGTTCACCGATGGCCGCGGGGGTGTGAAACCCCCGACCTCCGGGCGCAAGGCCCGTCCCTCCCTCCCCCGCTCCGGGGGAGGGCCGGGGAGGGGGTCATCCCCCCGCCCGCAACCGCAGACGGATCGGCCCCCGCGCCGCCAAGGGGTCCACCGGCACCCCCTTCTGCACCGCCTCCACTTCGGGATGCGACGCCGCCACCGCCCGCACCAAAGGCATCAGCGGCCGCCACTCCGCAGCCAAACCCCGCGCCACCTCCGATGGGCAGAAAGTCCTCCCCCGCCCCCGCCGCAGCGCAAGGTCCAGCATCGCCGCCGCGATCGCCTCATCCGAGGGCGTCATTGCACCGCGCGCAGGTCCCCGGATGCCGATGCGTCCCCACATCCGGCAGCACCTGCCAGCAGCGTTCGCACTTCGCCCCCTCCGCCGCGCGGAAGACAACCTCCACGCCCGCCACATCCGGCAGCGCAAACGCCCCCTCCGGCGCGGCATCCGTCGACACCGTCAGCCCCGACGTGATGCAGACATCCGCGAAGTCCACGCCTGCCAGCAGCCCCGCCGTCTCCGCATCCACATACACAACCGGAGACGCCTCCAGCGACGCCCCGATCACCTTCGCCACCCGCTGCACCTCCAGCGCGCCGGTCACGACGCGCCGCACCGCGCGGATACGGTCCCACTTCACCGCAAGCGCATGGTTCAGCCACGCGGCCGGAGTCTCCGGAATATCCCGCAGATGCACCGACTCCCCCTCGCCCGCGAAACGCGACAGCCACACATCCTCCATCGTGAAGACGAGGATCGGCGCCAGCCACGTCGTCAGCCGATGGAAGATCAGATCCAGCACCGTCCGCGCCGCCCGCCGCCGCAGGGACGACGGCGCATCGCAATACAAGGCATCCTTCCGCACGTCGAAATAGATCGACGACAGGTCCGTGGTGCAGAAGGCGAAGAGCTTCTGGAAAACCCCCTGGAAGTCATACTTCGCATAACCCTCGCGCACGTCCCGATCCAGCTCCGCCAGCCGATGCAGCACCCACCGCTCCAGCTCCGGCATCTCGGCGACCGCAACCCGCTCCGCCTCGTCGAACCCCGCAAGGTTGCCCAGCATGAAGCGCATCGTGTTCCGCAGACGGCGATAGCTGTCCGCCACGCCCTTCAGGATTTCCTTCCCGATCCGCAGGTCCACCGTGTAGTCGGATTGCGCCACCCAAAGCCGCAGGATATCCGCGCCATATTCGCCAATGACTTCCTGCGGCGCGACGGTATTGCCGAGCGACTTGGACATCTTCATGCCCTTCTCGTCCAGCGTGAAGCCGTGCGTCAGCACACCCCGATAAGGCGCGCGCCCCTTGGTCCCGCAGGCCTGCAACATCGACGAATGGAACCACCCGCGATGCTGGTCGGTCCCTTCCAGATAGAGGTCGGCAATCCCGTCCTCCGCCCCGTCCGCCCGATCCCGCAGCACGAAGGCATGGGTGGACCCGGAATCGAACCAGACGTCCAGCACATCGAAGACCTGTTCATAGGCCGAAGGATCGACGATCCCCGCCAGAACCTTCTCCTTGAACCCGGCGACATACCAGACATCCGCGCCCTCGGCCTCGAAAGCCGCCTTGATGCGCGCATTCACCTCCGCATTCCGCAGCAGGAAGTCGGCATCCGTCGGCTGCGCCCCCTTCTTGACGAAGCAGGTCAGCGGCACACCCCAAGCCCTCTGGCGGCTCAACACCCAATCCGGCCGCGCCTCGATCATCGAATACAGACGATTGCGCCCCGTGGCAGGGGTCCACTCCACCAGCTTGTCGATCGACGTCAACGCCCGCGCCCGGATCGTGTCGCCATAGGTGCCCTTGCCATCCTCCAGCTTGCGGTCGATGGACACGAACCACTGCGGCGTGTTGCGATAGATCACGGGGGCCTTCGACCGCCACGAATGCGGATAGGAGTGCCGCAGCTTCGCCTTGGCGAACAGCGTCCCCGTCCCCGCCAGCGCCTTGATGATCGACACATTCGCAGGCCCCTCCTTCCCGTCGGGAAGGATGATGTGCTGCCCACCGAAGAGCGGCAGATTGGCCCGATAGGAACCATCCGGTTCGACATTATACGTCATCGGCAGGCCGAACTTCAGCCCGACCTGATAGTCGTCATCGCCATGCGACGGAGCCGTATGGACGAACCCCGTCCCCGCATCATCCGTCACATGCTCGCCCGGCAGCAGCGGAACATCATAATCCCACTCGCCCGCACCGCCCTCGATCCCCCGGAACGGATGCGCGCAGACGAGCCGCGCAAGATCATCCGCCGACACATCGCACAGCCGCCGCACATAATCGGCCCCGCCCAGCTTGGCCTGAGCGAACGCCGCCTCCGCCAACTTGTCCGCCAGCAGCACGCGATGCCCGATGGTGGCACTGCTCTCCTCCGGTCGCCCGACGATCTCATAAAGGCCGTAGCTGATCTCAGGCCCGAAACAGATCGCCCGGTTCTGCGGAATGGTCCAAGGCGTCGTGGTCCAGATCACCACATCCGTCGGCGTCTTGGTAAAGATCGCATCCCCGCCATGCACCCTGAACCGCACCCAGACCTGATGCGAGGTATGGTCGTGATACTCCACCTCCGCCTCGGCCAGCGCGGTCTTCTCGACCGGAGACCACATCACAGGCTTCGACCCCTGATAGAGCGACCCGTTCATCAAAAACGTCATGAACTCATCCGCGATCACGGCCTCGGCGTGATAGTCCATCGTCAGGTAAGGGTCCGCCCAATTCCCCGTCACCCCAAGACGCTTGAACTCCTCGCGCTGGACGTCGATCCAGCCCTCGGCGAACTTCCGGCACTCCTGCCGGAACGCCACCACATCCACGTCATCCTTGTTCAGACCCTTCGCCCGATACTGCTCCTCGATCTTCCACTCGATCGGCAGCCCGTGGCAGTCCCAGCCCGGCACGTAACGCGCATCGCGGCCCAGCATCTGCTGCGACCGGACGATGAAGTCCTTCAGAACCTTGTTCAGCGCGTGCCCGATATGCAGATGCCCGTTCGCGTAAGGAGGGCCGTCATGCAGCACGAAGGGCGCGCGCCCCTCGGCCTTCCCCTTTTCCCGCAGGCGGTCATAGACCCCGATCCGCGCCCAGCGGTCCAGCCATTCCGCCTCGCGCTGCGGCAGGCCCGCGCGCATGGGGAATTCGGTTTCGGGCAGGAAGACGGTCGAACGGTAGTCGGGCGTGACGGTATCGGCGCACATCGGCGGGCGGTCCTATGAGGAAGGCTTGGAAGGGGCGGCACGCGACGCGCCGCAACGGCAAAAGCAGGCAATCCCGGCGGCTGGATCAGCGCGCCGGGCCGATAATTCGCCCGCCTATCGCAAAAAGGCATCTCATGCCGCGCGTTATAGTCGCCCCGCCCGCCATGGTCCAGCCTGCTTACCCCTCGCGCGCCCGCATCCCCGCCCAGCGGTTCAGCCATGCCAGCCCCGCCAGCGACAGGCCCAGCGCAAGGAAGGAAAACACCCGCATCAGCCCCGACAAACCCGAGGCATCCACAAGGAACACCTTCGCCACCGTGACCCCGATCACCCCCATCGCCACCCGCCGCAACATCCCCGACCGCCGCGCTATGGCCTGCCATAGAAGCGCCACCCCGATCACCAGCAAGGCGACGGTATAGGAGTAAAGCTCTGGCTGGCTCGTCCCCGGCACCGACAGCACATCCCCCCGCCAGAACCGCCTAATCTCCAAAACCAGCCAAAGCGCGCCCAAGGCCACACCCGCCACCGCCAAAGCCTGCCGCAACCGCAGCGGCAGATGCCCCATCATCCAAGCCGCCCCTGCCAGCATCGCCCCCGGCAGCAGATAGGCGAGGAACAGCGTATCCAGCAGCAAAGGCCCCCGCACCTCGCCCCCGAACAGCGGGTTCAAAGGCCCCACCGCCCCCAGCAGGCCCAAGCCCCCGATCACGCCCGACACCCCGGCCAGCCCATACCGGACCCGCGCCATCCACCCGCCAAGGCCCACCCGCCACAACTGCACCAAGGCCATCGCAAGCCACGGCAGCGCCAGCGCCGCCACCGTCCAATGCGCCTCCTCCAACTGCCAAAGGCTCCCGCCCGACAGCCAGCGCAGCAACAGCACATCCGCCAGCAGCACCACCGCCAGCGCCAGCCCGCTCTCGGCAAAGGCCACCGCGCCCGCGCGTCCCGGGATCAACCACAGCACAGCCGCCAGCCCCACAGCAGGCCCCGCATAGGCCAACAGCACCGGCACCAGCCCCGCCTCGAACGCCCAGATCACCCCCGGATCGACCGCCATCCGCCAGCCAAGGACCACAACCCCCGCCTGCACGGCCCATCCCATCTCGGGCAGGTCCAACCGCCGGTCCAGCCCCGCCGCCACCACCACCAGCACCGCCAGCGCCAGCGACAACGCCGCCGAGGACAGCACCAGAAACAGCGCCAACCCGATCAAGGCCAGCGCCGACAGCGCGAAATGCGCGAACCGCCGCAGCGCGCCGCCATCCGCCCGCGCGAAGGCCAGCGCCAAAGCCACCATCAGGCCCGCCAGCACAATCACATGCAGCGCCCAAGGATAGGCCCCCATCACCGCCGACACCGGCCATGTCAGTTCCAGCGCCAGCACGGCCAAGGGCGCCACCAGCGCCGCCCCCGCACTCGTCACCAAAGGCAGCGCCGCCCCCCGTAGCCCCCGCCATGCAAGCGCCCCCGACATCGCCGCCGCCAGCAGCACCAGCCACGTCACCCCGCGATGCGGCGCCTCCTCCGGCCCCGGCAGCACCGAAAAGGCCTCATGCAGCCCGACATAGCCCTGCGCATCCGTCACGATCCGCAACAGGAACCCGCCCGCAGGCAGCAGCGCCAATTCCTGCACCCCCGGCGCCCGCCCCGTCCAGAGCGCCAGCCCGACGGCCAATCCCGCCAGCAGGACAAAGGGCAGCAGCGGCATCTCCCACCCCTCCGCCAGCACCATCATCGCCACGGCGGCCATCACCACGCCTGCCGCCAGCATCACCGGAAAGGCAGGCCGCACCCGCGCATTCAGGATCAGCACCGCCTCCAAAACCCCCGGCCCCGCCTGATCCGGGAACAACGCCCGCGCCGGGATCGCCACCGCCAAGGGCACCATCACGGCAGCCATCAGCAACAGCCCCGCCTCGCTCCCCCCGCCAAGATGCAGCACAACCCCCGCCAGCATCGGCAAGACCACCGCCAGCACCGAAACCCACGCCCAGCGCCGGAACGCATCCACCGCCAACCCCGCCGCCGCCGCCAGCGCGAAATAGCCATAAAGCCAATCAACCGAATCCGACGCCCCGCCCACCATGAAGGGCGCGCCCACAGCCCCCACCAGCCCCAGCGCCACCAGCAAAGGCCCGTGCAGCCAGCCCAGAAAGACCGCCGCCCCCGCCACGGCCAGCAGACCCGCAAACGTGACCTCGGGCCCGATCAACCCATACATCTGCCGCGCCGCCACGATGGCCGCGAACCCCGACACGATCCCCGCGCCCGACAATAGCGACGGCAGGTAAGCCGTGGCCACCCCCTCCCCGTCGCCGTGCCGCCGCCGCACCCATTCCCCGGCCGCCACCAGCGCCCCGCCGAATCCCAGCGCCGCCAACACCCGCACAGCAGGGGGCAACAGCCCCCTCTCTGCCCCGTATTGCACAAGGAACACCCCGGCCAGCGCCAGAGAAAGCCCCGACACCGCGTAAACCCAGTTCTCCCGCAGCCATGCCCCGAACCGCTCCATCAGGTCGGGCGCGCGCGGCACGGGCGGCGGCAAGTCCCGCGCCTCCGCCGCACCCTCGACCGCGGCCCAAGGCCCCACGGCCCCGATCACCTCCTCCGGCACGGACGCGACGACCGGGTCGGACAGGGGCAACGCCGCGCGCTCCGGCACGCTCTCCGCCACTGGCACCGTCTCCGCCACCGGCGGCGGCACGGCCACTCCCCGCAATTCCAACCCATCCAGCCGCGCCTGCGCCGCCCTCAGCTGCGCCTCCGCCACCTCGAGCCGCCGCTTCACCCTGCCCAACTGGACGAACAGCACCACCACCCCGACTGGGATCGCCAACACCGCCAGAACGGCCAGAATCGCAAGTTCCACGCAAACCCCCTCGCGGCCCACCCCGCGTCACTCTACCTCAGCCGCACCGGGCGGAAAGACATGTTTACCCGACCTTCGCCACCCCACTGGACAGACCCGCCCCATGCGATAGCTTCACTCCCAAGCAAAGGGTCCCCCATGAAAGACGCCTCCGTCAACGTCCTCGGCCTGCCGTTGGAGCACTGCTCCCAACGCCCGCTCACGGGTTTCTTTCGCAACGGCTGCTGCGACACAGGTCCAATGGACACGGGGCTTCACACCGTCTGCGCCCTGATGACCGAGGAATTCCTCGCGCTGTCGAAATATCTCGGCAACGACCTGTCCACGCCCCGGCCCGAATATGCCTTTCCGGGCCTCAAGGCGGGCGATCAATGGTGCCTCTGCGCCGCCCGCTTCTATCAGGCGCATGAGGAAGGCGCGGCCCCCAAGGTGCGCCTCATGGCCACCCATATCCGCACGCTCGACATCGTCCCGCTCTCCATCCTCAGGGAACACGCCGTCGACCTACCCGCCGACTGACCTCAGGCCGCCGATAGCGGGCGGAACCGTTCCGTCACATCGTCGCGCATCAGATCGTCGATGAACAGCGATAGCAGTTGCGGCCGCCCGCTCACCCCCGCCTTGCGGTAGATGGCATTGGTCTGCGCCTTCACCGTGCCCTCCGACGTGGTGCGCAGCATCGCGATCTCTGCCGTCGACATGCCCTTGATGGCGAACAGCGCCACATCGCGCTCCGCCGGGGTAAGCCCCCATTCAAGGAACCGCTCTTCCAGCAATTCCATGAACACGCCCGAGGCCCGCCGCAACCGCTCCTGCGCAAGGTTCCGCTCGCGTATGACATCCCTCAGCATCACCGCGCCCAGCCCGAAGCCCAGCATCAGGCCGAGCGCCGCGCCGATTTCCATGATCTCGCGCAATTGCCATGGCAGCGGCGGGGTATAGACCCCGATCACCGTCGTCAGGATGTCAAAGGCAAAGAACAGGGCGCAGAGCCCCTGGATCACCAGAACGATGGCGATGACCCAACGCCCGGTCATCCCGCGCACCGCCCGGCCACAGACAAACCGCGCCCATCGGCCCGATCCGCCCCGCAATCCCCCTGTCCTGCCTTCTCCTGCCGCATGCCTGCCCTGTTGCCTGTCGTCTTCCCAACCGTCGTTGCGGCCGGTGCTGCCTCAGCCGCCGAAACCGCCGCCGAAGCCCCCGCCGAAACTTCCTCCGCCACTCGAACCGCCCGACGATCCGCCACTGGTCCCACCGCTGGACCCGCCCGACGATCCGCCACCGCTCGACCCGCTCTCACCCGAACTGCTGCCGCCCGACGACCCGCCCGAGGATGTGCTGGTGGAACTGCTGGAAGACGTCCCCGTCGTTCCGCCCGATCCACTCCCCGACCCGCCCGAGGTACTCGCCACAGATGTCGCGCCCGAAGACCCCGATCCGCCACCGCTTCCGCCGGTCTGGGCAAAGCTGCTTCCGCCCTCAGGCGTCCGCTCCAGCCAGGCATCCCGCAGCACTTCGCCATTGTTGGGGTTGATGACAATCTCGCGCCGCCCATCCGTCGCCTCCGCGACGATGCGCACCCGGCCCAGCCATGTGCGCTCGGTCGAAATCTCGCGATATCCCTGTTCCTGCAACTGCTGCACGATGGCCGTGTCATAGCCCTGCGCCAGCGCCGGGCCGATACCGACCGCGCCTGCAACCATCGCAACCATGACTGTCCGTGCCATCATCATTTACCCCCTCTAGGGCAAAGCCGCAAAGATGCGACCTTTAACGTTTCCTACCGGAACCGCGTCTCCAAAAGGCAGAGGCGCGGCATTTTCATGGCATCCGCCCGAAGGGGGCGGCACCACCCGAAAGTCCGTGCCGCGAACCGGCGCGGGGCCGCCCCACCGCCCGGTGATGGGGACCACCAACCCCATACCCGGACACGGTCCCGAAAAGCCGATTCGCATGCACCCCACCGTGCTGCACCCATCGCCGCCCGCCGCAAATCCACCGCAGGTTTAGACACCTGCCCCACCCCTTCGCTAGGCCGCATAGATCAAAGGTTTACGGCCCAGAAACGTGAAACGCCCCCGCAGCGTCGGCAGCGGGGGCGTTTCCCATCAGGTCCCGTATAGGCGGGCGTCAGACCTTCATGTCCACGCCCAGATGCTTGGCCACGGTGAAGATGTCCTTGTCCCCCCGCCCGCACATGTTCATCACGATGATATGGTCGCGCGGCAGCGTCGGCGCGATCTTCATCACATGCGCCAACGCGTGCGAAGGCTCCAGCGCCGGAATGATCCCCTCCAGCTTGCAGCACAGCTGGAACGCCTCCAGCGCCTCCTTGTCCGTGATGCTTACGTATTTCGCGCGCCCCACGTCATGCAGCCACGCATGCTCCGGCCCGATCCCCGGATAATCCAGCCCCGCCGAAATCGAGAAGCCCTCAAGGATCTGCCCATCCCCATCCTGCAACAGATAGGTCCGGTTCCCATGCAGCACCCCCGGCCGCCCGCCGGTCAAGCTGGCGCAATGCTCCATCCGCTCATCCACGCCCTTACCCCCGGCTTCCACGCCGATGATGTTGACCTGTGGGTCGTCAAGGAACGGATAGAACAGCCCCATCGCATTCGAGCCGCCGCCGATAGCCGCGATGATCGTGTCGGGCAGCCGCCCCTCGCCCTCGGCCTCGGCAAGCTGCCAGCGCACCTCCTTGCCGATGATCGACTGGAAGTCGCGCACCATCGCGGGGTAAGGATGCGGCCCCGCCACCGTGCCGATGCAATAGAAGGTGTCGCGCACATTGGTCACCCAATCCCGCAGCGCATCGTTCATCGCATCCTTCAGCGTCCCGCGCCCGCTGGTCACCGGAACCACCTCCGCCCCCAGCAGCTTCATGCGGAACACGTTCGGCGCCTGCCGCTCCACGTCATGCGCGCCCATATAGACCACGCATTTCAACCCGAACTTCGCGCAGACCGTGGCCGTCGCCACCCCGTGCTGCCCCGCCCCCGTCTCGGCGATGATCCGCGTCTTGCCCATGCGCCGGGCAAGGATGATCTGCCCCAGCACGTTGTTGATCTTGTGCGCGCCCGTATGGTTCAACTCGTCGCGCTTCATGTAGACCTTGGCGCCGCCCAGATGCTCCGTCATCCGCTCCGCGAAATACAAAGGCGAAGGCCGCCCCACGTAATGCTTCCACAGATCGTCCATCTCGGCCCAGAAGCTCGGGTCGGTCTTGGCGAAATCATAGCGCTCTTCCAACTCGAGGATCAGCGGCATCAGCGTCTCCGACACGAACCGCCCGCCGAAGATGCCGAACCGCCCCGCCTCGTCCGGCCCCGTCATGAAGCTGTTGATCCCGTCCTCGGCCATCGCCCGCACTCCCCTTGTCTTCCCGCTCCGATGTAGCGCCCTTGCCCCGCCGGGGAAAGTCCCTACCGCGCGGGCGCGAAACTGCGCGCGATGGTCCAGTATCCCAACCCGCAGGCCAGAACCCCCACCGCCAGCGGCAGATGGAACCCGAACCCCGCCTGCAACAGCCCCGCCGCGACCACGCAGGACAGCGCCGTCCCCAGATCCCAGCCCCCTTCGGCCACGATATGGAACCGCAGGGGGCAACTCGACTGCCGCGCCAGCGTATAGACCCGCGCATTGAACGCCGTCGCATAAAGCGGCCATGCCAGCGCCGCCGCCACATTCGCCGCAACTGCCAGCCCCGCCACCGGCCAGCCGAACATCCGCGCCACCGCCGCCACCGTCAGCACCGCGAACCCGATACGCGCCGCCCCCAGCCCCCGCCCAAGGTCGATCGCCCGCCCAAGGAACAGCGCCCCCACAGCCCCCGCCAACCCCGTCAGGGCCATCGCCCCGCCAAAGGCCGCGAAACTCGACCCCAGCGTCAGGAACAGCGCGATCAGCCAAGTGAAATGGAAAGACCCGCTCCGCAGCCCATCCGCGAACAGGATAAGCCGCGCCTCCCGCCGCGTCTCGGGCGGCATCTCGGCCCGATCCGCCACCGCAAGCTCCGGCCCCAGCAGCACCGGCACCGCCGAAACCGCCATGGCCAAGGCCACGGTGCCAAAAGCCACCACCGGATCGAAGGCCGTCAGCAGCAGCCCCGTCACCGCAGGCGCGCCGATCCCCATGACCATCCCGATGGTCTCCACCGCGCTGGTCTGCGCGCCACGGGCATGGTTGTCCCCCATCAGCGCGACATAGGTGTGATAGGTGGTCCAATAGAGGCTGCTGCTGAAGGCCCAGAGCGCCAGATAGCCCACCAGCAACCACCCCGTCCCCGTGATCTGCGACAGGATCGGATAGGTCGCCGCCTCGGCCAGAATCGCCACGACCAGCGCCCGCCTCAGCCCCACCCGCCGCACGAGGGGCAGGACCAACCGGCGGAACAGCATCCGGCTGCCGAACATCGCCGCGATGGAAAGCAGGACGACGGGCGCGGAAATGCCTTCAGACAGCAGATAGACGAAGGCGAAGGCCTCCCCGCCATAAGAGGCGAAGGCCTGCAATGCGGCATGGATATAGACGAGGTTGAAGGTCCGGCTGGAAAAATACCCCATGATCGAAAGGTCGATGTCCCCGCCTGTTCCGCCCTCCGTCTATCGCCACAGCACCGCCGGGAAAAGACGGAGTTTGACGCAAACTCCGGAACGAAATCTGACGCAGATTTCGCCCCCCACCGTCGCGCCCGGCCCCCAATCGGAATTTGCGTCAAATTCCGCCGCGATTTCCGCGCCGGAAATCGCCCCCCAGCCGCAGCCTTGACGCTTTCGTGAACACCCCGCCTGAAACCCTGCCCTCCCCGCCTCCGTAGCTGCGCCCGTTGCAACCCATGGACAGGAGCGATGCCATGAAAACCCTGACGACCACCCTCCTTCTCGCCACCGCCACCGCAGGCGCGGCCCATGCCGAAACCGCGCTCGGTCTGACGGGCGACCGCACGCTGGTGATGATCGATACCGCTACCGCCGCCGTGACAGGCAGCGTCGAGGCGCAGGGCGTCACCCGCCTCCTCGGCATCGACTACCGCCCCGGCACGGGCAAGGTCATCGGCGTGACCGATGCCCAGACCATCGTCGAGATCGACCCGATGACCGGCGCCACCATGGAAATGGCCAAGATGTCCACCATGCTTCCCATTGCCGAAGGCGCAGCGGTGATCGTCGACGTGAATCCGGCCGCTGACAAGCTGCGCTTCATGTCCGGCACCACGAACCACCGCGTGGACATGGGCACAGGCGAGGTCACCGTGGACGGCGCGCTGAATTTCGACGCCGCCGATGCCAATGCCGCCGCCACCCCGATGGTCGTCGCCGTCGCCTATTCCAACAGCTACGGAAAACCGGAAAAGACCGCGATGTATGACATCGACGCGGGCCTGAACGCGCTTCTGCAGCAGACCAAACCGAACGATGGCGTCCTCGCCACCATCGGCAGCCTCGGCGTCACGCTCGACGGCCCGGTCGCGATGGACATCGCCACCACTGCCGATGGCACCAACACCGCATGGGTCGCGGCCCTCGGCGGCCTGCACCGGCTCGACCTCGCCACCGGCACGGTCTCCGGCACGATGCCCCTCACCGGCACCGACCAGCCGATCCGCGACCTGACGGTCCTGCCCGCGATGTAATCCCCACTGGTGCCGCCCGTAGGACTTCCGCACAGCGGGCGGCCCTCTTCCCCCAATATCCACAAGACGAAGGGCAACCCACCGGAATTTGCGTCAAATTCCGCCACGAATTCTGCGTCAGATTTCGCTACCCCTGCGCCGCTCGCACGAATTCCGCGATCCGCGCGGCATCCTTCACCCCCGGCGCGCTCTCCACGCCGGACGCCACATCCACCTGCCGCGCCCCCGTCAGGCGCACCGCCTCCGCCACATTCCCGGCGTTCAGCCCCCCGGCCAGCATCCATGGCCGCAGCCATTTCCGCCCCACCAGAAGCCGCCACTCAAAGGCCAGCCCGTTCCCCCCCGGCAGCACCGCATCCTTCGGGGGCTTGGCATCGATCAGCAACTGATCCGCCACCAGCGAATACTCGGTCAGGCAGGCCAGATCCGCCTCGCCCGCCACCCCGATCACCTTCATCACCGGCAACCCGTACCGCGCCTTGATCTCCGCCACCCGCTCCGGCGTCTCATGCCCGTGCAATTGCAGCATATCCAGCGGCACCCCCGCCACGATGGCATCCAGCGCCGCGTCCTCTGCATCCACCACCAGCGCCACCTTGCACAGCCCCTCGGGCGCCAGCAGCGACAGCCCCCGGGCCTCCTCCACCGTCACAAACCGCGGCGACCGCGCAAAGAAGTTGAACCCCGCATAGGCCGCCCCCGCCGCCGCCACCGCAGCGACATCCTCCGCGGTCCGCAGACCGCAGATCTTCACCCGCACATCGCCACCCATGATGTCCGCCCTCAACCCGCCTTGCGCTTCTCCACCAGCGCCAGCACGTCATCCCCCGGCACCGACCGCGCGTCGCGCATCACTTCCATCTCGCGCTCAAGCCGCGCCACCTCGCGCTTGCGCTGGCTCGCCGCCTTCCGGTGCTTGTGCTCCCGCAGCCATTCCCAAGTGAAACCGATCACCACCCCGGCAACCACGCCCCCGAAGATCACAAGGAAAAGCGGCATCTCCACCTGCCAGTTCACCCCGAACAGCGCGCCCACATCCTCGGGCAGGAACCGTACAGGCACCACCGTCCGATTGGCCAAGGCCACGGTCAGCAGCAGGACCAACAGGACAACGATCACGGCATAGCGAAAATAGCGCAGCATCCGGCACCCCCGATGGTCGATGCCCGACTATCGCGCCCCGCGCCCTCAGGCGCAAGGCATCCCTTGGGGAAAAGCTCAGCCCTTGCCGTTCAGCCGGTCACGCAAAAGCTTGCCGGTCTTGAAGAAGGGAACCTTCTTGTCCTCCACCTTCACCGCCTCGCCCGTGCGCGGGTTCCGCCCGACGCGCGCATCGCGCGACTTCACCGAAAACGCGCCGAACCCGCGCAACTCGACCCGGTCACCCTTGGCCAAGGCTTCGATGATTTCCTCGAAGACCGTGTTCACGATCCGCTCCACATGGCGCTGCGTGAGGTGCGGATTCTCATCCGCGATCTTCTGGATCAGTTCCGAACGGATCATCCAAGTCCCCCCTGTGGTCCCGTTGTGCCCGGTTGCCACGCTGTTGTTTGCCTTGGACTATAGGCAAAAAATGCCACCGCACAACGAAAACGACACAAACCCTCCGCACGGCCCCGCCTTCCCGGCCCCGGCATGCACGCTTTTCCCCCAAAGGGTTGCAAGACCGTCACGCCCCCAAGCCTGCGCACCAAAGGAAAAGGCCCCGCCGAAGCGGGGCCTTTCCCTCAAGCCGATCCGATGGGATCAGTTGCCGCCCTTCAGCGCCGCGCCAAGGATATCCCCCAGCGACGCGCCCGAATCGGACGAACCGTACTGTTCCACGGCTTCCTTCTCTTCCGCGATCTCGCGCGCCTTGATCGACAGGCCCAGACGGCGGGTCTTCGGGTCGATGTTGGTCACGCGCACATCCACGTGGTCGCCCACCTGGAACCGCTCGGGGCGCTGGTCGGCACGGTCGCGCGACAGGTCCGAACGGCGGATGAACGACTTGGCGCCGTTGTACTCCACCTCGATCCCGCCTTCCTCGATCGCCGTCACGGTGACGGTGATGACCGAGCCACGCTTCACGCCGTCAACGGCATCCGTGAACGAGTCGTCGCCCAGCGCCTTGATCGAGAGCGAGATGCGCTCCTTCTCCACATCCACCTCGGTGACGGCGGCCTTGACCGTGTCGCCCTTGCGGTAGTTCTGGATGGCATCCTCGCCACGCTGGTCCCAGGACAGGTCCGACAGGTGCACCATGCCGTCGATGTCGTTGTCGAGGCCGACGAACAGACCAAATTCGGTGATGTTCTTGACTTCGCCTTCGATGGTCGACCCGACGGGGTGGGTTTCGGCAAACACTTCCCACGGGTTGCGCTGCGTCTGCTTCAGGCCCAGCGACACACGACGCTTGGCGCTGTCGATCTCCAGCACCATGACGTCAACCTCTTGCGAGGTCGAGACGATCTTGCCGGGATGCACGTTCTTCTTGGTCCAGCTCATTTCCGAAACGTGGACCAGACCTTCGACACCGGCTTCCAGCTCCACGAAGGCGCCGTAATCGGTGATGTTGGTCACGCGGCCCTTGTGGACCGAACCCAGCGGATAGGCGCGCTCGACCGCATCCCACGGATCGGCCTGCAGCTGCTTCATGCCGAGGCTGATGCGGTGCGTGTCCTTGTTGATCTTGATGACCTGGACCTTCACCGTCTCGCCGATCGACAGGATCTCCGACGGGTGGTTCACACGGCGCCATGCCATGTCGGTGACGTGCAGCAGACCATCGACTCCGCCAAGGTCAACGAAGGCACCGTATTCGGTGATGTTCTTGACCACGCCATCCACGATCTGGCCTTCGACCAGATTCGAGATGACCTCGGCGCGCTGTTCCGCACGCGATTCTTCCAGAATGGCACGACGCGACACGACGATATTGCCGCGGCGACGGTCCATCTTCAGGATCTGGAACGGCTGCTTCATGCCCATGAGCGGGCCGGCATCGCGCACGGGGCGCACATCGACCTGCGAGCCGGGCAGGAAGGCCACGGCACCGCCCAGATCGACGGTAAAGCCACCCTTGACGCGGCCGAAGATCGCGCCGTCGACGCGGGTCTCGGAAGCGTAGGCTTTCTCCAGACGGTCCCAAGCCTCTTCGCGGCGGGCCTTCTCGCGGCTGATGACCGCCTCACCACGGGCGTTCTCGACGCGGTCCAGATAGACCTCGACTTCGTCGCCCACGTTGATGTTCGGATTCTCGCCGGGATTTGCGAATTCCTTCAGGTCGATGCGGCCTTCCATCTTGTAGCCCACATCGACGATGGCCTGGCCCGCCTCGATGGCGATGACCTTGCCTTTGACAACCGTGCCCTCTTCGGGGGTGTCAATCTCGAAGCTCTCCTTCAGAAGGGCTTCGAATTCTTCCATAGCGTTTTTCGCGCACATATGCAGTTCGTCCTTTGTCATGGTTTTCCGGCCATGCGGTTGTCTCCGCAGGTCTTTGCTGGCCCTTCCGGAAAAACCACGCTTATCCCGGAAAACCGGACACGTCGCGACTCCACCGTCAGGATGGGGCGCCTATAGTCTTTCGAACCAAGGAAAACAAGCATGAAGCGCCCCTTAAGCCAAAACCTGCCCCGGGTAGGGCGGGGTTCACCCCGCCACCGCCCCCCTCTTCCGTTTCCTCCCCGCAACGCGACCTAACGCAACGGCGAGTCCATCCGTCTTGACTCACTGACAAGCCCTGAACCGCCATGGTGCGAAACAGTCCGGCTTTACCGGATCGCCTTGCAGACGGAGATATGCCGTGAATCTGTACCACTGCCTCATCGAATTGCGCCCCGAGGCCCGCGCCCTGTCCTTCGCCCATGCCGTGGGCCTCTGGCTCAACCATCTGGCCAAACTGGAACTGGTCTCCGACTGGCGTCTCATGCGCCGCAAGTTCGGCCTCGCCTCCGGTCGTCACACCGATTTCGTGCTGGAGATCGAGATCGAAGGCATGGCCGCCCTCGACGAGGCCTTCACCGCGCTGGGGGATGCCGACGATCACGCGGTCCAGCTTTACGAAAAGATGCACGCCATGATCGAAAGCGTCGAGATCGGGCTCTACCGCCCCTATCCCGACCCGAAACAGCGCGAACGCATCGCGCTGATCTGACGCCCGGTCACGCCATCCCACCGCCCCGCCACCACCTGCGCAAAAGCGCAGAACCAAGCGCGCGGCCGGGCCGCACTATGTAGGGCGGGGTTCACCCCGTCACTCCCGGCAAACCCGCGGCGCACCACCCGAACATCCACCAACCCGACTGGCACAGGACAACGCTCCTGCGCGCCTACGCACCCTTAACCAAGAATCCCACCGCCACTCTGCCCAAATTTGTATGCACACTTGTCTGCACAGTTTGCGGCACAACCAGCGGCACAGTCGGGAACGGCACTTCCCGCCAAAATACCCTGTCAAAGCAAGCCGTTAATGCCCGACCGTCAGGGCATCAACTGCCCGCCGTTCACCTCGATCACCTGCCCGACGACATACCCCGACAGGCTCGCGCAAGCCAAAAACAGATACGCCCCCACGCAATCCTCCGCCACGCCCAACCGCCCCGCAGGGATCGTGGCCAGCTGCGCCTGCAACTGCGCCTCCGTCGAATAGCGCTCATGGAACGGCGTCGTGATCACGCCCGGAGCCACCGCGTTCACCCGAATCCCAAACGGAATCAACTCCTTGGCCATCCCCCGCGTCACGTTGTGGACAAAGGCCTTGGACGACCCGTAAAGACCAGCCCCGCCCGAAGCCCCGTTCCGCGCCGCAACAGAAGTGGTGTTGATGATGAACCCACCCCCCGCCGCCTTCATCGGCGCCACGGCAGCCTGCGAGGCCACCACCACCGAGCGCGCGTTCAGATCCATGATCTCGTCATAATCCGCTTCGGAAACAAGGGCATATGGCACCCGCCGCACCATCCCCCCGGCATTGTTGATCAACCCGTCCAGCCGCCCGAAGGCCGCCACGGCCTGCTCCACCGCCGACCGCGCTCCCGCCCCGGTCGACACGTCTGCGCGGATCAGCACCGCCTCGCCACCCGCCGCCGAAATCTCGTAAGCCACTGCTTTCGCGGCATCTTCGGATGTATTGTAATGCAACCCCACCCGCGCGCCCTGCGCCGCGAAGGCCCGCGCCACTGCCGCCCCGATGCCCGTGCTGGCACCCGTCACGAGCACCGCCTTCCCCTGCAACTCCGGCAACCGCATGCCCATCACCGCCCCTCCATCCGCGCCTGCACGACCGAGATAGCCCGCCCCACCGCCTCCTCCACGCTCATCTCACTCGTATCCAGCACCACCGCATCCTCCGCCGCCCGCAGCGGCGCTTCCGCCCGCCCCATGTCGCGCGCGTCCCGCTCCCGCACCTCGGCAAGCACAACATATGGGTCTCCACCCACCTCCAGCCACCGCCTATGTGCCCGCACCTCGGGAGAGGCGGTCACGTAAAGCTTCACCTCCGCCTCCGGACAGATCACCGTCCCGATATCCCGCCCGTCCAACACCGCACCGCCCTCGGCCCGCGCAAAGCGCCGCTGAAAATCCACCAGCGCAGCACGCACCTCGGGAATCACGGCCACCCGGCTGGCCGCCTGCCCTGCCTCCAGCGACCGAAGATCCCCCCGCGTCAGGTCCTCCGGCAGCAGCCCCACCGCCGCCGCCACGGGATCTCCCCCCTTGGCCCCGACCGCGCGATAAAGAAGTCCGGTATCCAGATGCCGAAATCCGAACCGCCCCGCCACGGCGCGGGAGATCGTCCCCTTCCCCGCCGCCGCAGGCCCGTCGATGGCAACAGTGAATTTCACCCGCAAAGCCCCTTCATCCGTTCCCAAATATCCTCAGGGGGTGAGGCCCGGCACGGGCCGAGGGGGCAGAATGCCCCCTGATTTTTCGCAGAAAAATCGTTACCCGCGTTCCAGCGAAGCGCCAAGTCCCGTCATCAGCCCCTCAAAGATCGGGAAGGACGTCAGGATGGGCGAGGCATCATCCACCGACACCGCCTTCTTCGCCGCCATCCCGCAGACAAGGAAACTCATCGCGATCCGGTGATCCAGATGCGTGGCGCAGACGGCCCCGCCGGGAACGCCACCCGCCCCCATTCCGTGGACGATCAGAGTATCCTCATCCTCCTCGACCCGCACGCCACAGGCCTCCAGCCCCCGCGCCATCGCGTCGATCCGGTCGCTTTCCTTGACGCGCAACTCCTTCACGCCGCGCATCACCGTCACGCCCTCGGCAAAGGCCGCCACCACCGACAGGATCGGATATTCGTCGATCATGCTCGGCGCGCGCTCCTCCGGCACCTCTATTCCCTTGAGTTTCGGTGAAAACTTCACCCGCAGGTCGGCCACCGGCTCCCCTCCCTCCTCGCGCGGGTTCAGGAATTCGATCTCCGCCCCCATCTCCACCAGCGTCAGATAAAGTCCGTTCCGCGTCAGGTTCTGGCTCACCCCCGGAACGGTGATGTCCGACCCCTCCACGATCAACGCAGCGCAAGTGGGAAAGGCCGCCGAGGACGGATCACGCGGCACCGCCACAGTCTGCGGCCTCAACTCCGGCCGCCCCGTCAGGGTGATGACATTCCCCTCCGCCGTCTTCTCGACCACCAACTCCGCCCCGAACCCCAAAAGCATCCGCTCCGAATGGTCCCGCGTGGGTTCCTTCTCGATCACCACCGTCTGGCCCGGCGCATTCAGCCCCGCCAACAGCACCGCCGATTTCACCTGCGCACTCGCCACCGGCAGCGCATAGCGCACCGGCACCGGATCCGCCGCCCCCACCACCGTCATCGGCAACCGCCCACCCTGACGCCCATAGGCGCGCGCCCCGAACAGGCTCAGCGGGTCCGTCACCCGCCCCATCGGCCGCTTCCGCAAACTCGCATCGCCGGTGAAGGTCGCCGTGATGGGGGATGTCGCCATCGTCCCCATGATCAACCGCACGCCCGTCCCGGAATTCCCGCAATCAATCACATCGGCAGGCTCGCGGAACCCGCCCACGCCCACGCCATGCACCGACCACTCGCCCAGACCGTGCCGTACCACCTCCGCACCAAAGGCCCGCATGGCCTTCGCGGTATCCAGAACGTCCTGCCCTTCCAGAAGCCCCGTCACCCGCGTCTCGCCCACGGCCATCGCACCGAAGATCAGAGCGCGATGGCTGATCGACTTGTCCCCCGGCACCTCCGCCACGCCCCGCAGGGCGCCGGACTTGCGGGCAGTCATCGGTTGCGCGTCGCCATGGCCGGACATCATCTTCTCCCTGTCATTCCGGCCCGCGTGATAGCGCAACCGCCCCGTCCGGTCCATGCCCCGCGCCGCGGGTTGAAACACTGGATTTGGCGCGCATATGACAGGGTATGAACCGTCGCCGCTTCCTCTCGCGTTCCGCTGCCCTCGCTGCCGTCGCGGCGGCGACAACCACCGGAGCTTTTGCCCTGTCGCCCACCCGCAACCGCTATTACCAAGGCCCACCGGGACCGAATTTCGACGGAACCCGCTTTTTCAACCCCGGCGGCAGCCCGCCAAAGGGCTTTGCCGACCTGCTGAAATGGCAGACCGGGGGCGGGCGGGCCCGTTGGCCCGACAGCGTCGGCATCCGGCAGTCCGTTCCCGCGCCTCGCGTGGATGATCTGATCGTCACCATGGTCGGCCACGCGACCTTGCTGATACAGGTGGCGGGGTTGAACATCCTGACCGATCCGGTCTGGTCGGATCGCGCCAGCCCCTTTTCCTTTGCAGGCCCCCGACGCGCCACCGCCCCCGGCATCAGGTTCGAGGCCCTGCCCCGCATCGACGCGGTGCTGCTGACCCATAATCACTACGACCACCTCGACCTCACCACGTTGGCGCGACTGAAGCAAGCTCATGACCCTCTCGTGATCACGCCCCTCGGCAATGACACCATCGTCAAGGATGCCGTCCCCGACATGCGGATCGTCACCGGCAACTGGGGCCATAGCGTCGCCCTCGGCCCCGCCACTGTGCATTTCGAACCCTGTCACCACTGGTCGGCGCGCGGCACGCGCGATAGGTCCATGGCGCTCTGGTCGGCCTTCTTGGTCGACACGCCCGCCGGGCGCATCTTCCATATCGGCGACACCGGCTTCGATCAGGGCCGCCCCTATCGCGACCTGCCGCAAAAGCACGGGAAAATCCGCGCCGCCATCCTGCCCGTCGGTGCCTACGAACCCCGGTGGTTCATGCGGGATCAGCATCAGGATCCGGTCGAGGCGGTGGAAGGTTTCCTCCTCTCTGGCGCGGCCCATGCCGTGGGCCATCATTGGGGCACGTTCCAGTTGACGAACGAAGGCCGTGACGCACCGCCTCGCGCCCTCGCCGCCGCGCTGGAGGCAAAGGGGATCGGCCCGGATCGCTTCCGCCCGCTGGCCCCCGGCGAATGGTGGGCGATACCCGAATGAAGGCGGCCTAACCCTTGCGACGGAAGGTCAGGTAGTGCGGGCTTCGCCCTTCGCGCAGCGCCTTCTGCTCATAGCGTGTCGAAAGCCAGTCTTCCCACGCGCCCCCTGGCCCGGCCTGTGCCACAAGATCGAAACCGGCCTGCGGCACCTCTTCCAGCGTCTGGCGCACGTAATCGGGAATATCCGTCGCCACCCGGAATTCTGCCCCCGGTGCCATCACCCGCGCCAGCGCGCCAAGGTAGCCCTGTGTCACAAAGCGCCGCCGATGGTGCCGCGCCTTGGGCCAGGGGTCGGGATAATTCAGGAAACACTTCGCCACCGAAGCCGTCGGCAGCACGTCGAAAAGGTCACGCACATCGCCGGGATGGATGCGCAAATTCTCTGCCCCGGCAGCCCGGATCTTGCCCAGCAGCATCGCCACACCGTTCACGAAGGGCTCGCAGCCGATGATCCCGACCTCCGGATAGCGGGCGGCCATATGAACCAGATGCTCCCCCCCGCCGAAACCCACCTCAAGCCACAGCGGCCGCCCCCCGAACAGCGCAGCCCCATCCAGCGTCGCCCGCGACGGGTTCTCCTCCACCGTGACCCCCGCGAGCCGGACCTTGCCCAGATCCTCGGCGAGATAGCCCTTCTGGCTTGCCCGCAGGGTCTTGCCGTGCACGCGCCCATAGAAATTGCGCCGCTCGGTCACAGGCTGATGGTCGGTCATGGAAAAGGCCCCGGATTTGATCCGGGGCCTCTAACCCTGTCACGGCCTTGGGGTCAACCCGTCAGCGGACCGCCTTCTTAATCGCGTCCACCAGATCGGTCCGCTCCCAGCTGAACCCGCCATCCGCCGTGGCCTCGCGCCCGAAATGCCCATAGGCAGAGGTGCGCGCATAGATCGGCTTGTTCAGGCCCAGCGTCGTGCGGATGCCGCGCGGCGTCAGGTCCATGCATTCCGCAACGGCCTTCTCGATGGCGGCCGCATCGACAGTGCCGGTCCCATGCGTATCGACATAGATCGACAACGGCTTCGCCACACCGATGGCATAGGACACCTGCAACGTGCAGCGATCCGCCAGCCCCGCCGCCACCACGTTCTTCGCCAGATAGCGCGCGGCATAGGCGGCCGAGCGGTCCACCTTGGTGGGATCCTTGCCCGAGAACGCGCCACCGCCATGCGGCGCGGCGCCGCCATAGGTGTCCACGATGATCTTCCGCCCCGTGAGGCCGGCATCCCCATCCGGCCCGCCGATCACGAACTTGCCGGTCGGGTTCACCCACCATTCGGTCTTCGCGGTAATCCAACCTGCGGGCAGGATCTCGCGGATATAGGGCTCCACGATGGCACGGATGTCGTCGGACGTCTGCTCCTCATCCAGATGCTGGGTCGACAGCACGATGGATGTCACCTCGACGGGCTTGCCATCCTCGTAACGCAGCGAAAGCTGCGACTTGGCATCCGGCCCCAGCGTCGGTTCCTTGCCGGATTTCCGCACCTCGGCCAGCCGCCGCAGGATCGCATGGGAATACTGGATCGGCGCAGGCATCAGTTCCGGCGTCTCGCGGCAGGCATAACCGAACATGATGCCCTGATCGCCCGCACCATCACGGTCCACGCCCTGCGCGATATGGGCCGACTGTTCGTGCAGCAGGTTATGCACCTTCAGGGTGTTCCAGTGGAACTTGTCCTGTTCGTATCCGATGTCCTTCACGCAGTCGCGGACGATACCCTCGACACGTGCAAGCATCGCTTTGGTGGCTGCCTCGGTGGACAGCCCCACTTCCCCGCCCACGACGACCGTGTTGGTCGTGGCAAAGGTTTCACAGGCAACACGGGCATTCGGCTCTTCCGACAGGAAGGCGTCCAGAACCGCGTCGGAGATACGGTCGCAGACCTTGTCGGGATGCCCCTCCGACACGGACTCGGAGGTGAAAACATAATTCAGTCGGGACATGGGAAGTGCTCCATTGGGTTACCCCCGCCACGCCAGGAAGCCGTTGTGACGGTTCGATGCGCCTGCCTAGACCCCTGCTCCCTGCCCGTCAAGCCGCCTTCCGACGGCTGGCAAGAACAAGCGCCACGGCAAGTCCGAACATCAGGAAAAGCACCGGCATTTCGCCCCAACGAGCGTAGGGCGTAGGCGCAAGCGCGCCGGGCAGCCGTGCATCGAGGTAACCAGCCGTTCCGAAGGGCAGGCTGTCCACCACCGCCCCGCGCGCATCGACAACCGCCGTCACGCCGGTATTGGCGACCCGGATCAGGGGCAAGCCCTGTTCGATGGCCCGCAGCCGTGCCTGTGCCATGTGTTGGAACGGGCCGGACCAAGTTCCGAACCAAGCGTCATTGGTGATCTGCAGGATGAAATCCCCGCGCTCCGGCGCGGCCCGCAGGATCTGGGGAAAGATCGCCTCGTAACAGATCACGGGCACGGCCTTGCCGATGGCCCCCCCAAAATCAAGGATCGCCGGTCCCGGCCCGGCGGAATAGCCGTTGCCCTGCTGGGCGGCGAAGGCCACCAGACCGAACCAATCATAAAGCCTGTCGCCGAAAGGGATGTACTCGCCGAAAGGCACCAGATGATGCTTGTCATAGGAGGCGATGGGCACACCCTCCGGCCCGATGACGGCAAGGCTGTTCCAGAACTGCCACCCCTGCAGGCGCTGGACACCCACCGCGACCGGGCTGCCGCGCCCAGCCTCGGCAATGCGCCGGCCCACTTGCGGATAATCCTCCAGAAGATAGGGCACCGCCGTTTCGGGCCAGATCGTCAGATCGGGCCTCGGCCCCTCGGCGGTGAAGGCGAGTTGGCGGTCAAAGAACAACCGCGCCTGCTCCGGGTCCCATTTCAGGCCCTGTTCAGCATTGGGCTGCACAAGACGCAGCACGGCTTCGCGATCCGCAGGCAGGGGCTGTCCTTCGCGCCAAAGACCGAAGCCGAAACCCACCGCGATCAGCGCGACAGCAGCAAGCGCCGGAACAGGCCGCAGCGCGGCCAGACCAGCCGCGCCAAGCAGGGTAAAGAGCGTCAGGCCACCGGGGCCGATCAGCGAGGCAAGCTGCGCCGGAGCATGCCCGATCCAGACATGCCCGATCATCGCCCAAGGAAATCCCGTCAGGACATATCCCCGCGCCATCTCCACAGCCGCAAGGCCCAACATCAACCCCAAGAGCGGCACCCGCCCCCGTGCAGCCATGGCGGCCAGCGCCCAGAACAGCGCAAGTCCGAAAGCCAAAAGGACAAGCGCAAAGGGCGCCATCCAGCCATAGACTTCAGGCTCGATCAGGAAGGGTTCGACGATCCATGCCAGCGCGACCGAGAAATAGCCGCCGCCCCCCGCCCATGCCAGCCAGCCCTTGCCGCGCGGGGCATTGACGACACGGTGCAAGAGAACGGCGAGGGCAGGCAGGGCGACCCACCACCATCCCAAGGGGGCCTGCCCCAGCGCCACTGCGGCGCCAGCGAGATAGGCACCCGACATGGGCCGCAGACCGGGCCAGCCAACCCTAACCTGCCCAAGCAAAGCGCGGATCACCCTGCCGCAGCCCTTTCCTTTTCGGCCACAGCCTCGGGCAGGCGGATGCGGACCCGCTTGATTCGCCGTGGATCGGCGTCCATCACCTCGAACTCCGCCCCGCTTTCATGCGGCACCACCTCGCCCCGCGACGGCACGCGGCCAGTGCGCAGAAAGACGATCCCACCCAACGTGTCGATCTCCTCGTCATCCTCGTCATGGCGCAGGCGCAGGCCGATGGCGGATTCGATCTCTTCCAGCGGGGCGTTGGCCATGGCGACGAAGACACCCGGACGCTCTTCCTTCCAGAGCGCGCCTTCCTCTTCGTCATGCTCGTCCTCGATCTCGCCGATCACGGTTTCGATCAGGTCCTCGATGGTCACCAGACCATCCACCCCACCGTATTCGTCGATGACGAGGGCCATGTGCACGCGTTCCCTCTGCATCTTCTGCAAAAGCACGCCGATGGGCATTGAGGGCGGCGCGTACAGCACAGGGCGCAAGAGCTTTTTCAAGGAAAATCGGCCACTTGCTGCAAAGCCGTGCTGCAAGGCAAGGTCCTTCAACAGCACCAGCCCCTGCGGATGGTCCAGCGTGCCCTTGTAGACCGGCACGCGGCTGAAGCCGTGTTCGCGGAAGACTTCGACCAGCTCATCCTTGCCGATATCCAGCGGGACCGCCACGATTTCTACCTTGGGGACGGCAACGTCATCGACGCGCAACCTGCGAAGGTTACCAATCCCCGGCAACCCGCCGCCCGAACCAGCCACAGTCTGCGGCTGCTGATCCCTGCTTGGCGCGGCAGGCCCGGAGGCGTCCTTTACGGGTGAGAAGGCGCCCAACAAGCGCCCGAAAAAGCCGACCTGTGGAGGTTCGGCCGCGTCGTCATGGGTCGATCCCTGCGCGCCTTGCGCCGCATTAGACCCGTCGGTGCTACTGCCCATCTGTCCTTCTTCCAAAACACCCCGTCACGCGGGGCCATCCGAATATGGGTCGGAAAGGCCGAGAGAGGCAAGTATCTCAACCTCAAGACCCTCCATGAGGGCGGCATCCGCCTCATCGACATGATCATAGCCCAGACAATGCAACAGGCCATGAACGACCAGATGTGTGACGTGGTCCACCATTGGCTTGCCCTGCTCTTCAGCTTCGCGCGCGCAGGTCTCCCATGCGATGGCGATGTCGCCCAGTTCGCAGGGTTCATCCTCATCGCCGGGTTCGGGCAGGTCGGGCTCTCCCCCGGCCTCCTCGGCGCCACGTTCCTCGGACGGCCAAGACAGCACATTCGTGGGTTGCGGCTTGCCGCGGAAGTCGGCGTTCAGCGTGGCGATCCGTTCATCGTCGCATCCCATGAGGACTACGGTGAAACCCGGAGCTCCAAGCCCCAAGGCCGCCAGCGTGGCCGAACAGGCACGCTCTGCGAGGGGTTCAAGGCCAAAAGCCTCCCAACGCGCGTCTTCTATGACGATGTCGACGATCCCGTTCATGCGGCGGGGCCATATCCGAGACGCGCCCAAAGCGCAAATGAAGAGGGCGCGGCGAAACGCCCTCTGCGGGTCAGGCCGACGGGTTTTCGTCGGCCTCGTAGGCCTCGATGATCCGCGCGACCAGAGGGTGGCGCACCACGTCCTTGGCGGTGAAATAGTTGAAGGTCACACCCTTAACCCCCTTCAGGATGCGCTCGGCGTCCTGCAAACCGGACGGAACGCCGCGCGGCAGGTCGATCTGGGTGCGGTCGCCTGTGATCACCATCCGGCTGCCTTCGCCCAGACGGGTGAGGAACATCTTCATCTGCATGGTCGTGGCGTTCTGCGCCTCGTCCAGCACGATGAAGGCATTCGACAGCGTCCGCCCACGCATGAAGGCCAAGGGCGCGATCTCGATCCGCTTCTCCTCCATCAACTTCTGAACCTGCTTCTGCGGCAGGAAATCGTTCAGCGCGTCATAGAGCGGCTGCATGTAGGGATCGACCTTTTCCTTCATGTCGCCGGGAAGAAAACCAAGCCGTTCGCCCGCCTCCACCGCCGGACGCGACAGGATGATCTTCTCCACCGCGCCCGAGATGAACATCGTCACGCCCACGGCCACGGCAAGATAGGTCTTGCCCGTCCCCGCGGGGCCGATGCCAAAGCCCAGTTCGTTCTGGAACAGGTTCGCAACATAGGCCTTCTGCGCCTCGGTCCGGGGTTCGATGGGTTTCTTGCGGGTGCGGATTTCGACTGCGCCGCCAGAGAACATCTCGATCTGTTCGCCCTCGGCCATCGGCCGGTCCGGCATGGGGCGGCCCATGCGCATGGCTCCGTCGATATCGCCCGCAGCCACGCCGCGCCCTGCCTCAAGCCGGGCATAAAGCGACCTGAGGACACCTGCCGCCTGATCCCTTGCCCCTTTTTCGCCGATCACGGCCAACCTGTTGCCCCGTCTCAGGATATGCACCCCGATCTGGTGTTCGATCTGCGCCAGATTGCGGTCAAATTCGCCGCAGAGGTCGATCAGCAACCGATTGTCAGGAAATTCGAGCAGCGTTTCCACAACGTCCTCGGAACGGGTCGGGGGGGTCAGCGCGCTGATGCCCAAAGGGTACTCCTTCTACAAGGGCTTCGCCAATATCTTGATGATGTGCCCCGTTCATCCACAAGGCAAGCACCATTCAAGGCGACGGGGACATTCTGCCCAAGGATTGTGCAAAACCCGTGACAACATGGGTGCGGGGCGTCGGAATTCCAAGGCCGGATAAGAATGGGGGCGCATCCACGATGCGCCCCCTTCCACGTTTGCCTTCTTCCTTTGCCTTGTTCCGCGCGACGCTTTCCTCAGCGCGGGACCCAGTCGTTCAGGACAGCGGACTCCGTCTGATAGCGCCCGATCACCGTGCCCGGCGGATAGCGGTTGTTGCAGATGGGCAGACCGCTGGCAGGATCGTAGCGCGGGCTGGAATAGCCTTCGATACCGTCATCGATGATCCAGTTCTGGCATCCATCGGGATCATAGGCGATGGCGGCCTCACCATTCACCAAGGCGCCCCTGTCAAAGGAACCGCGGTCCTGCCCGGTGGCGATGACGCTGCCGGGGCCAGCATAGGGCTGGATGCCGCATGCCATAAGCGGCAGGGCCGCTAGCAGAAGGGCCCCGAGGCGGAAAGAAGTCACACTCATCATCACCGACCCCACGTATAGCAGACGACTTCCACGCGGCGGTTCTGTTGCATGCCTGCCGCCGTTGCATTGCTGGCGCGCGGCTGCCGCTCGCCATAGCCGATCTGGCGTTCAATCGGCGCACCGACGGAACGCGCCACATCCGCCACTGCGGCGGCGCGGCGCTGCGAAAGGCGCATGTTGTACTCATCCGAGGCGCGGCTGTCGGTATGGCCGTAGATCGCATAACCGAATGCCCCGGCCGACTGGAAGAATGACCGCAGGCGCGCGGCCCCATCGGAGGTGAGCGTCGCACTGTCGGTTGCGAAAAGGGTGTCGGTATTTTCGACAAGGCAGAGGTTGCGCTTCAGGCAGACAGGTTTGCCCGTCGCCGGATCGCGCCGGGGAACCATGTAGCCCTCTATCCCGCCATCGGCCCACCAGTGCATGCAGCCGTCGTCGTCGATCCACGCACCCCAATCGATGCGTCCCGTGACTTCGGGTTGTCCCTGGGCCAGAACGTCCGTGGGGGCGCTGGTCGCCACCGCCAGACAAAGCGCGCCGAAAACCGCGCGCACCGAGTACCGATACAAGCCGAAGCCCTCCTCGTTAACAGGTCACTGATTACTCAAACACTTGTGAAGGATTGCCGCCCCGGACGCAGCAAGGCAAGGGGATTCTGCCGATTCAAGGCAGGTTTGAGGCGCACTTGGGTGTGGCGCGGAAACGCCTGACAGCCAAGGGTTGCATTGTTGCAGAAGCGGAAACGACTTGCGGTTCGGTCAGATACGTTCACCAGCCAATGAATTGGGCGCGGATGCGGTGATCCGCACCCGGACCAGATCGCCGACCTTCGCCTGAGGATCGGTGACATGGACGGCATGAAGATGGTCGGACTTGCCCACCATCTGCCCCGGCAAGCGCCCTGCCTTCTCATAAAGGACACCGACCTCACGCCCGACCATCGCAAGTTGCGCCGCGCGCTGCTGTTCGGTGATCAGAGCCTGCAATTCCTGCAGGCGGCGATCGGCGGTTTCGGCATCGACCGGGGTCTTCTCGGCGGCGGGCGTTCCGGGGCGGGCGGAATACTTGAAGCTGAACGAGGCCCCGAAGCCCACGGTGCGGATCAGGTCCATCGTGTCGGCGAAATCGGCCTCGCTCTCGCCGGGGAAACCCACGATGAAATCGGAGGAAAGCAGGATGTCCGGACGCGCCGCGCGGATGCGTTCGATCAGACGGAAATACTGGTCGCGGGTATGCTTGCGGTTCATCGCCTTGAGGATGCGGTCAGAGCCGGACTGCACGGGCAGGTGCAGATAGGGCATCAGCTTGGCCTCTTCGCCATGGGCGGCGATCAGGTCATCATCCATGTCGTTGGGATGGCTGGTGGTATAGCGGATACGCTCCAACCCGTCGATCCGCGCCAGCGCGCGGACCAGCCGCGCAAGGCCCCAGACGCCGCCCTCTCCTTCGCCGTGATAGGCGTTGACGTTCTGGCCCAGAAGCGTGATCTCGCGCACGCCTTTTTCGACCAGGGCCTGCGCCTCGCGCAGAAGACGCTCCACGGGGCGGCTGACCTCGGCGCCGCGGGTATAGGGCACCACGCAGAAGGCGCAGAACTTGTCGCAGCCTTCCTGCACCGTCAGGAAAGCCGAAGGCCCCCGCAGCACCTTTCGTTCGGGGAGATGGTCGAACTTGTCTTCTGCCGGGAAGTCTGTGTCGACAGCCTTCTGCCCCAGCGCCACGGCCTGCATCATTCCGGGCAGGCGGTGATAGCTTTGCGGGCCGACAACGAGGTCGACCAGAGGCATTCGGCGCAGGATTTCTTCGCCCTCTGCCTGAGCGACGCAGCCTGCGACGCCGATCTTCAGGTCGGGATTGGCCTGTTTCAGGGGACGCAGGCGGCCCAGATCGGAATAGAGCTTTTCCGAGGCCTTCTCGCGGATGTGGCAGGTGTTGAGAAGGACCATGTCCGCCTCTTCCGCCACCTCGGTCGTGACATAGCCCTGCGCGCCAAGGGTTTCGGCCATGCGCTCGCTGTCATAGACGTTCATCTGACAGCCGTAGGTCTTGATGAAAAGCTTCTTCGGTTCGGTCATGACAGGCCCCTGTTCCGCAGGCCGCCCCATACACGCAAACGCCGCCTCTCCGCAATCATCCGGCTTTTTGGGCCGGACGGGCGGCAAGGGGGTTGCATTGGCCTGTTCCATGCCGGACTCTGCGCGGCGACGAAACCGGGCAGACCGGGCGTGATCCGTAACGGACTGGGGCAGGTCCATGCAGCATGTTGATCTTGAGGGGTATTTTCGTGCCACGCAGGCAAGCCCACCGAAGGGGCCGCTTGCCATCATCATGGCCGAGGATCCGGTCGAGGTGGACACGACCCTGCGCCACCACATTCAGGCCGGGTTCCGCGACGTCCTGCTTCTGGCACCTGACGCCATCACGGTTGCCCCCGAATTGCAGGACGACCTGCATCGCGTGACCTATGACGTCCATGCCGAGAACGCGCTGGTCGCCGCCGTGAACCGCGTGATCGAGGCCTTTCCCGGCCTGTGGATGTATTACTGCTTCAACGCCGAATACCTGTTCCATCCCTTCTGCGAGACACGGACGGTGCGCGACCTGATCGCCTTCCATGCCGAGGAGCGGCGGGAGGCGATGCTGACCTATGTCGTTGATCTTTATGCCGGAGATCTGGAACGTTTTCCCAATGCGGTCAGTCTTGAGACGGCGCATCTGGACCGTTCGGGATATTACGCGCTGGCGCGGCAGGACCCCGAAAACAACTGGCATCCCAAGGAGCGGCAACTGGATTTCTTTGGCGGGCTGCGCTGGCGGTTCGAGGAGCATGTGCCGCAGACGCGGCGCAAGATCGACCGGATTTCGCTGTTCAAGGCGAAGAAGGGGCTGGTATTGCGGCCGGATTTCACCTTCTCGGACGAGGAGTACAACACCTATGCCTGCCCGTGGCACAACAACCTGACGGCGACGGTCTGTTCCTTCCGCACCGCCAAGGCGTTGAAGTCGAACCCCGGGTCGCGCTGGGGGATCACCACCTTCGGATGGCACAATTCCACGCCGTTCCAATGGCATTCCCAGCAGTTGATGGATCTGGGGCTGATGGAACCGGGGCAGTGGTTCTGATAGGCTAACGCCTTGTGATTTTTACCATTTCAGAAGTCGCGCACCGAGGGCCGCGCCTGCAAACATGACGATGGCGACGGCCGCGCCGTACCATGTGACGTAGAAAAGCGGGTTGTCCTGCGTGCAGAAGAGCGAATAGCCCGCGGCGATTCCTGACGCCGTTGAAAGCCCTGCAAGCGCGCCCGCGCGGCGTGGGGAGAGGGGGGCGCCTTGGCGCATCAGGCGCAGGAGGAGGGCGAGCGGCAGCAGGGAAAGGGCGGTGATCAGGCCGAGGCATTCGGACAGGGAAAAGGCCGAGACATCGGCGAAGCGGGTTTCTGGGGGAAGGGTGGCGAAGGACCAGAGCCAGAGGGCGACTGCCACGGCGACCGGAAGGGCGAGGCGGCGCAGCGGGATTTGGGCGGCGTCGGGGCGCAGCAGGGCGAGGGTGAGCCGCAGGGAGAGGGCGAAAAGTGTAAGGGGAATCAGGGTCTTGGCTGCGACCACGGGTTGCTGGATGACCAAGCCGAGCCCGGGGCGGACCCCGGCCAGCGCCAGAAACAGCGCCAGAATTCCCACGATGCCAGCCAGCGCCAAGGCCCCGATGCGCAGGGGGCGCAAAGGGGGCGCGGGTGCGGCATCGGCGGCGAGGAGGCCTATCAGATCATCGGTTTTCATTCGTCATTTCCCTTTGCAATCAAGGCCATGCGCCGGATGGCGCGGTGCAGGGCGACCCGCACCGCGCCTTCGGTCATGTGCAGCCTTGCGCCGACTTCGGCCGTGCTTTGGCCATCCAGACTGACCGCGCGGACGATCTCGGCCGAGCGGGCGTCGAGTTGCGAGATCAGCACAGCGCTGTCGCGGCCTGCCGTCGTGTCGGGGGTTGCCTCGGCCTCGAGCGCGTCGGCGAAATCCTCGATGGGCAGGTGGATGGAGCCGCCCCTGCGGCGGAAGGCATCCACCACCTTGTGGCGCGTCACGGCATAGAGCCACGGCAGGAGCGGGGCTGTCCTGTCCCATGTGTGACGCTTTGTATGGATGGCAATGAGCACCTCTTGCACAACATCTTCCTGTCCTTCGGGGCCGAGCACCCTGCCCCGTGCCCGGACGATGCCGCGCAGGACGGGCGTGACGAGGCCGAGGAAGCGGGCATAGGCGCGCCCGTCCCCATCCATCGCCGCAACCAGCAGCGCCGACCATTCCGCTTCGCGATTCGTCATTTTCACTCGTCCATACGCAAGCCGCGGGGAAACGTTACACGGGGGTATGTCATCTGGGGAGAGTGCCCCGGAGCGGGGATGAGCAGGAAATGGCAAGGGCTTGATCTGGCGTGATTAACTCTTTGAGCTGGGGCCGAAAGGGGGGTGCGGGTCCTGTGCCGGAAACAGTACCGCAAACTGTACACCCGCACGCCGGGGTGACGGATGGTTAACGACTGGTCATGGCGGAGACGGGCAAGAAAGAGGGGGGCGCGGCCATCGCCGCGCCCCCCCTATCGATCACGGGCCATCGGGCCTGTCAGGCCATGACGTGTTCCGGCACCTTTGCCCCGGTCATGAAGGCCACCGCATCGGACATGGTGTATTCCTTCGGGTCGATGACGCAGAGACGCTTGCCCAGACGGTGGATGTGGATGCGGTCCGCCACCTCGAACACATGCGGCATGTTGTGGCTGATCAGGATGATCGGCAGCCCCCGCTTTTTCACGTCGAGGATCAGTTCCAGCACGCGGCGGCTTTCCTTCACGCCCAGCGCGGCGGTGGGTTCGTCCATGATCACGACCTTGGACCCGAAGGCCGCCGCCCGTGCCACGGCCACGCCCTGACGCTGGCCGCCCGAGAGGGTTTCCACCGCCTGCCCGATATTCTGGATCGTCATCAGGCCGAGTTCCGTCAGCTTGTCCCGCGCCACCTTTTCCATCGCCTTGCGGTCAAGCATGCGGAACATGCTGCCCAGCACGCCGGGTTTGCGGATTTCGCGCCCCATGAACATGTTGTCGGCGATGGAGAGCGCGGGCGAGAGTGCGAGGTTCTGATAGACCGTCTCGATCCCCGCGTCACGGGCCTGCATCGGGTTGGTGAAATGGACGGGTTTGCCGTCCAGCTTGATCTCGCCCTCATCCGGCACCACGGCACCGCAGAGCGCCTTGATGAGGGTGGACTTGCCCGCCCCGTTGTCGCCGATCACGGCGAGGATCTCGCCGGGGTAGAGGTCGAAGTCGCAGTTGTCGAGCGCGGTCACGCGACCATAGCGCTTGGTCAATCCGCGTGCGGTCAGAATAGGGTCTGCCATGTCTATTTCCTCCCTCAGCCCGAAACCTTGCGGATCCATTGGTCAATGGCGACGGCGCCGATGATCAGGATACCGGTGAGAAGCACTTTCCATTGCGGGTCCGCGCCCAGCATGTTCAGGCCCATGCTCATCACGCCCACGATCAGCGTCCCGAACAGCACGCCGAGGATGGAGCCGCGCCCGCCGAAGAGCGAGATGCCCCCGATCACGGCCGCGGTGATGGCCTGAAGGTTGAAGTCGGTGGTGACCGTGGAGGGCGAGATGGACCCGTTCCGCCCGATGGACACCCAGGCCGCCAGCGCCGCGATCAGCCCGGCGAGGGCATAGACGCCGATCAGCACGCGGCTGACGCGGATGCCCGAAAGCTCGGAGGCGTCGGGATCGTCGCCCACGGCATAGATGTGGCGACCGAAGGCGGTGTAGTTCAGCATGTACCACAGGACGATGTAGACCAGCACCATGCAGATGACGCCATAAGTCACCTGTGCCCCGCCCAGTTCAAAGCGGTTGCCGAAGAAATGCAGGCCGGTGGTCAGGGCCGTCAGGTCGGCCTCGCGCATCGTCTCGTTCGCGGAATAGATCAGGCAGATCGCCATGAAGATGTTCCACGTGCCCAGCGTCACGATGAAGGGCGGCAGGCGGAGGCGGGCGACGAGGACGCCGTTGATCCAGCCGCAGAGGCCCGCGAGCGCGAAGCCCGCGAGGATGGCCAGATACCATGGCAGGCCATAGGTCAGCACGGCATGGCCCATCAGCACGAAGGCGAAGACCATGACGACGCCGATGGCGAGATCGATGCCCGCGGTGAGGATGACAAGGGTCTGGGCCGCGGCAAGGATGCCGACAACGGCGACCTGCTGCATGATCAGCGTCAGGGTATAGGCGGAGAAGAAGCGGAGCCCTTCGAAATCGCCCGTCAGCCAGCGGAATTCCAGCAACACCGCGCCATCGCGCGCGGCGGCGAAGAAGATGATCAGCGCGACGAGCACGATCATCGGCACGGCGGCCGGGTTGGAATGCAGGTAATGCTGCAATTTGCGGAGGCCGCTTCTCTGCTCCTCGAACTGGGCGACGGTGGTCGCGCTCTTGTCGAGAACCTTTTCGAATTCCTGTGGCTGGCTCATCTGTCCCCCCGTTCGGCCCGGTTCCGGGCACTGCCTAGACGAAGGGCGGCCCTGATCGAGAGCCGCCCCCGTTTTCTCCCTTGCGGGATGGTGCAGGGGGATAGGCCCCCCGCACAAGCCTTTTCAGATCAGCCCCAGCAGAGCTCGGTGCCCTTGGCGGTGTCGATCGACGGCACGCCCTCGGCGGGCTTGTCGGTGATCAGCGCCACGCCGGTGTCGAAGAAGGCCTTGCCCGGGGTCGGTTCCGGCTTCACGCCTTCGTCGGCCCACTTCTTGATGGCCTCGACGCCCAGAGCGGCCATCATCAGCGGGTACTGCTGCGAAGTCGCGCCGATCACGCCGTCCTTGACCGAGGCGACGCCCGGGCAGCCGCCGTCGACCGAGACGATCAGCACGTCGTTTTCCTTGCCGACGGCCTTCAGCGCCTGATAGGCACCCACGGCGGCCGGTTCGTTGATCGTGTGGATCACGTTGATGTCGGGGTTGATCTGGAGAAGGTTCTCCATCGCCTTGCGGCCACCCTCTTCGTTGCCGTTGGTGATGTCGTGGCCGACGATGCGCGGATCATCCTCGTCGCCGATGTCGTTGGGGTCCTTCACGTCGATCCCGAAGCCCATCATGAAACCCTGGTTGCGCAGGACGTCCACGGTCGGCTCGGACGGGGTCAGGTTCAGGAAGCCGATCTTGGCATTGGCGGCCTCGTCGCCCAGCGTGGCGGCGGCCCAAGCGCCGATCAGCTTGCCGGCTTCGAGGTTGTCGGTCGCGAAGGTCGCGTCGGCGGCGTCAGCCGGGTCGAGGGGGGTGTCGAGAGCGATGACGACCATGCCGGCCTCTTGCGCCTTCTTCACCGAGTCAACGATGGCCTTGGTGTCCGAGGCGGCGATCAGGATGCCCTTGGCGCCGTCGGCGATGCAGGCTTCGACGGCTGCGACCTGGCTGTCATGGTCGCCGTCGACCTTGCCGGCGTAGGATTTCAGCGAGACGCCCAGTTCGGCGGCTTTGGCCTCGGCGCCTTCCTTCATCTTGACGAAGAAGGGGTTGGTGTCGGTCTTGGTGATCAGGCAGGCCGAAACGTCCTGCGCCATGGCCGGGGCCACGGACAGAAGCGCAAGCGTGGCAGCGCCCGCGAGGGCCTTTGCTTTGAATTTCATTGATTTTCCTCCCAAGAAAATCCGGGGGTGCACCCCCTGTGTGACATGCCGTGCGGGACATTTCCCGTTGCGACAGGGCACAAGAAAACCGATTCCCTGCCTTGCGTCAAGATAATTAAATCACTCTGAATTATTATTGACATGCTGCCGATTCGACGCGCAATCTCGCCTGAAATCCGGGCAAAGCCCCGGGCGGGAGGAGATGTGAGACAGCAGGCCGAGACGATGACCGATCGTCCGATCCTTGAGCCTTCGGGCTTTCGGGGATCGAACCAATCGGGCATGCGCGCCCACAACGAAAGGCTGGTGCTGTCGATCCTGCGGCAGCAGGGCGCGCTTGCGAAATCGGATCTGGCGCGGATGACGGGGCTGTCGGTGCAGACGGTTTCGGTGATCATGCGGTCGCTGGAGCAGGACGGGCTTTTGCTGCGGGGAGAGCCCATCCGGGGGCGGATCGGGCAGCCTTCGGTGCCGATGTCGCTGGATGCGGAGGGGGCGTTCTTCCTTGGGCTGAAGATCGGGCGGCGGTCGGCGGATCTGATGCTGGTGGATTTCCTTGGGCGCGTGCGGTCGGCGCGGCGGCGGATCTATCGCTATCCGACGCCCTCGGCGGTGGTGGCCTTCGTGGCGGAGGCGCTGCCTGCGGTGGTGGGGGCGCTGCCGCCGGGGCAGCGTGACAGGATCGGCGGGATGGGCATCGCGATGCCGTTCCAGCTTTGGTCATGGGTGCGCTATATCGGGGCGCCGCAGGCCGAGATGGACGCGTGGCGCGCGCATGACATCACGAGCGAGATCGCGGCCATCGCGGGGATGCCGGTGCATATCCAGAACGATGCCACGGCGGCCTGCGGGGCGGAACTGGTGTTCGGGACGGGGGAGAAGCCGAAGGATTTCCTGTATTTCTATTTCGGCACCTTCATCGGGGGCGGCCTCGTGCTGAACGGGCAGCTTTTCACCGGGCGGACGGGGAATGCGGGGGGTGTGGGGCCCCTGCCCGTGCCGGGGCCGGACGGGACGTTGCTGCGGCTGTTCGACGTGGCGTCGATGTCGAAGCTGGCTGAGAAGATGGAGGCGGCGGGGGAAAGCAGCGACCATCTGTGGGAGCAGCATCTGGAATGGCGGGTATCCCCGGGCATCCTTGACGACTGGATCCAGCATGCGGCGGAGGGGCTGGCCTATGCCACGCTGTCGGCGGCGGCGCTGGTGGAGCTGGAAGCGGTGATGATCGACGGCTGGATGCCCGCGCATGTGCGGGCCGAGATCACGCGGCGCACGGAGGCGGCGCTGAACCGGCTGGACCTGTCGGGGGTGGAGCCGCCGCAGGTGCGCGAGGGCACGGTGGGGGCAGAGGCGCGCGCCCTTGGCGCGGCGGCGATCCCGCTGGCGCAGCGCTATCTGATCGACCCTGCGGCACAGCAGGGCTGATTGTCGCAGTCGGGACGCGTAACGGCGGAAGGTGTGGAAACCGCGCCGCAAAGCGACCGTTTTCGCCGATTTCGTCTTTCCATTCCCTTGATCTGATCGAACATTTTGCCCAGATGGGGGCTACCCGTCCTTTCGTATGGCCTAATGATCGGGCGGTCCCAGTCGAATAAGGAGAATGCGTCGAGCTGAACGGCGCAAAGGGAGAGACCGTTAAACGATGACCCTTGCGCTGATTGCCGCCCTTCCCTTCCTCGGAGCCTTGCTTCCGGGCCTTTTGATCCGTTCCGGCCGCACGGCCTGCGCCACGGTGACGGGTTCCGTCACGCTTCTGGCCCTGATCCTGCTGGGGATGCAGGCCCCTGCGGTGCTGCGCGGCGAGGTGGTGCAAAACCGTATCGAATGGCTGCCGTCGCTGGGCCTGAATGCGAATTTCATGCTGGACGGGCTGGGATTGCTGTTCGCGGGGCTGATCCTTGGGATCGGCCTTCTGATCATCATCTATGCGCGCTTCTACCTTTCGAAATCGGACCCGATGGGGGTGTTCTATACCTACCTGATGCTCTTTCAGGGCGCGATGGTGGGGATCGTGCTGTCGGACAACATCCTGCTGCTGCTGATCTTCTGGGAGTTGACGTCGCTGTCGTCCTTCCTGCTGATCGGCTATTGGAAGCATCTGCCCGAGGGGCGTCAGGGCGCGCGGATGGCGCTGGCCGTCACCGGTGGCGGTGGTCTTGCGATGATCGCGGGGATGCTGATCCTTGGGAATATCGCGGGCAGCTATGACCTTTCGGTGATCCTGACGCAGAAGGAGGCGATTCAGGCGTCGGAGTGGTATCTGCCCGCGCTGATCCTGATCCTTCTGGGCTGTTTCACCAAGTCGGCGCAGTTCCCGTTCCATTTCTGGTTGCCGCATGCGATGGCGGCCCCCACGCCGGTTTCGGCCTATCTGCATTCGGCCACGATGGTGAAGGCGGGCATCTTCCTGATGGCGCGGATGTGGCCCGTGCTGGCGGGCACGCCGGAATGGTTCTGGATCGTGACGGGGGCGGGGCTGATCACCATGGTGATCGGGGCGAAGATCGCCTTCTTCAAGGATGACCTGAAGGCTCTGCTGGCCTTTTCGACGGTCAGTCACCTTGGTCTGATCACCATGCTGCTGGGCATGGGCACGGCCAAGGCCGCGACGGTGGCGGTGTTCCACATCATCAACCATGCCACGTTCAAGGCCGCGCTCTTCATGTCGGCGGGGATCGTGGACCATGAGGCGCATACACGCGACCTGAAGCGGTTGGGCGGGTTGCGGCATCTGATGCCGGTGACCTTCACCATCGCGGGGATCGCCGCGCTGTCGATGGCGGGGATTCCGCCCTTCAACGGGTTCCTGTCGAAGGAGATGATGCTGGAGGAGGCGGCCCATACCGCCTATGGCCCGGCATGGCTGCTGCCGGTGCTGGCGACGCTGGGGGCGCTGTTCTCGGTCGCCTACAGCTTCCGGTTCTTGGCGCATGGCTTCCTTGGCCCGGTGCGGGAGGACTATCCGCACAAACCGCATGATCCGGGGTTCGGCATGTGGGTGGCCCCTGCCCTGCTGGCCGTGCTGGTGATCCTGATCGGTCTGATGCCGATGACCATGACTGCGTGGCTGGTGGATGCGGCGGCGGGTGCGGTGACGGGCGCACCTGCGGAGGTGCATATCAAGCATTGGCACGGGCTTTATTCCCCGGCGCTGTGGATGTCGCTGGCGGCGGTGGGCGGCGGCTTCGCGATGCTGGCGGCCTTTGCGCGCCTGCGGGCGATGTGGGATGGCACGCCGCGGCCGGAGGCGAAGGCGATTTTCGACGCCATCATCGAACCGCTTGCCGCGCTGGCGCGGGGCGTGACGGGGGCCTTGCACAACGGATCGCTGACGCGGGCCATCGCCATCGGCACGGTTGCCATCGCGGCGACGGCCTTCTGGGCGTTCAACGGCGGGGTTCACCTGCCGGGCGACCGGGCGATGCTGCCGGTGTCGCCGGTGGGTGCGATTGCATGGGGGCTTTTGATGGTTGCGACGCTGGGCGTGGCCTTCCTGCACCGTAACCGTCTGCTGGCGCTGATCCTGATCGGGATCATCGGGTTGATCATCTCGCTTGGCTTTGCGTGGCTTTCGGCGCCCGACCTTGCGCTGACGCAGATCACGGTGGAGGTGGTGACGGTGGTGTTCATGCTGCTGGCGCTGAACTTCCTGCCGAAGGAGACCCCGCGCGAGAGCAGCGGCGGGCGGCGCCTGCGGGATGCGGTGATCGCACTGGGCGCTGGCGGTGGCGTGGCGGCGCTGGCCTATACACTGATGACGCGGAATGCGGCCTTCCCCACGATCTCGGCCTATCATCTGGAACAGTCAAAGCCGGGGGCGGGCGGGACCAATGCGGTGAACACGATCATCGTGGACTTCCGCGGTTACGATACCTATGGCGAGATCATCGTTCTGGGGATCGCGGCGCTGCTGATCTATGCGCTGGTCGAGGCACTGCTGAAGCCGGGGCCCGCGGATGATGCGCTGCGCGCCATGGCGGTGCGGCGGACGGGCCTTGCGGGGGATCGTCACCCGCTGCTGATGGTGATGGCGACGCGGTTCATCCTGCCGGTGGCATTGATGATCGGGGTGTTCATCTTCCTGCGCGGGCACAACCTGCCGGGCGGGGGCTTCATTGCGGGCCTTGTCGTCGCCATCGCGACGGTGATGCAATACATGGCATCGGGCCTGGCCTGGACCGAAGCGCGGCAGCGGATCGACCATCACGCGCTGATCGCGATGGGCGCGCTGGTCGCGGCAGGTGCGGGGGTGGGTTCGTGGCTGTTTGGGTCGCCCTTCCTGTCGTCGAGCTTTACCTATGTGAACATCTGGCCGCTTGAGGAGTTCGAGCTTGCCACGGCGGCCATCTTCGACCTTGGCGTGTTCCTCTGCGTGCTGGGTGCGGTGATGCTTGCGCTGAATTCGCTGAGCCGTCTGGCGCGGCGCGCGGGCGAGACGGTGAGTGCCGATCCCTATTCGGTGGATCGTCCGGAGGGGGGAAACTGACATGGAAGCGTTGATCGCCATTTCCATCGGCACGCTGACTGCAAGCGGTGTTTATCTGATGCTGCGGCAGCGGACCTTTCCGGTCATCATCGGGCTGACGCTCCTGTCTTATTCGGTGAACGTCTTCCTGTTTGCCTCGGGGCGGGTGGTGCCGGGATTGCCCGCCATCATCGCCAAGGATGCGGCGGGTTATACCGACCCGCTGCCGCAGGCGCTGGTTCTGACCGCCATCGTGATTTCCTTCGGGATGACCGCCGTCATCGTGCTGATGGCGCTGGGGTCATGGCTGGAGTCGGGCCATGACAAGGTGGACATGGACGAGGAAGAGGAGACGCGCGCATGATGTCGCATTGGATCATCGCGCCGGTCGTCCTGCCTGCGGTGCTGGCACCGCTGATCATTCTGGCGATGCGGCGGGACTTGCTGCTGCAGCGCGTCTTCGGGCTGGGCGGGACGCTGGCCATGCTGGGGATTGCCGGGGCGCTGCTGTTGGCGGCGAGCGGGAATGCGCCCGAGGTCTATCGTCTGGGCAACTGGCCCGCGCCATTCGGCATCATGCTGGTGCTGGACCGGCTGTCGGCGATGATGCTGATGCTGACGGCGGTGCTGGCGCTGGCGGTGCAGCTTTATGTGATCTCGACCGACTGGGACGCGCGGGGGCGGCATTTCCATGCGCTGTTCCTGTTCCAGATGATGGGGATCAACGGCGCCTTCCTGACGGGGGATGCGTTCAACCTGTTCGTCTTCTTCGAGGTGCTGCTGATCGCGTCCTATGGCCTGATGATCCATGGCGCGGGGAAGGACAGGCTGCGGGCGGGAGTGCAATACATCGCCTTCAACCTGGTCGCCTCGACGCTGTTCCTGTTCGCGCTGGCCACGATCTATGCGGTGACCGGGACGCTGAACATGGCGGATATCGCGGTGAAGGTGGCGGCGCTGCCGGAGGGGGATCAGGGTCTGATCCGGGTGGCGGCGGTGCTGATGCTGTCGGTCTTTGCCATCAAGGGCGCGCTGGTGCCGTTGCAGTTCTGGCTTCCGGGAACCTATGCCAATGCGCCGGGTCCGGTGGCGGCGCTGTTCGCCATCATGACCAAGGTGGGGGCCTATGCCATCCTGCGGACCAGCACGCTGATCTTTCCGCCGGAGACGGCGGCGACGGGGAGCATGGTGGGAGACATCATGCTGCCTGCCGCGCTGGTGACGCTGGCCATCGGGTCGATCGGCATCCTTGGCGCGACCACCCTGCCCCGGTTGGCGGCCTTTGCGGGGATCGCCTCGATGGGCACGATCTTCACCGCCTTCGCGGCCTTCACGCCCGAAGCGACGGGGGCGGCGCTTTACTACATGATCCATTCCACGCTGGCGACGGCGGCCATCTTCCTGATCGCGGATATGGTGAGCGACCGGCGCGGCAATGCCGCCCTGACGGCGCAGCCGCGCATCGCGCAGCAGGGGCTGCTGGCGGCGCTGTTCTTTGCCAATGCCATCGCCCTGGCCGGGATGCCGCCGCTGTCGGGCTTCATCGGGAAGCTGATGGTGATGGATGCGTTGCGGGAGCAGGCCGCGCTGATCTGGAGCGTGATCCTCGGGTCGTCCTTCCTGATGGTGCTGGGTTTCGCGCGGGCGGGTTCGGTGCTGTTCTGGAAATCGCATGCGACCGGAGAGGCGCATGAGGCGCCGCATCAGGGCGAGCCGCTGGCCTTTGTCGCAGTCGGCGGGTTGCTGGCGGCGCTGGTCGCGCTGACGGTGTTCGCGGGACCGGTGAAGGACTGGCTGGACGGCACCGCCGCCGCGCTGCATGCCCCTGCCGCCTATATCGCGGCCAACAACCTGCCGGGGGTGAACTGACATGCTGCGCCGTCTTTTCCCGCATCCCTACCTGTCGCTGTTCCTTGTGGTGACGTGGTTCCTGCTGGTGAACCAGTGGAAACTGGGCAGCCTTGTCATGGCGGTCTTCCTTGCCACGGTGATCCCTCTTCTGACCGCGCCCTACTGGCAGCACCGGCCCAAGCTGAACAGCATGTCCGCCCTGCTGTCTTATGTGGTGCTGGTGCTTTGGGACGTGATCGTCGCCAATGTGCAGGTGGCGAAGATCGTCCTCTTCATGCCGCGCGACCGCATCCAGTCGGCATGGATCCGCGTGCCGGTGGAGTTGAAATCGCCCGAGGCCATCGCCCTGCTGGCCGGGACCATCACCATGACCCCCGGCACGGTGAGCGCCGACATGTCCGCCTGCGGGCGCGTGCTGCTGATCCATTCGCTGCATGCCCCCGACCCCGACGCCATCCGCGACGACATCAAGTCGCGCTATGAATCCCGGCTGAAGAGGATCTTCGAATGATCACCTATGCCCTTGGCTTTGCCCTTGTCTGTTTTGGACTGGGCCTGATCCTGAACCTGTGGCGGCTGGCCATCGGCCCGACCGTGGCCGACCGCGTGCTGGCACTGGACACGATGGTGATCAACGTGATCGGGATCATCGTGCTGTATGGCATCCAGACCGGCCTCGGCATCAATTTCGAGGCGGCGATGCTGTTTGCCATGACCGGGTTCGTGGGGACCGTGGCCTTCTGCAAATACCTGCTGCGCGGGAGCGTGATCGAATGACCGGGGCCTTGGACATCATCCTTTCCATCCTGCTGGTGGTGGGCGGCCTCTTCGCCCTGACCGGAAGCTATGGCCTGATCCGCCTGAAGGACCGGATGCAGCGTCTGCACGCGCCCACCAAGGCCTCGACCGTGGGGCTGGGCACCGCGCTTTTGGTTTCCATGTTCCACGGGCTGATGATCGGCACCGGGTTTTCGTGGCAAGAGGTGCTGGTGATGATCTTCATCTTTGTCACCGCCCCCATCACCGCGAATTACCTGTCGAAGGTGCATCTGCATTCGCGCCATTACGACGGCCAGACCCCGGAAACGGGCGTGAGCCGCGATTGGGCGACCTTCGACCAAGCGCCGGAAGACCCTGAGCCGCAGCTTCCCAGCCGCGATTCCTGACCGAAAGGTCAAATTTCTGCCGGCAGGTGCGGTCGCGCCCTTGCGCGGGGGCGCGGCCCCGTGCATCTTCCCTGCGTCCGAAGGGAGGACCGCGTGACCACTCTTGCCCCCAGCCAGACCCAGCTTCCGCAATTGGCCCATCCGAGGAATGAGGGGATGCCCCTCGATCTGGATTGGGTCGCCGCCGTGCAGGCCAATACCTCGGCCATCGAGCGCCGCGCCGCCACCTTGGGCGGGCGACGGTCGGTGAAGAAGGAATATCAGGCGGCATGGCTTTTGAAGGCCGTGAGCCTGATCGACCTGACCACCCTGTCGGGCGACGATACATGGGGGCGGGTGGAGCGTCTTTGCGCCAAGGCGCGGCGACCGGTGAACCCGTGGATGCTGGAAAAGCTGGGGATGGAGGGGCTGACGGTCGGGGCCGTCTGCGTCTATCACGACATGGTGGAAACGGCGGTGCGGGCGCTGGAGGGGACGAATATCCCAGTGGCGGCAGTGTCCACGGGGTTCCCGGCGGGGCTGTCGCCCTTTCCGCTGCGGATCGCGGAAATCCGCGAAAGCGTCGCCGCCGGGGCGCGCGAGATCGACATCGTGATTTCGCGCCGCCACGTGCTGACGGGGAATTGGCAGGCGCTGTACGACGAGATGCGCGAGATGCGCGAGGCCTGCGGGCCTGCGCATGTGAAGGCGATCCTTGCCACGGGGGAACTTGCCACGCTGCGCAACGTGGCGCGGGCGAGCCTTGTCTGCATGATGGCGGGGGCGGATTTCATCAAGACCTCGACGGGGAAGGAAACGGTCAATGCGACGCTGCCCGTGTCGCTGACGATGATCCGGGCGATCCGTGATTATCAGGACCGGACGGGGGTGAAGGTTGGCTACAAGCCTGCGGGGGGGATCGCCAAGGCGAAGGATGCCCTGCTGTATCTTGCGCTGATGAAGGACGAGTTGGGGCATCCATGGCTGCAGCCGGACCTGTTCCGCTTTGGCGCATCGTCCCTGCTGGGCGATATCGAGCGGCAGCTTGAGCATTACCTGACCGGCCATTATTCGGCCGCCAACCGCCATGCGATGGGATAGGACCATGACGATCAAGGAACTTTTCGACCGCATGGATTATGGCCCGGCCCCGGAAGGGAATGCCGAGGCGAAGGCGTGGCTGGCCAAGCACGGGCAGCGGTTCGGGCATTTCATCGACGGGGCCTTCACGCCTGCGGGCGAGGGTTTCGCGACACGGAACCCGGCCACGGGGGCGGAGCTTGCGGTGGTGACGCAGGGCAGTGCCGCCGATGTCGACCGGGCGGTGGCGGCGGCGCGGCGGGCGCAGGGGAAATGGGCGCGGCTGCCGGGGCATGCGCGGGCGCGGTATCTTTATGCGCTGGCGCGGCTGGTGCAGAAACATGCGCGGCTGCTGGCGGTGCTGGAGACGATGGACAATGGCAAGCCCATCCGGGAAAGCCGCGACATCGACCTGCCGCTGGTGGCGCGGCATTTCTATTACCATGCGGGTCTGGCGCAACTGATGGAGTCGGAACTGCCGGGGCATGTGGCCCATGGCGTCTGCGGTGCGGTGATCCCGTGGAACTTCCCGCTTCTGATGCTGGCATGGAAGGTGGCACCGGCGCTGGCGGCGGGGAATACCGTGGTGCTGAAGCCCGCGGAATATACGCCGCTGACGGCACTGCTCTTTGCCGAGATCACGCGCGAGGCGGGGCTGCCCAAGGGCGTGCTGAACATCGTGACCGGCGATGGCGAGACGGGGGCCGCGCTGGTGGCGCATCCGGGTGTGGACAAGATCGCCTTCACCGGATCGACCGCCGTGGGCAAGGCGATCCGCCGGGCGACGGCAGGCACGGGCAAGGCGCTGACGCTAGAGCTGGGGGGGAAGTCGCCCTACATCGTCTTTGACGATGCCGATGTGGACAGCGCCGTCGAGGGGCTGGTCGATGCGATCTGGTTCAATCAGGGACAGGTCTGCTGTGCCGGGTCGCGGCTGCTGGTGCAGGAGGGGATCGCGCCCCGTTTCCATGACAAGCTGAAACGGCGGATGGACGGGCTGCGGATCGGCGATCCGCTGGACAAGTGCATCGATGTGGGGGCGGTGGTCGATCCGGTGCAATTGGCCACGATCACGCAGATGGTCGACGGGTCGGAGGGCGAGATCTATCGCGCCGCGACGCCCCTGCCCGCGCTGGGCTGCTATTACCCGCCGACGCTGATCACGGGGCTGTCCGCGGCCTCGCGGCTGATGCAGGAAGAGATTTTCGGGCCGGTGCTGGTGTCGATGACCTTCCGCACGCCGGGCGAGGCGGTGGAACTGGCGAACAACACGCGCTATGGCCTTGCGGCCAGTGTCTGGACCGAGAACGTGAACCTTGCGCTGGACATCGCGCCGAAGATCCGGGCGGGGGTGGTCTGGGTGAATGCGACCAACCTCTTCGATGCGGCGGCGGGATTCGGCGGGGTGCGGGAAAGCGGGTTCGGGCGCGAAGGCGGGTGGGAGGGGCTGCTGGCCTATCTGAAGCCCGACGGACGCGCGCGGGCCTTGAAACCTGTCGCGGCGGTGCCGGAACCGGCAAGCTATGAGGTGCCCGCGCTGGACCGGACGGCGAAGCTGTTCGTGGGTGGCAAGCAGGCGCGGCCGGATGGCGGCTATTCCCGCGCGGTGTTTTCGCCCAAGGGCGGGCTTCTGGGCCATGTGGGCCTTGGCAACCGCAAGGACATCCGCAACGCGGTGGAGGCGGCCCATGCGGCCAAGGGCTGGGGCAAGGCCACCGGTCACAACCGGGCGCAGATCTTGTATTACATCGCCGAGAACCTGTCGGCGCGCGCGACGGAATTCGCAGGTCGCCTGAAGGAGATGACGGGCAAGGACGGGCGGGCCGAGGTGGAGGCCAGCGTCGCGCGGCTGTTCACCTATGCGGCCTGGTCGGACAAGTATGACGGGCAGGCGAAATCGGTGCCGATCCGGGGCATCGCGCTGGCCATGAACGAACCCGTGGGGGTGATCGGGGCAATCTGCGCGGATGAGGCACCGCTTCTGGGGCTGATCTCGGCCATGGCACCGGCCATCGCTATGGGCAATAGCTGCGTGCTGGTCCCGTCGGAGCCCTTCCCGCTGGCGGCGACGGATCTGTATCAGGTGCTGGAGACGTCGGATCTGCCCGCAGGCGTGGTCAACATCGTCACGGGCAGCCATGCGGAACTGGCCAAGCCGCTGGCGGGGCATATGGATGTGGATGCGCTGTGGTCGTTCTCCTCGTCCGATCTGTCGGCGATGATCGAGGCGGAGAGCGTGACGAACCTGAAACGGACTTGGGTCAATGGCGGCGTGGCGCGCGACTGGTTCGGGCCGGAGGGCGAAGGACGTGCCTTCCTGCGGCAGGCGACGACCATCAAGACGGTCTGGGTGCCTTACGGCGAGTGAGGAAAAATCCTCTGCGATGATTTTTCAGCGGCGGGATTTCTGAAGAAATCCCGTCGAATTTTCGCAGAAAATTCGTTTTGGGAAAATTCTTCGTACGAAGAATTTTCGGGCCTTTCAGGCCCGTCCGGCAGCGGCAGAGAGGGTCAGCGGGTCGATGCCCATGCTGCGCAGGGCTGCCGTCCATTTCCCGGCATCATCGCCGGAGAAGACAAGTTCGGCTGTCGGCTCCGCGATGAGCCAGCCATTGGCGCCGATCTCGTTTTCCAACTGGCCCGGACCCCAGCCGGAATAGCCCAAGGCGAGAAGGGCGCAGGACGGCCCCTCGCCCCGTGCCAGCGCTTCGAGGATGTCGAGCGTGGCCGTCATGCCATAGCCGCCATCGATCCGCATGGTGGCCGAACTGCCCGCATAATCTGCCGAATGCAGCACGAAACCGCGCCCGCGTTCCACCGGGCCGCCCGTATGGATGCGGATATCGCGGCCCTGCGGGGCGCGGGGAATGGAGAGTTGATCGAGGAGCGAGGCGAAGGTGAGGTCCTCGGTCGGGCGGTTGATGATCAGGCCCATCGCCCCCTCGGCGGAATGGGCGCAGATGAGGATCACGGTCTTTTCGAAGCGCGGATCGCCCATCCCGGGCATGGCCACCAGAAGCTTGCCGTCGAGTTCCAAAGCCGCCATCGCGCCGCCCTCCTGCATGCGGCCCTCTGCGGGCCTGCCATCAAGATGGGGCTGTTGCGGCGCTGCCTCAAGGCCGTTCGTCGTAACATGGCTTCTCTGGAACGTGATTTCCCATGCCGGGCGCAGTTCCTATTTTGGTGCCATGCGCCAGATTGCCCTGCCCACCGCCTTTTGTCTTGCCCTCTCCGGCCCTGCCCTGTCCTTCTCGCAGGAGGAGGTGATGGCGGGCAGCATCCGCACGGGCTGGCAGGAGGCGCGGGGGGCGCATATGGCGGCGCTGCATTTGTCGCTTGCGCCGGGGTGGAAGACCTATTGGCGCAGTCCGGGCGATGCGGGCATTCCGCCCGTCTTCGACTGGAGCGGGAGCGAAAATGTCGGTGCGGTGCATCTGCACTGGCCGCGCCCGCATGTGTTCGAATTCAACGGCTATACGACCGTGGGATATGCGGGCGAATTCGTGCTGCCGATGGAGGTGATCCCCGCCGATCCGGGCCGCCCCGTGCGTCTGAAGGGCGTGGTGGAGCTGGGGGTCTGTGACGATATCTGCATTCCGGCGAGCTTTGCCTTTGACACCACGCTGTCGGGGGCTGGTCAGCCCGACCCGATGATCGATGCGGCGCTGGCGGATCGTCCGTTGCCTGCGGATCAGGCCGGGTTGGCGGGGATCGGCTGCAGCCTTGATCCCATTGCCGACGGATTGCGGATCACGGCGACCATGGCGCTGCCCCGGACAGGCAATCATGAGACCGTGGTCTTCGAGACGGCGACGCAGGGGATCTGGGTGTCTTCGGCCGAGGCCGTGCGCGATGGCCGGACGCTGACTGCCGTGGCGGAGATGGTGCCGCCGCAGGGCGCGCCCTTCGCGCTGGACCGGTCGGGCGTGACGGTCACCGTGATCTCGGAGGAGCGGGCGGTGGAAATCCGGGGCTGCCCCGCGCCCTGAGCTCAGGCGCGGCGGCGGCCGATCAGCCGGACAAGCAGGGTAAGGGCGCCTGCGACCATCAGCACCAACAGGAAAGCCGTGCCGAAGGCGGGCGCCCCGGCGAGGGCGGGCCAGAGCGCGGTCAGCCATCCGGGCAGTGCCGCGGCGGCGATGACGGGAACCAGCAAGAGCAGGACGATTGCGGCAAGTCCCGCCGAGGCCAGCGCGAGGGCGCGGCGCAGGCGCTGCGCCTGCGCGCCCCGGCGGCCGATGGCGCGGCCAAGCGCACGGCGCAGGGCGCGGAAGCGCAGGCCGGCATCGGCCTGCACCACCGTGAGGGCAGGGACGACCAGCAGGACGAGGAACATCCCGAAGCCGAGGCCGAAGACCAGCGTCACCACCGTGGGCTTGAGGAATTCCGCCTGACTGGAGCGTTCGAAGAGCAGCGGCGCGAGGCCAAGCACCGTGGTCAGGGTGGTGAGCAGCACGGGGCGGAGCCTGTCGGCCACGGCATCGACGACTGCGGGGATCAGACCGCGCTTCTTCGCGTATTCGTCGATGGTGGAGACGAGGACGATGCTGTCGTTCACGATGATGCCCGACATGCCGATGATGCCGACGATGGAGAACATCGACAGCGGCACGTCCCAGACCCAATGGCCGAAGATCGCGCCGACCAGACCGAAGGGGATGACGGACATCACCACGGCGGGGCGCGACCAGCTTGCGAAGATCCAGGCCAAGCAGAGGTAGATGCCGATCAGGGCCAGAACGATGGAGATGGAGGCACCGCCGAGGAATTCGCGTTCCTGTTCCGCCTGTCCGGAATAGCGGGCCATGACGCCGAAATCCTGTTCGATCCCCGGCACGATGTCGGCGCGCAGCGCGGCCTGAATCTCGCTGGCGCGGGCGGGGTCATCCTCGGCCAGATCGCCCGAGACGGTGACGACACGCAGGCCGTTCTCGCGGATGACGGAGGAGAAGCCCGCGACGCGGTCGACGGTCACGATGTCGGCGAGGGGGACATAGACCGCGCCATCGGCGCCGCTGGCGCGCATCTGGATGCGGTCGAGGAAATCGGCGGTGAGTTCGCCGGGCGGCAGTTCCACCCGGATTGCGGCGGAGCGGGGGCCATCGGGATAGGTCGCGGCCTCGATCCCGCCCAGCATGGCGCGCAGGTCGCGGGCCAGCGTGTCGATGGAGAAGCCCAGCGCCTGACCCGTGGGGGTGAGGCTGAGGATCAGTTCCTCCTTGTCATAGGCGAGGGTATCTTCAAGGCCCGAGACTTCGGGGAAGGGGGCGAGGCGGGCCTTGAGCGCTTCGGCGGCGGCCTTGAGGGTGGTGGCCTCGGCCCCGTAGAGATCGACCGAGATGGCGGAGCCACCGGGGCCGAAGCGGCCGCCACGGAAGCTGAGTTCTTCCAGCAGGGGGTGGCGGCGGACCTCGGCCTCGACGGCGGCGATGAAGGCGTTGCTGGAATAGGGGCGCAGGTCGGGGTTGACGATTTCCACCGCGATGCCGCCCAGAAGATCGGGATCTTTGGTGGCGGCGCTGGCCAGCCCGCGACCGGAACCGCCGCCCACCTCGGCCATGACGAATTCGACGGGGTTCAGGCCGTGTTCGGCCTGATAGGCCGTACCCACGGCTTCGACGGCGCGCTGGAGTTCGGCCATCATTTCCATCGTATCGGCCCGCGTGGCCCCCGGCAGCATGGAGAAGTTGCCGGTGAGCGAGGATTGTTCGGGGGCGTTGAAGAAACGGAACTGCACGTCGCCGCGCAGGAAAAGCGCGGCCTGCGTGGCAAGGGCGAGGATCGCCGCCGCGAGGACGGGGTAGCGGGCGACGACCACGGCGCGCATCAGGGGTTTCATCGCCCGTTCCTTGAAACGGTCGAGCAGGCGGTTGGTGAAGCGGCTGGGGGCGTCATACCACTTTTCCTTCACCGAATCGGCCAAGGCATGGGCCATGTGATTGGGCAGGATCAGGAAGCATTCGATCAGCGAGGCGAGCAGCACCGCCATGACGGTGAAGGGAATGTCCTGAATCAGGTCGCCGAAGCGGCCCCCGATGGCGGCCAGCGCAAGGAAGGCGATGACGGTGGTTATGGTGGAGGCGAGGACCGGCCCCGCCATGCGCACCGCCGCGCGTTCGGCGGCCTGCACCGGGCTTTCGCCAAGGTGGCGGACGCGGAAATCGGCATGTTCGCCCACGACGATGGAATCATCGACGATCACGCCAAGGACGAGGATCAGCGCGAAGAGCGAGATCATGTTGAGCGTCAGGCCGCCCATCCACATCACGGCGATGGCCGCCAAGGTGGCCACGGGGATGCCCACCGCGACCCAGAGCGCAATGCGCCCGTTGAGGAAGAGGAAGAGCATCAGCACCACGAGGACGAGGCCGGTGAGCGCGTTGTCGAGCATGAGCGAGAGGCGGTCGGTGATCTGTTCGGCGCGGGTGCGGACGAGGTCGACCGTCACGCCTTCGGGCAGGGCGGGGCGCATCGCCGTGGCCACGTCGGCCACGCGGGCCTGCATGTCGATCGCATCACCTTCGGGGCCGCGTTCGACGCGGATCGCCATGGCGGGGTTCGGCCCGACGAAGGCTGCGCGTCCCCGATCCGCGCCTTCGACGCGGATCGTCGCCACGTCACGGATGCGCAGCACCGTGCCATCCGCTGCGACGCGCAGGGCGATGTCGCCGATCTCTTCGGCCTGACGACGTTCCTCGCCCGTGCGGACACGGGCGGCCCCCGTGGCCACCTCGCCCGCCGGGGAGGTGACAACCGCCGCCGCGATGGCATCGGAGATCTGCGCCAGCGTCACGTCATGGCGCATGAGGGCGACTGTCGGCACCTCGACCACGGTTTCGGGCGCGGCGAGGCCGGTGATGGTGGTGCGAGTGACGCCCGCGGCGAAGAGGCGGGCGGTGAATTCATCGGCGAGGCGGGCGAGTTGATCCACGCCCACGGGGCCGGTGATGACGACATCGGTCACCTGATCGCGCCACGCGCTGCGGCGGACCTCGGGTTCCTCGGCCTCGGCGGGGAGGGTGGTGACGGCCTCGACCGCGGCGGCCACGTCCTGCGCGGCGCGGTCGATGTCGATGCCGGGTTCGAATTCGATCTCGATGCTGGCGCGCCCCTCGACCGAGCGGGAGGCGGTGGCGGCGACGCCCTCCACCGCCATGAGCGCGGGTTCGAGGACCTGCACGATGGCGCGGTCCACATCCTCGGCCCCGGCGCCGGACCATGTGACGGTGACGTCGACCTCGGCCAGCACCACATCGGGGAAATACTGCGCGCGGATGTTCATGGCGGCGGCGACGCCCGCCACCAGCATCAGCACCATCAGGAGGTTCGCCACCGTGCGGTGGCGCACGAAATAGGACAGGATGCCGCCTGCCTGCATCGGATCAGCCCCCCATCCGGGCTTCGATGCGGGCCACGACCTCGGCGGGGACGCGATCCTGCTGCAATTGTTCAAGGATGCGGGCCTTCGCCTCTTCCGGCATGCGGGAGTTGCCTTCGACGGCGGCGACGAGGGCGGCGCGGCGTTCGGCGGTGAGTTCCAGCACCTCGGGCGCGGCGCTGGCCTGTTCCTGCTGGCCGGGGCGGACGGGACGGACCTTGATCCCCGCGCCAAGCAGGGGGGAGCGTTCCGCCACCACCTCGCGCCCCGCCAGAGCGCCGGGGGCTACGATGACACGGTCGCCCTGACGGCGGAGGACCTCGACCGCGACCTCTTCCAGCCGGTCGTCGGCGGTGACCGCTAGGACGCGGCCTGCGGAATCGATGGCGGTGGCGGGAAGGTCGGCCACGGCCTCCAGCGCGGGTTCGGCCACGGTGACGGTGACGAAATCGCCGGGACGCAGGCCGGGTGCCGCGTCCAGCGCGGCAAAGACGACGCGGCCACCCCCGGCCTCGGCCCCCGAAGCGCCGGCGCGCAGGATGCGGCCCTGCGCCTGCAGCGCGGCCCCGGCGACATCGAGCCGGGCGGTGACCGGGGCCTCGACCAGATCGCCCTGCGCATCCAGAAGGCGGGCGAATTGCGCGGTGGAGAGGCGGAAGGCCACTTCCAGCGCGGCGGGGTCGATGACGGTGCCCAGCACCTCGTTCGCGGTGACCTGACCGCCCACGACGAGGTTGGCCGCCCCATCCATGCGGCCCGCGAATTCGGCGCGGATGACGGTGTCCTCCAGCGTGCGTTCGGCCTCGCCCAGCGAGATGCGGGCGCGATCCGCGGCGATGGCGGATTGATCGACCGCCGCCTCGGCCTGCGCGAGGGAGGAGCGGCTGGACAGCAGGGCCTGTTCGGCCTGTCCGACGGCGAGTTCCGCCGTTTCCACGGCGGCGGCGGAGCCTGCGCCACGGGCGGCGATGTCGCGCTGGCGTTGCAGGGCCTGCTGGCGGAGGGCAAGCTGCGCCTGCGCCTGTTCCAGATCGTCGCGGGCAAGGTCCAGCGCACGGGCGGCCTCGCGCCCTGCGGCCTCGGCCTCGGCCAGCGCGGCGGCGGCGAGGTCGCGGGCGGCGGTGGCCTCGGCCGGGTCGAGGCGGAGGAGGACCTCGCCCGCCGCGACGGAGGCCCCGTCGGCGAAACTGGGCGAAACCTCGGCCACGCGGGCGGTGACGGGGGCGCGGAGTTCGAGGGCGCGGGTGGCGCGCAGTTCGCCATAAGCGGTGGTTTCGGGGATGATGCGGGCGGGATCGACGGTCACGACATTGGCCGAAATCACGCGTTCCTCGGCGGGGCGGGCCATGCCGCCGCCTGCCATGCGTTCGCGCAAGGCGCCCACGATCACGCCGACGGCCATGGCCAGCAGGGCCAGCGTCATTGCCGCAAGGAACAAACCGCCCAAGGCGCGCCCGAAGAACCGCATTCAATCCCTTTCGCCCATGCCGCCACCGGCAGGAGATACCTAGCCCCTCGGCGGCGCAACGCCAATGACGCCTGCGTGAAACCGCAGGCCTTGCCCCGTTGAACGCCCCTGCCCTGCGGTTCCGTCGCTATTTCCGGCGGCGGTGTTCCTCAAGCCGGGGGAAGATCTCGACGAAGTTGCAGGGGCGGTGGCGATAGTCGAGTTGCCATCTCAGGATCTCGTCCCATGCGTCGCGGCAGGCGCCGGGGCTGCCGGGAAGGGCGAAAAGGTAGGTGCCGCCCGCCACGCCGCCGCAGGCGCGGGATTGCACGGCGCTGGTGCCGATCTTTTGCATGGAGACGATGGTGAAGATCGTGCCGAAGGCTTCGATCTCTTTTTCATAGACGTCGCGATGCGCCTCGACCGTGACGTCGCGGCCCGTCAGGCCCGTGCCGCCCGTCGTCAGGATCACGTCGACCGCCGGATCGGCGATCCATGCGCGGAGCTGGGCGGCGATCTCGTCCCGTTCGTCGCGGATGATGCCGCGCGCGGCAAGGATGTGGCCTGCCCCGGTCAGCCGTTCCACCAGCGTGTCGCCGCTGCGATCCTCGGCCATGCCGCGGGTGTCGGAGACGGTCAGCACGGCGATGCGGACGGGGATGAAGTCTTTGGTTTCGTCGATGCGGCTCATGCGGCTATCCTTTCGACATCAGCGCCAGACGCAGCGCGAGCCCGGCAAAGATCGCGGCCCCCGCGCGGCCCAGCCAGCGGGCGAAGGTGGTCGATCCGGCCAGACGCTGCCCCGCGCCGCCCGCGAAGACGGCGACGATGCCGTTCACGACAAAGCCGCCCAGCGAGAAGACCAGACCGAGGATCAGGAACTGCGGCAGGACCGCCCGCGACGGATCGACGAATTGGGGCAGGAAGGCAAGGATGAAGAGGATCACCTTGGGGTTCAGAAGGTTGACCATCAGCCCGTCGAGGAAGACCCGCCCCAGCGACCGCGCCGCCACGTCGCCCCGCGCGGCGAGAGGCCCCGCCCGAAGGGATTGCACCGCCAGCCACAGCAGGTAGGCCACGCCGCCCCAGCGGATCACGTCGAAGGCCAAGGGATGCGCCGCGACCAGTGCGCCGAGGCCCAGCCCCGCGATGACCGTATGGGCCATGCCGCCCACCGCGATGCCGGCATTCGCGGCCATGCCCGCGCGCGGCCCGCCCTTCAGCCCCTGCGCCAGCGTGAACATCATGTCCGCCCCCGGCGTGAGGTTCAGCGCCAGCCCCGCAGGGATGAAGGCCAGAAGAACGAGGGGATCGACGGGAAACATCATCCGAGCCTTGCCTTGATCGCCAGAAGGTCGGCCCAAGCCTCGCGCTTGGCCACCGGGTTGCGCAGGAGATAGGCGGGGTGCGTCATCGGCATGACGGGGCGGCCCAGCGCCTCGGTCCATGTGCCGCGCAGCCGCAGGATGCCCTTGGCGCCCAGCAGGGCGGAACAGGGGGTGTTGCCCATGAGGACGATCACATCCGGCGCGGCAAGGGTGATGTGGCGTTCGACGAAGGGGCGCATCATCGCGATCTCTTCGGGAGAGGGGTCGCGGTTGCCGGGTGGCCGCCACGGCATGACATTGGTGATGTAGAGGGCGTGCTGCAGGTCAGGATTGTCGCGCGACAGGCCGATGGCCGCGAACATGCGGTCAAGGAGTTGCCCCGCCGCGCCGACGAAGGGGCGACCTTCGAGGTCTTCGTCGCGCCCCGGTGCCTCGCCAAGGATCAAGACGCGCGCGCCGGGGCGTCCGTCGGAGAAGACGAGGTTGCGCGCGCCCTTCTTCACCTCGCAATGGTCGTATCCGGCCAGCGCCTCGCGCAGGGCGTCGAGGTTGGCGGCGGCGGCGGCGCGGGCGGCGGCATCGGCCACGGCGGCATCGGCGGCCTGTGCGGCGCGTTCGGCGGGGCTTATCTGCGGGATGTAGGGTTCCGCCGCCGCGCGTTTCGGCGGGGTTGCCGCTGGGGCCTCGGCGGGAGCGGCCTTGCGGTCGGGCAGGTCATAGGCGTTGATCGGGGTGTCGCCGATGAATTCGTCGACGCCCAGTTCCATCTGCCAGCGCAGCGCGGCAAGGGCGGCGTGCCAGCCTTCGGGCGTGGAGATGTCGAGATCGATTCCCATGCGCCCAAACCTAAGGTCGCCCCGATGCCTGCGCCAGCGGCAAACTCGTCAGGCATCATCGGAACCCGGCGGCGCGGCTTGCCCGAACCCCCTGCCCTGCCTATAAGCCGCAGGGAACCCCGATGGAGGACCCGAATGACCTTCCGCGCGCGCCACCTCCTCGGCATCGAGCATCTTGCGCCTTTGGAAATCACCACGGTCCTCGATCTGGCCGACCGCTATGTCGATCTGAACCGCCGCACGGTGAAATCCTCGGACGTGCTGGCGGGGATGACGCAGATCAACATGTTCTTCGAGAATTCCACCCGCACGCAGGCCAGTTTCGAACTGGCGGGCAAGCGGCTGGGGGCGGATGTGATGAACATGTCGGTGGCCTCGTCCAGCGTGAAGAAGGGCGAGACGCTGATCGACACGGCGATGACGCTGAACGCGATGCATCCCGATCTGCTGGTGGTCCGGCATGGCGCGTCGGGGGCGGTGAACCTGCTTGCGTCCAAGGTGAATTGCGCGGTGCTGAACGCGGGCGACGGGCGGCACGAGCATCCGACGCAGGCGCTGCTGGATGCGCTGACGATCCGGCGGGCGAAGGGGCGCATCCAGCGCCTGACCGTCGCCATCTGCGGCGACATCGCCCATTCCCGCGTGGCGCGGTCGAACCTGATCCTGCTGGGCAAGATGGAGAACCGCATCCGCCTGATCGGGCCGCCCACCCTGATGCCTTCGGGGATCGGGGAATTCGGGGTGGAGGTCTATGACGACATGAAGAAGGGCCTTGAAGGCGCTGATGTCGTGATGATGCTGCGGCTTCAGAAAGAGCGGATGGATGGTGGGTTCATCCCGTCGGAGCGGGAATATTACCACCGCTATGGGCTGGATGCGGAAAAGCTGTCGCATGCCAAGCCCGATGCCATCGTGATGCATCCCGGCCCGATGAACCGGGGGGTGGAGATCGACGGCGATCTGGCCGATGACATCAACCGGTCGGTCATTCAGGATCAGGTGGAGATGGGCGTCGCCGTGCGCATGGCCTGCATGGACCTGCTCGCCCGCAACCTGCGGCTGGAGCGGGGGCGGAAACTGGTGGGGACGATGGTATGACCCCCGATCCCGACCGCAAACCCACCAAGGAAGAGATGCGCGCGGGCGGCAAGGTCGCGGCGCTGGTGCTGATCTTCCTTGCGCTGTTCACCGTCTATTTCGTGGTGGGGTGATGGAGTTCCGCCCCTCTCCTGCCGCCTATCTGCGCGCCCATGTCATCATGGCGCTGGCGGGGGGCGTCGTGGCGGGGGTCGTGCTGATCGCCTTGGGCAATGCCGACCCGTGGGTGGGGCCGGTGGCGGCCCTCCTCGCCATCGGCATCCGCGCGGCCTATGTGAAATCGGAGGCGATGGGCGAAGTCTGGCGCCTGACCGACAGCCATCTGACCGGCCCCGGCGGCCGGTCCATCCCGCGCGCCCAGATCGCGCAGGCCCGCCCCTTTCTTGGTGCGGTGCAGATCGTCACGACCACGGGCGACAAGCACCTGATCCGCTATCTCCCCGATCCCGCCGCCGCGGCGCGCGCGATCCAGCCCGGACCCCGCACATGACCACCCTGCACCTGACGAATGCCCGGATCATCGACCCCGAGGGGGGCAGCATCACCCAAGGGTCGGTCACGCTGGCCAAGGGGGTGATCGCCGCCATCGGCGGGGCCAAGCCAAAAGGCGCGGTGGAGATCGATTGCGGGGGGCATCACCTTGCGCCCGGCATCGTGGATATCGGCGTGAAGATCGGCGAACCGGGGGAGCGTCACCGGGAATCCTTCCGCTCGGCGGGCCTTGCGGCGGCGGCGGGGGGCGTGACCACGGTCATCGCGCGGCCCGACACCAACCCGGCCATCGACACGCCCGAGACGCTTGAATTCGTCACCCGCCGCGCGGCGGAGGCCAGCCCGGTGCGCATCCGCCACATGGCCGCGCTGACCAAGGGGCGCGAGGGGCGCGAGATGACGGAGATCGGCTTTCTGCTGGATGCCGGGGCCATCGCCTTTACCGATGCCTTCGCCGTCACGTCGGATGCCAAGGTGCTGTCGCGGGCCTTCACCTATGCCCGCTCGCTCGGCGCGCTGGTGATCGGGCATCCGCAGGACCCCGGACTGTCCAAGGGGGCGGCGGCGACATCGGGCAAGTTCGCCTCTCTCCGCGGCCTGCCTGCCGTTTCGCCCTTGGCCGAGAGGATGGGGCTGGAGCGCGACCTTGCCTTGGTGGAGATGACGGGCGTGCGCTATCACGCCGACCAGATCACCACGGCGCAGAGCCTGCCCGCGCTGGGCCGTGCCAAGGCGGCGGGGCTGGACGTGACGGCGGGGACGTCGATCCATCACCTGACGCTGAACGAAATCGACCTTGGCGATTACCGCACCTTCTTCAAGATGACGCCTCCGCTGCGGTCGGAGGAGGACCGTCTGGCGATGGTGGAGGCGGTGGCGAATGGCACCATCGACTGCATCTCGTCCATGCATACCCCGGCGGATGAGGAATCCAAACGCCTGCCCTTCGAGGAGGCCGCTGCGGGCGCGGTGGCGCTGGAGACGATCCTGCCCGCCGCGATGCGGCTGTATCATGCGGGGCATATCGATCTGCCGGTGCTGTTCCGCGCGCTGTCCTTGAACCCCGCGCGGCGGTTGGGGCTGCCGCAGGGGCGGATGGCGGTGGGGGCGCCGGGCGACCTCGTGCTGTTCGATCCGGATGCGCCTTTCCTGATGGACCGGTTCAAGCTGCGGTCGAAATCCAAGAACACCCCGTTTGACGGGCAGCGGATGGAGGGTAAGGTGCTGGCCACCTTCGTGAACGGCATTCAGGTGCATGGCGCATGACGATCTTCCTGCCTGATTTCATCTCTTCTCCCGTGGCGCTGCTGGTGGTGGCGCTGCTGGCCTATCTCTTGGGATCGGTTCCTTTCGGCGTGGTGATCACCCGGGCGATGGGGCTGGGCGACCTGCGCAAGATCGGGTCGGGGAATATCGGCGCGACGAATGTGCTGCGGACGGGGAACAAGGGGGCGGCGGCGGCGACGCTGATCCTTGATGCGGCCAAGGGGGGGATTGCCGTGCTGATCGCGCGGACGATGGTGGGCGAGGATGCGGCGCAGGTGGCGGCGCTGGCCTCCTTCCTCGGGCATCTGTTCCCGATCTGGCTGCGGTTCAAGGGTGGCAAGGGGGTGGCGACTTTCCTTGGCATCCTGCTGGCTTTGGCTTGGCCCATCGGCCTGATGGCCTGCGCGACATGGCTGGTGGTGGCGGCGGTGTCGCGCATATCCTCGCTGTCGGCGCTGGCGGCGGCGGGGTTGGCACCCGGCTATCTGGCCTTCGCGGGCTATTCCGAGATGGTGCTGCTGGCGCTGCTGCTGGCGATCCTCGTCTGGGTGCGCCATGCGGCCAATATCCGCCGCATGCGCGAAGGCACCGAACCAAGGATCGGCAAGAAGGCCGCCTGAGCGCGCGCCTCAGCGCGCGTCGGCCAGCACCAGTTCGGCACCCTTCCAGCCCAGCATCATGGCGGGGGCATTGGTGTTGCCGGCAATCAGGTTGGGGAAGGCGGAGGCGTCGATCACCCGCAACCCCGCCACGCCATGCACGCGCAGCCGCGCATCCACCACCGAGGTCGCCGCATCCGGCCCCATGCGGCAGGTGCAGGACGGGTGATAGACGGTGCCCGACCGCGCGCGGAAATCGGCGATCAGCGCATCATCCGTGGTGACATCCGGGCCGGGGCGGAGTTCCTCGGCGATCAGCCGCGCGAGCGGGGGCTGGGCGGCGAGGTGGCGGAGGTATTTCACCGCCAGCAGCATCTCCTGCACGTCATGATCAGTGGAGAAGGCATTGGCCGTGATGACCGGATGGGCCAGCGGATCGGGCGTGCGCAGGCGGATATGGCCCCGGCTGGTGGGGCGGCAGTTCGACAGGCCCAGCGACATGCCGGGGAACGGGTCCGGCGTGAGGATCGGGCGTTCCCCGTCGCGCGGGATGAGGGTGGAGAAGGCCTGCATGTAAAGCTGCATGTTGGGCCGGGGCAGATCGGGCGAGGTGCGGAAGAACCCGCCGCCATGGTTGATGGATTTCGACAGCGGCCCGCCTCCGGCGAGGACATATTTCATCCCCGCGATCAGCTTGCCCCACCACGGGCGGAGTTCGTCATTGTAGGTGGGGACGCGCATCTTCCATGTGTAGTTGATGCCCTGATGGTCGCTCAGGTGGTCGCCCACGTTGGCATTGTCGCGCAGGACGGGGATGCCAAGGCCTTGCAGCAGCGCGCCGGGGCCGATGCCCGAAAGTTGCAGCAGTTGCGGCGAGTTGATCGCCCCCCCGGAGAGGATCACCTCGGCCTTGGCGCGCAGGATGCGGGTTTCGGTTCCGATACGGTATTCGACGCCGGTGGCGCGGCCGTCCTCCACAAGGACACGGGTCACCATGGCACCCGTGATGACGCGGCAGTTCGGGCGTTTCATCGCTGGGCGCAGAAAGGCGCGGGCGGCGGAATTGCGGCGGGCCTTGTGGATGGTCATCTGATAGATGCCCGCGCCTTCCTGTTCGGCCCCGTTGAAATCGGGGTTTGCGGGCAGGCCCGCGCTTTCGCAGGCGGCGACGTAATCCTTCACCAGCGGATGCAGACCCTTGCGGTTGGCCGATACGAACAGCGGCCCGCCCTTGCCGCGCCAGTCATCGCCCCCTGCCTCGGTATCCTCCATCGCCTTGTAGGCGGACAGCACGTCGTCCCAGCCCCAGCCGGGATTGCCCGCCGCCTCCCACTCCTCATAATCGGCGCGGTGGCCGCGGATGTAGACCATGGCATTGATGCTGGACGATCCGCCCAGCACCTTGCCGCGGGGCCAATGGTCGCGCTGCCCGGCAAGGCCCGGATCGGGTTCCGTCTTGTAGAGCCAGTTCACGGCAGGGTCGTAGAACAGCTTGCCATAGCCCAAGGGCAGCATGACGAAGAAGCGCCGGTCGGTCCCGCCCGCCTCCAGCACCGTGACGCGATGCCTGCCGCTGGCCGTGAGCCTGTCGGCAAGCACGCAGCCCGCCGATCCCGCACCCACGATGATGTAATCCGTCTGGTCGTCCATGGCCCACCTCTGCTTGCGGCGGAGCCTAGCGCCCCGCCGTGGCAGGGCGTGACAGGCAGCGACAGGAAACTGTCGTTTCCGTGTTACCTGCCCTTCCAGACGGGGTCGCGCTTCTCGGCGAAGGCGCGGGCGCCTTCCAACTGGTCCTCGCTGGAATAGAGACGGTCCACCGTCGCGAATTGCCGCTTGGTGATGCGGTTGAGCGCATCCTGAAAGCGCAGCGCCTCGGCCTCGCGCACGACTTCCTTGATCGCGGCATAGACGAGGGGCGGCCCGCTTTCCAAAAGGCGCGCAAGCTCCCATGCCTTGGGCAGAAGGTCGCCGGGGGCCGTGATCTCTTTCAGCAGGCCCCAGCGCAGCGCCTCTTCGGCATCGAACCAGCGGCCGGTGAGGAGGAGGTCCATGGCGACGTGATAGGGGATGCGCTTGGGCAGCTTGATGCTCGCCGCATCCGCCACCGTGCCCGACCGGATTTCGGGCAGGGCGAAGGTGGCGTTGGCGGAGGCAAGGATCAGGTCGCAGGAAAGGGCGAGTTCGAGGCCGCCCCCGCAGCAGATGCCGTTGACGGCGGCGATGACGGGCTTGTTCAGGTTGGGCAGTTCCTGCAAGCCGCCGAAACCGCCCACGCCGTAATCGCCATCGACGGCATCGCCTGCGGCAGCGGCTTTCAGGTCCCAGCCGGGGCAGAAGAATTTCTCGCCCTCCGCCCGCAGGATCGCCACGCGCAGGCTGTCGTCGTCGCGGAAATCGCGGAAGACGAGGCCCATGATCCGGCTGGTGACAAGGTCGATCGCATTGGCCTTGGGCCTGTCCAGCGTCACCTCCAGCACCGCGCCTTCGCGCCTTGTCCGGATCGGGCCTTCGGTCCGCATCTGCATCGCGCTCATTCCGTTTCCTCCCAGATGACCGCATCCACCGCGACAGCCGCATCGGCGGTCAGCATCAGCGGGTTGATCTCGACTTCCTCCAGCGCGGGGGTGGCCTGCAACAGGGCCTGCAAGGCCATGACGGCCCGCACGGCAGCGGCCGTGTCGGCCTTCGCCCGCCCGCGATAACCATCCAGCAGCGGCCAGAGCCGCAGCCGTCGCAGGGCCTGCGCCACCTCCTCCGCCGTCACCGGCAGGACGAGGGTCACGGTATCGGCCAGAACCTCTGCCGTGACGCCGCCAAAGCCCAAGGTCAGTGTCGCGCCATAGACCGGATCGCGGCGCAGGCCGACCAGCAGCTCGGCCACCGTCCCGGTGACCATCTCTTCGGCCAGATAGCCCTGCGCCCCCGCCATCTCGGCCTGCCCTTCGACCGAGGACAGCCCAAGACGCACCGCACCGGCCTCTGTCTTGTGGGCGAAGCCGAGGCCCTTCAGCGCGAGGGGCGCGGTCAGCGCGGCCGCCAGTGGAGCCAGTTCGGCAAGCGTCGGTGCGATGACGGACCGCGGGACCGCCACCCCTGCCGCGGCAATCAGCGCCTTGGCGGAGGCCTCATCCCGCATCCGCAGCGGGCGGGTCCCGACTACGGGCCACGGCCGCCAGCCGCCCCGGTTCGGCCCCGTCTGCGCCGCCCTGATCGCGCCCAGCGCGGTTTCAAGGCCCATCATCGGCACCACATTCGGCGCGGCCATCCGCAGCGCCAGCGCCTCGTCGAAATTCTCCGGCAGCGAGGCCACTGCGAAGGCGGGCTTGCCCGTGTTCCCCGCCGCCGCCACCACCGCATCCAGCGCGGGCTGGAAGCTGGAGGGATCGCAGCGGTCAGGGCGCGGCGGGTCGATGATGAAGATGCCCGCGTCGTAACCGGCCAGCATCGTGGTGAAGACATCCGTGGTGCGCGGCCCGTCGCCCCAGATGAAGGTGTGGTAATCCAAGGGGTTGGCGATGGCCACGATGGGGCCGAGGATCTCGCCCAGCCTTTGGCGCTGCGCCTCTGACGGCGGCGGGAAATCCACGCCGAAGGGGGCGGCGAGATCGGCCACCAGCCCCGCCTCACCCCCGGAACAGGAAAGCGAGCAGAGGCGCGGGCCGATCTGCGGGCCGCAATGGTGGAAGATCTTCAGCGTCTCGATCAATTCGGCGGGCGTCGCCACCTCGGCCACGCCGCAGGCGCGCAGGAAGGCGGAGGAGGCGGCCCCGCCGCCGGCAAGGGAGGCGGTGTGCGAGGCGGCGGCGGTGCGGGAGAGTTCGGTCTTGCCGGATTTGATGCAGACGATCCCCTTGCCGGCCGCCCGCGCCCGTTCGGCAAGGTCGGCGAAGGCGGCGGCATCGTCGATGCCTTCGACATACATGCCCAGCGCGGTGACCCGTTCATCGGCAAGGAGGGCGCCCGCCAGTTCCGCCAGCCCCACCTGCGCGGCATTGCCGAGGCAGGCGACATAGGCCACGGGCAGGCCGCGCGCCTGCATCGTCAGGTTGATGACGATGTTGGAGGATTGCGACAGCAGCGCCACGCCGCGCTCCACCCGCACCCCGCCATGCTGATCGGGCCAGAGGAGCGCGCCGTCGAGATAGTTGATCACGCCATAGCAGTTGGGGCCGAGGATCGGCATGTCGCCCGCCGCCTGCACGAGGTTGGCTTGCAGACCCGCCTCGCCCGCCTCCTCCCAGCCGGAGGCGAAACAGGTCGCCCCGCCCGCGCCCATCGCGGCCAGTTCGGCCACGACATCCAGGGTGGCATGGCGATTCACGCCGATGAAGGTGGCATCTGGGGGTGCCGGAAGATCGGCCAGCGAACGAAAGCAGCGCGCGCCGCCGATGGCGTCCCGTGTGGGATGGACGGGCCAGACGGGGCCATCAAAGCCCATCTTGGCGCATTGTTCGACCACATTCGCGGCCCAGCCGGAGCCGAGGACGGCGATGGAGCGGGGGCGCAGCAGGCGACGGAGGTCACGCATGACGCACCCCGCTGCAAAGCGGCGCGCGCGTGCCGCGCGCATTCCTTTCAGGTCGACTGCGCGGCGCAGGCGCCGCTTGTCTCCAGCCGGGGGTTTTCCACCCCCGGACCCCCGAGGATATTTGGAAACGGCTGAAGCAGGGAAGGCATCCCCCTGCCCCGGTCCGGGACAGGGAGACTTCACCCGTTACGGTCATCGGCGTCCCCGCCTGTACCGTGCGCTCAGTCTGGATGCCAAAGGTGAACATTCCGTTACTTCATCCGTTCTTCAAATATCCTCAGGGGGTGAGGCGCGGCACGCGCCGAGGGGGCAGAATGCCCCCTGATTTTTCGCATGAAAAATCGTCATGCGCCGAAGGCCCGCAGCATCTGGCGGCTGATGATGTGGCGCTGGATCTCGGACGTGCCTTCCCAGATGCGCTCCACCCGCGCGTCGCGCCAGATGCGTTCCAGCGGCAGGTCGTCCATCAGGCCCATCCCGCCATGGATCTGGATCGCCTCGTCGGCGATGAAGGCCAGAACCTCGGTCGCCTTGAGCTTGGCCATGCTCATGTCGGCCTCGGTCACGGTGCCCTGATCGAATTTCCACGCGGCTTCCCTTGTCAGCAGTTCCGCCGCCTTCAACTCCATCGCCATGTCGGCCAGCTTGAAGCTGATGCCCTGGAACTTGCCGATGGCTTGCCCGAATTGCTGGCGCTCCGCCGCATATTGCACGGCATGGGCCAGCGCGCGTTCGGCGCGGCCAAGGCAGGTGGCGGCGACCTGCAGGCGGGTGGCGCCGAGCCATGTATTGGCAACTTCGAATCCCTTGTGAACCTCGCCCAGCACCTGTTCCTTCGGGATGCGGCAATTGTCGAATTCGAGGATGGCGTTCGTGTAGCCCCGGTGGCTGACGTTGCGGTAGCCGTCGCGGACGGTGAAGCCGGGGGTGCCCTTGTCGACGAAGAAGGCGGTGATCAGCTTCTTCCTGCCGCGCGGGGTGTCCTCCTCCCCGCTCGCCATGAAGCAGATGGCGAAATCGGCCAGATCGGCATGGCTGATGAAATGCTTGGTGCCGTTCAGCACCCAGTCATCCCCGTCCTGCCGCGCGCTGGCCTTCATGCCGCGCAGATCGGACCCCGCGCCCGGTTCCGTCATGGCAAGGCAATCCCATTTCTCGCCCCGGATGCAGGGATAGAGGTATTTCTGCCGCTGCTCCTCCGTCCCTGCCAGCAGGATGTTCGACGGCCGCGCGACACAGGTCCAGTGCAGCGCATAATTCGCCTTGCCCAACTCCTTTTCATACAGAAGCCAGGACAGCGTATCGAGGCCCGCCCCCCCGACCTCGGCGGGCATGTTGGCGGCGTAGAGGCCCGCCTGCATGGCCTTGGCCTGAATCTCTTTGATCAGGTCCATGCGCAGGTGGCCCGTGCGTTCCACCTCCATCTCATGGGGGTAAAGCTCGTTCTCGACGAAGCTGCGCGTCGTCTCGACGATCATCTGCTGTTCTTCGGTTAGGCCGAACTGCATGGCGTCACCCCTTCTTCTGGCCGACATGGCGGCCCGCGGCTTCGGGTCTTGGCAGGGCGGCATGGGCCTTGGCGATGGGCAAGAGCCGGTCGAGAATCGCGGGCGGGGCTGGGCAGGTCTTGCCGGCCTTCATGTCGACGTGGAGGAGCATCTGTTCCAGCGTCGCCACCGCCTCGTCGCCCTTCAGGAGGCGGATGAAGATGTGGAGGCGTTTCTCGTCGGCGTGGAGGACCTGCACCGTGCCGGTGAGGGCGTCGCCCAGTTTCGCCTCGCCCAGATGCATGATGTGGGTTTCGGCGGTGTAGTAGCTGTAGCCCGTGCCGACATAGGCGATGTCGGCGCCGATGTGGCGGAGGAAGGCGTCGGAGGTTTCCGAGGCCGCAAAGAGGTAGCGGCTTTCGGTCATGTGGCCGTTGTAGTCGATCCAGCCGGGAAGGACATGCATCCGGGCCATTTCCATGGGGACCGCGCTGTCGGGCGACGGGTCCGCCATCGCCTGACGGCGGCGGGCGTCGTGGTCGAGGAGGACCTTGCCCGCGCCCCAGTTGCGGTCCTTAAGCACGCGGAGGAAGCCGATCAGGTTCTGGTCGCGGATGCGTTCGAGTTCGCGGATGGAATGGTGGCCGGATTGCGCGTCGGATTGCCCGGCAATCAGGTCGACGAGTTCGTCGTTGAATTCCGGCACGTCCATCAGTTTCGTCCAGGGCCATGTCAGGCAGGGGCCGAACTGGGCCATGAAGTGCTTCATCCCCGCCTCGCCGCCCGCGATGCGGTAGGTTTCGAACAGGCCCATCTGGCCCCAGCGTAGGCCGAAGCCCATGCGGATCGCCTCGTCGATCTCCTCGGTCGTGGCGATGCCGTCCTTGACCAACCAGAGCGCCTCGCGCCAGACCGCTTCGAGGAAGCGGTCGGCGATATGGGCGTCGATTTCCTTGCGGATGTGGAGGGGGAACATCCCGATCTCGCGCAGGGTTTCCTTGGCGGCCTCGATCAGGGCGGGGTCGGATTTGGCGGAGGGGACGATTTCGGCCAGCGGCAGGAGGTAGACGGGGTTGAACGGGTGGGCGACGAAGATGGTCGCGGGGTTGGCGGCGTTCTGCTGCAACTCGGACGGTTTGAAACCAGAGGTGGAGGAGCCGATGGGCGTGTCGGGCGCGACCTGCTGGATCTGCGCAAAGACGCGGTGCTTCAGGTCCAGCCGTTCGGAAACGGATTCCTGGATGTAGTCGGCCCCCTCCACGGCCTCGGTGATGGTGCTGGCGAAGGTCAGCTTGCCCTCGGGCGGCATCGGCCCGTCGGACAGGGCGGGCAGCGCGCGTTTGGCATTGGCGATAACCTCGCCCACCTTGCGCGGGGCTTCCGGATCGGGGTCGAACACCACCACATCCCAGCCATTGAGCAGGAAGCGCGCGGCCCAGCCGCCGCCGATGACCCCGCCCCCGATGATGCCCGCCTTGCGCGCCATATCCGTTCTCTCCGTCAGACGGCCCAGAGAAGGGCCAATGCCAGCAGCGCGATCAGCGCCGCCCCGATGATGCCCGCGCGGGGGAGGAAGGTCCCCTGCCCCGGCGGCTGTTCCTGCGGCACCCGGGCGTCGCCGCCCTGCGCCGCGTTGCTGCCCCGGCCCGAAAGCCGAAGCGCCTCGTCCGAGAAGGCGACGGTCACCGCGCCGGGGGGCAGGTGATGCGGCACGACCCCGTGCCGCTGCGCCATCTGTTCCGGCGTCACCTCGCCCTGCCGCAGGGCCTGCGCCTCTTCGCCCGTGATGCGCACCTGCACCGGGCGCGCCTCTTGCGCGAGGGTGCGGAGAAGGAAACCCGCCTCCAGCGGTTCCAGCACCCAGCCCTGCCCCAAGGGGATAAGCCGCGCGATGCTTTGCGCGGCATGGGGCGGCGCGATGGGGCCGACCCTTTCCACCCTATTTCGGCAGAGGCGGGCGCTTCTCCAGCTTCAGCCGGGCGCGCACTTCGGCGGGGGTGATGACACGGGCGCCCATGTTTTCCACGATGGTCGCCGCGCGTTCCACAAGCTGGGCGTTGGTGGCCAGCACGCCCTTGTCGAGCCAGAGATTGTCTTCCAGCCCCACGCGGACATTGCCGCCCGCCAGAACCGCCGCCGCGACATAGGCCATCTGGTTGCGGCCAAGGGAGAAGGCGGAATAGTGCCAGCCTGCGGGGACGTTATTCACCATCGCCATGAAGGTGTTCAGGTCATCCGGAGCGCCCCACGGCACGCCCATGCAAAGCTGCACCAGCACGGTTTCGGGGATCACGCCTTCCTTCACCAGTTCCTTGGCAAGCCAGAGGTGGCCCGTGTCGAAGGCCTCGATCTCGATCCGCACGCCTGCCGCCGTCATGCGCCGCGCCATGTCGCGCAGCATGCCGGGGGTGTTGACCATCACGTAATCGGCTTCGTTGAAATTCATCGTGCCGCAGTCGAGCGTGCAGATTTCCGGGCGGCATTCCACGACATGCGCCACCCGTTCCGTGGCACCCGCCATGTCGGAGCGCGGGCCGATGCGGCCCATGTCCTCGGTCCCTTCGAAATAGATGTCGCCGCCCATGCCCGCGGTCAGGTTCAGGACCACGTCGGTGGCGGAATCGCGAATGCGTTCCGTCACTTCGCGGTAGAGCGCGGGGTCGCGGGCGGGTTTGCCGGTTTCGGGGTCGCGGACGTGGCAATGCACCACCGCCGCGCCGGCCTTGGCCGCCGCGATGGCGCTTTCGGCGATCTGCTGGGGGCTGCGCGGCACATGCGGGCTGCGGTCCTGCGTGCCGCCCGATCCGGTGACGGCACAGGTGATGAAAACCTCGCGATTCATGGCGAGCGGCATGGCAGTCCTCCCTTGTCTTCGCATCAGATTAGCCTGCTTGCGCCGCGATGCTTTGCGCTTTACGCAATTCATATGGCCGAAAACGTCAACATTTTCCTTCCCTCCCGTGCGCCCCTGACGCTGGCAGTGCTGGTGCTGCCGCATGCCTCGATCCTTGAGGTGGCGTCGGTGCTTGATCCGATGCGGGCGGCGAACCGGCATCTGGGGGAGGAAGCCTATCGCTGGCGCGTGGTGTCGCCGGATGGGCGGCCGGTGCCGTTGACCTGCGGGATCGAATTGCCCTCGGCGGGGCCCCTTGCCTCGGCGGAGGGGGCGGATGTGCTGATGGTGATCGTGGGCTATCGGCAGGCGGAGGTGGCGACGCGGCCTTTCCTGCAGGCGCTGCGGCGGATGGCGCCCCGGTTCCAACTGATCGCGGGGGTGGATGCGGGGGCCTGGGTGATGGCGCGGGCGGGGCTTCTGGACGGGTATCGGGCGACCGTGCATTGGGAGGATCTGGAGGATTTTGCCGCTGCATTCCCGCAGATGGAATGTCTGCCCGACCGCTATGTCATTGATCGCAATAGGGTAACAGTGGGGGGTGCGGCCCCGGCGCAGGACCTGATGCTGCATCTGATCGCAAGCCGCCATGGGGCGCCCTTGGCGCGGCAGGTGGCGGCGTCGTTCCTGACGACGCAGCGCGCGGGGCATGAGCCGCAGGTGGCACCGCCGCAGCGGGATCCGCGGCTGGATGGGCGGGTGGCGGAGGCGATTGCGCGGATGGAGGCGCGGATCGACGATCCTGAGCCGATGGCGCGCATCGCGCGGGCGGTGGGGCTGTCGCCCCGGCGGATGGAAAGCCTTTTTCATCAATACCTTGGCGAAAGCCCCGGGGCCTATGCCATGGGCCTGCGCCTGCAGGCGGCGCGGCGGATGGTGACGGATACGCGCCATCCGCTGGCGGAGGTGGCGCTGCGGACGGGGTTCTCCTCGCCCTCGACCCTGAGCCGGGCGTTCAGTCGGCGGTTCGGGGTGCCGCCTTCGGCCCTTCGGCGGGGGCAAGGCCCTGCGAACGCTGCGTTTTCTTCCGGGCAGGGGTGAAAAAACCCGTGCCACGGCCGGTGCAGACAGTCGGTGCAGACGGCTGTGCATACGCCCGGGCACCGTTTTTTCGTTAACTCTGTTCGCAGAAAGATGCGGAGTGCGGCGGGCGTGGCACAGGGACCATCGCCCCAGTCCGGCGGCGCGCGGGGTGGGGGCCGTCGATTGGGTATTTGGGCCAAGATGAAGGGGCTAGCCGTGGTCTGAGGGATCGGCGGCGGCGGCCCGGCGGCGCAGCGCCGCGAAGAGGCGGGTCTGCAGCGCGGAGGCAAGGAAGAGGCCGACCGACAGGATCAGCCCGACCATCCCGGTGATCAGCGCATAGCCCAACCCCGTCACGCGGGTGGTTGCACGCAGGAGGCGGGCCTTGCCCAGAACCTCGGCGCGGGCGGTGACGCGGGGACCCAGCGCCTGCGCCGCGTTGCCAAGGCGGCGGGCATCGTTCGCATCGTCGATCAGCGGCAGGAGGTGGAGCGCGGTGGTCGTGTCGGTCGCGGCCCGGATACGGTCGAGATCGGCGGCGATGGAGACGAGGGGGGCGAAGGCATCGGCGCGGAGCGACAGGGCCACGTCATCCATGCTGCGGGCGCGGCGGAGCGCGATCCAGTCCACGCCATCGGTCGCGGCGCGGGTGGTGAGCGCGGTGAGGCGCGGCGAGAGGCGGTTCATGGCGCGCGCGGTCTTGAGGCCGGAGGCACCGAGCTTGGCGGCGGCGGAGGTGCCGCCTGAGGCGACGACGGTCGCCGTCGCGCCAAGGCCCACGATGGACAGGGCGATGGCGATGCGGTCCACCTCTTCGCCCGCCATATAGTCGATGCCGCCATTCAGGATGGTGGCAAGGTCGCCCACCGGGGTGAGCATGATCGGGGCCTGACACATCATGAAGGTGGAGAGCGTGCAGGCGGCGGGGTCCAGCGCGCAGGCGGCACAATTGGCAGCATTGGCCCAGAGGCCGGAATCCTGTTCCCATGCCGCGTCATAGGCGGCGAGGGTTTCGGGGGGCAGGGGCTGGCCCAGTTCGGCGGCAAGGTCGCGCAGCGATTGCAGGACCACCCAGTCGCGGCGTTCGGCAGTGAGGTGGTCGGCGATCCGGTCGGGGATCGTGTCGGGGGAAAGGCGGGCGAGTTCGGCGGTGATGGTCGCTTCGATCTCGGACGCGGTGGCATCGCGCAGGGGCGTCAGCGTCGGGTCCATCGCGATCGTCCCCGCCGAGAGGAGGGTGAGCGCAAGCGAACCTGCGATCACCAGTGTCATGGCATGGCGCATCCAGCGCCGGAGCATCCCGCGCGCGCCCCTAGCCCCGCCGCGAGCGGATCATGCCGACGATGTCGTAGACCTGATCGACGATGGGCCGCGCGATGGCGTCGGCGCGGTCCGCGCCTTGGCCAAGGATGCGGTCGATTTCGGCGGGGTCCTGCATCAGGCGGTTCATTTCCAGCGTGATGGGTTCGAGTTTCGCGACGGCGAGGTCGGCCAAAGCGGGCTTGAACGTGCCGAACTGCGCGCCCGCGTAGTCGCGGATCACCTGTTCGGGGGTGTGGCCTGCGAGGGCGGCGTAGATGTTCACCAGGTTCCGCGCCTCGGGCCGGTCCTTGAGGCCGTCGAGCGTGTCAGGCAGGGGTTCGGGGTCGGTCTTGGCCTTGCGGATCTTCTTGGCGATAGTGTCGGCATCGTCGGTGAGGTTGATGCGGGACTGGTCGGACGGGTCGGATTTGGACATCTTCTTCGTGCCGTCGCGGAGGCTCATCACGCGGGTGGCGGCGCCTTCGATCACGGGTTCGACGACGGGGAAGAAGTTCACGCCGTAGTCGTTGTTGAACTTGATCGCGATGTCGCGGGTGAGTTCGAGGTGCTGTTTCTGGTCCTCTCCCACAGGCACATGCGTCGCCTTGTAGGCGAGGATGTCGGCGGCCATGAGGGAGGGGTAGGCGAAGAGGCCAAGGGAGACGTTCTCGGAATTCTTGCCCGCCTTGTCCTTGAACTGGGTCATCCGCGACATCCAGCCCATGCGGGCGATGCAGTTGAAGATCCAGCCGAGTTCCACATGCGCGGTGACTTGGGATTGGTTGAAGAGGATGGAGCGCGCGGGGTCGATGCCTGCGGCGATGAAGGCGGCGGCGCCTTCGCGGGTCTGCTGGCGCAGCTTTTCGGGTTCCTGCCAGACGGTGATCGCGTGCATGTCCACCATGCAGTAGATCGTTTCGATGCCTTCCTCCTGCTTTTCCACGAAACGCTTCAGCGCGCCAAGGTAATTGCCCAGCGTAAGCCCACCGGACGGCTGGATGCCCGAGAAGATGCGCGGGGGGAAGGAAGCCTGAGGCGTTTGGACCGGCTCGGCCATGATGTCGCTCCGTCTGGAAAAGGTCGGGATTTCCGCTTAACGATGCGGCGACGGGGCGTCAATCGACGCCCGCCCCTTGCCGCGAGAAGAGGCCCGATGCAGGACCGCAATGCCCCGCCCCTGAACCCCCTGCCCGCCATCGTCTGGGTGCTGGCCTTGCCGATCATCGCGATGGAGGTGGTGGTGGGGCTGGCCGGGGCCGGAGTTCTTGGCGGGCTGGAGGGCGCGGGCTGGCGGTTGCAGGCGCTGGAGCGGTTCGTGTTCTCGCCGCCCCTGATGCAGGCGATGATGGAGCGGGACGAGTATCCGCTGGCGCAGGTGATGCGGCTGGTGACCTATCCCTTCGTGCATGGGTCTACCACGCATGCGGTTTTCGTCGTGGTGATCCTCCTCGCTCTGGGCAAGATGGTGGGCGAGGTGTTCCGCTGGTGGGCGGTGCTGGTGGTGTTCTTCGGCGCGGCGGTCGCGGGGGCCTTCGCCTATATGGCCGTGCCGGGGAATGAGGCACCGCTGTTCGGGGGGTATCCTGCGGTTTACGGCTTGATCGGGGGGTTCACCTTCCTTTTGTGGGTCAATCTGGCCGCCGTGGGGGCGAACAAGTACCGCGCCTTCAGCCTGATCGGGTTCCTTCTGGGGATACAGTTGCTGTTCGGGCTCCTGTTCGGGGGGGGCTATGAATGGGTGGCGGATGTGGCGGGTTTTGCCGCCGGGTTCCTGCTGTCCTTCGTGGTCAGCCCCGGCGGATGGGGCCGGGTGCTGCAGAAGATCCGTCAGCGCTGACGCCTCAGGGCGGATTTGAGGTCCGACAGGCGGATCGCGCCGAGGGCGAGGGCCGCCAGCGCATAGCTGGCCATGCCCGCGCCGATGAGCATGGCCAGCGCGGCAAAGCGCCAGCCGCGGCTGCCCAGCATGGGGCCAAGCAGGATCATGCCCCCCCAGAGGACCGCGCCCATGATGGCGCTGGCCAGCAGGATGCGGGGCAGGCGCGCGCGGAAGCGGGCGTCGAAGCGGGCCTCTTCCCCCATCTTGCGCGTGCCGAGCCAGAGTTGCAGCACCATCGTCCAGCCGGAGATGGTGGTGGCAAGGGCCGCGGCCGAGAAGCCGATGACGGGCAGCAGGCCCACGGCGATGGCGGCGTTGACCACCATCGACCAGACGGCGAAGCGGAAGGGGGAGCGCGTATCCTCGCGCGCGTAATAGAGCGGCTGGAAGACCTTGTGCAGGACGAAGGCGGGCAGGCCCGCGCCATAGATGGCAAGGGCCAGCGCCGTGGCTGCCGTGTCATCGGCCCCGAAGGCCCCGCGTTCGTACAGCACGGCGCAAAGCGGGAAGGCGATGACGACTAGGGCCACGGCGGCGGGGATCGTGAGGAACAGCGCGAATTCCGTGCCCCGGTTGAAGGAGGCGCGGCCCCCTTCGGCATCGCCCGCGCGCAGGCGGCGGGAGAGGTCGGGGAGGAGGACGGTGCCGACGGCGATGGCCACGACGCCCAAGGGGAGTTGGTAGAGGCGGTCGGCATAGGAGAGCCACGCGACCGCGCCTTCGGTGAAGGAGGCGACCTGACGGCCCACGAGGAGGTTGATCTGCACCACCCCGCCCGCCAGCACGGCGGGGGCGGCGATGACGGCAAGGCGTTTCAGGTCGGGCGTCAGGCGCGGCAGGCCGGGGGCGAAGCGGAAGCCTGCGCGATGGGCGCTGACCCATGTGAAGGCGAGTTGGGCGATGCCTGTCAGCGGCACGGTCCATGCCAGCGTCAGGCCCATGTCCCAGCCCAAGTGATCGGCCAGGAGCATGGCGGCGATGAACATCAGGTTCATCAGGACGGGGACGAAACTGGCTTCGGTAAAGCGTCCGAAGGCGTTCAGGACGCCGGAGAGGAGCGCCACGAGCGAGATGAAGAGGATGTAGGAGAAGGAGATGCGTCCGAAGAGGACGGCAAGGTCGAAGCGCGCGTCGCCCACGAAGCCCGAGGCCATGAGCCAGACGAGCCACGGCATGGCGATCGTGCCAAGGATGGAGAAGACGATGAGGATGGAGGCCAGCCCGTTGAAGGCGTCGCGGGCAAAGCCCTGCGCGTCCTCGCCGCCTTCCAGCTTTTTGGAGAACATCGGCACGAAGGCCATGTTGAACGCCCCTTCGGCGAAGAAGCGGCGGAACATGTTGGGCAGGGAGAAGGCGACGAGGAAGGCCTCGGCCACCGGGCCCGCGCCCAGATAGGCGGCCATCATCACGTCGCGGGCGAAGCCTGCCCCGCGCGACAGCAGCGTCCAGCCGCCGACCGTGACGATGGACCGGATGAGCCGGATGGGCTGCATCAGCCCGCTGCCCGTTCCGCGCCATCGGCGATGGCCTGACGCAGTTTCTTCTCCAGCGCCTCCTGTTTCGGTTTGGCGTGGAGTTTCAGGCCGAACATGTCCTTCACATAGAAGCTGTCCACCACCTGCGCGCCGAAGGTCGCGATCACGGCAGAGGCGATGTAGATGTTGTTGTTGGCCAAGGTCCGCGTGAGGTCATAAAGCAGGCCGGGACGGTCGCGCGTATCGACCTCGATGATGGTGTAGATGTCGGACCCTTCGTTGTCGAAGGTGATATGGGTGGGAAAGCGGAATTCGCGTTCGCGCTTTTTCACCTTGTCGCGGTCCTTCAGGGCCTCGCGCGGGACGACCTCGCCCTTCAGGGTCTTGTGGATCATCTGCGACAGGCGCGGCAGGCGGGACACCTCGTAGGGTTTGCCCTCGCTGTCCTGCACCCAGAAGACGGCGGTCGCATAGCCGTCCTTCGACGTGTAGGTGCGCGCATCCACCACATTGGCCCCGACCAGAGCCAAGGCCCCGGCAAGGCGCGAGAAGATGCCGGGGTGATCGGCCAGCGCGAAACAGGCGCGCGTCGCGTCGCGGCCTTCGTCGGGATGCAGGTCGATGCGGATGTCGCTGTCGGGAAGGTCCTTCAGGAGGCGGGCGAAGACGGCATGGCTGTCGGTGGGCAGGCCCTGCCAATAGGGGGCGTAATGGCGGCCCGTCTCATGCCGCAGATCGGCGGCGGACCAGTCGGCAAGGCGGTCGCGCAGCGCGCGCTTCGCCTCATCCTCGCGGTTCTCGCGGTTGAGGGATTCGATGCCGCCTTCCAGCGCCTCGGCCGTCTGGCCATAGAGCGAGCGCAGCAGCATGGCCTTCCAGTTGTTCCACGTGCCCGGCCCCACGCCGCGGATGTCGCAGACGGTGAGGACGGTGAGGAGGTCCAGACGCTTGCGCGATTTCACCGCCTTGGCGAAATCGCGCACCGTGCGCGGGTCGCCGATATCGCGTTTCTGCGCGGTGTCGGACATGAGGAGATGATAGCGCACCAACCATTCGACGGTTTCGGTATCTTCCGCCGACAGGCCAAGCCGGGGGCAGACGCGGCGCGCGATCTGCGCGCCAAGGATGGAATGATCCTCGGGCCGGCCCTTGCCGATGTCATGCAGGAGTAGGGCGATATAGATGACCTTGCGGTTCACGCCTTCCTTCAGGATGCCGGAAACGACGGGGAGTTCCTCGACCAGTTCGCCGCGTTCGATCTGGGCAAGGATCGAGATGCATTGGATGATGTGTTCGTCCACCGTGTAGTGGTGATAGACGTTGAACTGCATCATCGCGACGACGGGTTCGAATTCCGGGATGAAAGCCCCCAGAACCCCCAGTTCGTTCATCCGGCGCAGCGCGCGTTCGGGGTTGCCGTGTTTCAGCAGGAGGTCGAGGAAGATCTGCACCGCCTCCGGGTCCGATTGCATGTCTTCGTCAATCAGGTCGAGATGCGCGGTGATCTGGCGCATCACGTTGGGGTGCAGCAGATAGCCGGTGCGCAGCGCCTCTTCGAAGACGCGCAGGAGGTTGAGCTTGTCTGCGAAGAAGCGGCGCGGATCGGCAAGGTCGAGCCTGCCCTGCACCAGCTTGTACCCCGCCTTGACGCGTTTCGTGCGTTTGAAGATGCCGAAGAGGCTTGCCTCTGGCTTGGCGTGGCGGGCCTCGAGTTCGGTCAGGAAGACGCGGGTCAGGTCGCCCACGCGGGTGGCGTGGCGGAAATAGTCCTGCATGAAGATTTCCACCGCGCGGCGGCCCGCGCGATCTTCGTATCCCATGCGGTCGGCCACCTCGACCTGTAAATCGAATGTCAGTTGGTCCATCGCGCGGCCGGTGATGTAATGCAGGTGGCAGCGCGCGGCCCAGAGGAAATCTTCGGCGCGGGTGAAGATGTCGTATTCCTCGCGCGTCAGCAGCCCCGCCTCGACCAGCCCTTCGGCGGTGGGAACGCGGTGCAGGTATTTGCCGATCCAGTAAAGCGTCTGCAGGTCGCGCAGGCCGCCCTTGCCCTCTTTCACATTGGGTTCGAGGACATAGCGCTGCCCGCCCTGCCTGCGGTGCCGTTCGGCGCGTTCGGAGAGCTTCGCCTCGATGAATTCGGGGCCGGTGTTGCGGAAGAGTTCGCCCCAGAGCCGGTCGCCCAATTCGGCGGCGAGGGGTTCGTATCCGGCGATGAAGCGGTGTTCCAGAAGGGCGGTGCGGATCGTGATGTCGTCTCGCCCCATGCGCAGGCAATCCTTCACCGTGCGCGAGGAATGGCCGACCTTCAGCTTCAGGTCCCAGAGCATGTAGAGCATGGATTCGATCACCGATTCCGCCCACGGGGTGATCTTCCACGGGGTGAGGAACAGGAGGTCGACGTCGGATTGCGGCGCCATCTCGGCCCGGCCGAAGCCGCCGACGGCAAGGACGGCCATGCGTTCCGCCTCGGTCGGGTTGGACAGCGGGTGGAGGTGGCGGCGCGCGATGTCGAAGGCGGTGGCGACGAGGACGTCGGTCAGATGGGCCTGCGCGCGGATCAGCGCGCGGGCGTCATGCGGGCGGGCGGCGAAGGCGGCGGCAAGGGCGGCATTGCCCCGCGCCTTGGCGTCGGCGAGGTGACGGACAGCGATGCCGCGGGCGGCGCGCGGGTCTTCCGCCTGTGCGAGGTCGGACAGGATGGCGGCGCGCAGGGCGGGGGCATCTATGATGCCCTCCCCCGGCAGGATCATGCCGGGAGGGGCGGGGGGAAGGCTGCGGTCGGAGGGGGCCGTGGCGCCCTTGGTCATGGCGGAAGGCCCCGGAGGCTGCGTCAGAAGCCCGCCCCGCCAAAGCTGCGCGGCGCGGGTTCGACAACCGTGATCGCCGCGTTCTGGATGCGGGCGATGGCAAGCCCGCGCTCGTTGGTGCCATTAGGCAGCAGGCGGAAGATGCCGTTGACGCCGACATAGCCCGCGCCCTGCGTCAGCGCGGCGCGGTCCATGCCGCGGCCCTGCTTGGCCAGCGCGCCGATGGCGGCGATGCCGTCATAGGCGATGGCCGAGACGGGATGCGGCTGCTCCCCGAAGGCCGCCATGTAGCGGGACTGATACTGCGCGAAGAGCGACGGGTCGGGCATGGCGAAGATGCCGCCCTGCACTCCGGGCAGCGACAGGGTGGCGGCCGGAATGTCCCAGCGCGTCAGGCCGATATATTGCGTGACGGTCGGGTTGACGCCGTTCTCGGAGAGGAGCTGGCTGACGAGGGGCAGCGCGCCCGCCGTGTCGGCGGTCAGGAAGACCGCCTGCGCGCCCGAGGATTTCGCCTGCGCGGCAAGGGCCGGGATGGCCTGCACGATGCCGTTCTGCGAGAATTCATAGCCGCCGGTGGCGACGACGCTGCCGCCTGCCGCCGCGACGCCGTTCTGGATCGCGGCCCGGCCCGCCTCGCCTTGGGCGTTGCGGTCGTGGATGACCATGATCTTCGACTTGCCCGAGCGGACGGCATAGGTGGCCAGCCGCCGCGCGGTATTGTCGAAGGTGGGGCCGAGGACGAAGACATTGCCGCCCGCGATGGCCGGGTTGTTGGAGAAGGAGAGAACGTTCACCCCCGCCGCCGCCACCGCGACGCCTGCCGCATTCGCCTCTTCGGCGAAGACCGGGCCGAGGATGACCTGCGCCCCTTCGGCCACCGCCTGCGCCGCCGCCGCCGAGGCCTGCGCGGCCTGACCGGCGGTCGGATAGACGCGCAGGTCGATCTTCACCTCGCCCAGATCGGTGATGGCAAGGCGGGCCGCATTCTCGATCGAACGGGCAAGGAGTTGGTCGCTGGCCTGACCGGACCCCGAAGGGACAAGAAGCGCGACCGCGACTGTGTCGCTGCGGGGGGCGGAGGGGCCGGTGCTGGGCTGGCAGGCGGCCAGAGCCATGGCGGACAGGGCAAGAACGACCGAGCCCAACGACTTGCGGGCGGTGCGCAAAACAGAGAACATGCGGGTTCCTCACTCCTTGGCCGCGGCAACGCGGGCCGCGCTTCAATCCGGGCGCAAGATTAAGGGGTTCGCCGGGGGAAGTAAACTTGTCAGGGGAGCCGCGCGCATGCCTTCGCCCAATTCCGCCCGCGAGGCGACCCCGCTTGCGCCGGGGCTCTATCTGGTCGCGACCCCCATCGGATCGGCGCGCGACATCACCCTGCGGGCGCTGGATATCCTTGCCGCGGCGGATGTGCTGGCGGCCGAGGATACCCGCACCCTGCGCCATCTGATGGAAATCCATGGCATCCCCCTGAACGGCCGCCCGCTGGTGCCGGTGCATGACCATAACGAGGCGGCAGCCAGCCCGCGCCTGCTGCGGGCGGTGGCCGAAGGGAAATCGGTCGCCTATGCGTCGGAGGCGGGGACGCCGCTGGTTTCCGATCCGGGCTTCGTACTGGCCCGCGCGGCGGTGGCGGAGGGGTTGCCGGTGACGGCGGCCCCCGGTGCCTCGGCCGTGCTGGCCGCGCTCTGCGTGGCGGGGCTGCCCTCGGACCGGTTCCTTTTCGCGGGCTTCCCGCCGGCGGCCCGCAGCGCCCGCCTGCGCTTTCTGGAGGAACTGCGCCCGGTGCACGCGACGCTGGTGCTGTATGAATCGCCCAAGCGGCTGGCGGCGCTGCTGGAGGATTCGGCGGCGGTGCTGGGGCAGGACAGGCAGGCGGCCATCTGCCGGGAACTGACCAAGCGCTTCGAGGAGGTCAGGCGCGGCAGGCTGGGCGATCTGGCCGCCGACTATGCAAGCGAGACGGTGAAGGGCGAGGTGGTCGTCCTGATCGACCGCGCGGCCGAGACGGGGGCGGAAAGCGCCGATTGGCAAGCCGCGCTGGACCGCGCGCTGGAAACGCTGTCGGTCAAGGATGCGGCGGCGATGGTGGCCGAGGCCTATGATCTGCCGCGCCGCGAGGTCTATCAGGTGGCGCTGGAGCGGGCGAAGGACGGGCATTAGGGAAAAATTCGCACTCTTGTGGAATGGTGATTCCAGAGGCTGAAGACGTTAGGGGGCAGGTCATGGTGGCTGTGTTGGACATCGGGGCGGTGGCATGGCAGCGGGCGCATCGCGGGCGCAGGGCGCATCATGCCGGCGCTGTGGCCGAGGATCAGGTCGCGCGCCTCTATGACCGCGACGGGATGGCCGTCTGTGCCCGGCGCTGGCGCGGATCGGGCGGCGAGATCGACATCGTGGCGCGGGACGGGGATCGCGTCATCTTCGTCGAGGTGAAGCAAAGCCGCACCCATGCCGAGGCCGCCTCGCATCTTTGCACGCGGCAGATGCGGCGGATCTGGGAGGCGGGCGAGGAATTCCTCGCCGGCGAACCGAAGGGCAGCCTGACGGATGCCCGGATCGATGTGGCACTGGTGGACGGGTCCGGGCGGATCGAGATCCTGCGGAATGCCTTCGCCGCCTGAGGGCGGGCTGCGGGGCGCGACCTTGGATTTGCATCCGGCCGCAGCTTGGGCCATCAAGGGGCGGCTGCGCCTGCCCTGTCCGGGCCGGGGCGCGGCGGGATGCCAAACCGGAGTGAACCATGCCTCTCAAGGTCGCGCTGCAGATGGACCCGATCGGGTCGGTCAATATCGACGCGGATTCCACCTTTCGGATCGCATTGGAGGCGCAGGCACGGGGGCATTCGCTGTTCTTCTACACGCCCGACAAGCTTGCCTTCGTCGAGGGGCGCGTCACGGCGCGGGGCTGGCCCATCGAGCTTCGGCGGGAGAAAGGCAACCATGTCACCTATGGCGAGGAGGCCGAGGTGGACCTGTCGGCATTCGACGTGGTCTGGCTGCGGCAGGACCCGCCCTTCGACATGGGATACATCACGACGACCCATCTGCTGGAGATGATCCATCCCCGCACGCTGGTGGTGAACGATCCGTTCTGGGTGCGGAACTCGCCCGAGAAGCTTTTGGTCCTGCGCTTTCCCGACCTGACGCCGCCCACGGCCATCGCCCGCGATCTGGCGACGATCCGCGCCTTCAAGGCGCGTCACGGCGACATCATCCTGAAGCCGCTCTATGGCAATGGCGGGGCGGGCGTGTTCCGGCTGGACCCGAACGACCGCAACCTCGCCTCGTTGCACGAACTGTTCACGGGAATGAGCCGCGAGCCGCTGATCGTGCAGAAATTCCTGCCCGACGTCGCCAAGGGCGACAAGCGGGTGATCCTCGTGGACGGGGAACCCATCGGCGCGATCAACCGCGTGCCGCAGGCGGGCGAGACGCGGTCGAACATGCATGTCGGCGGGCGGCCCGAGAAGATCGGCCTGACCGCGCGGGATCTGGAGATTTGTCGCCGCATCGGCCCGGTGCTGCGCGAGAAGGGGCAGGTCTTCGTGGGCATCGACGTGATCGGCGACTGGCTGACGGAAATCAACGTGACCTCGCCCACGGGGCTGCAGGAACTGGAGCGGTTCGACGGCACGAACGGCGCGGCGCGGATCTGGGAAGCCATCGAGGCGAAGCGCGCCTGACGCGGGGACGTCCGGTAGGAAGGCCGCAGGTCCGGGAACCCCCGATTTTTCGCAGAAAAATCGTGACCTCCGGAAGGTCGCACGCACACAGGCGGTTGGTCACGGTCTGCAAATGAGCGCTTGACGCAGCCCGGTTTCCAACGCAGGCTGCGTGCATGTCGTACCGCATCGCCCTCGTGAGCTATTACTTTACCGACGCTTCATAGGCGGCCGGTCGACGTTTCCTGAAAACACAGACCAGATGGCCGCCCCTGCGGGTGGTTCGGTCAAGCATCTCTCGCAGCGGCGGCGGGAGAGAGAGATGACCACCGACACCCGCGCCGAGATCCGCCTTGCCACCCCCGATGACCTGCCCGCGCTGCTGGCGATGTCGAAGGGCCTTGCCGCCCATCTGGGCACGCCCGACCGCGATGCCGAGATGCTGCATCGCGACGCCTTCATCCTGCCCGGCACCCGCGCCCTGATCGCGCGGCAGGGCGGGGTGGCGGTCGGTTACCTCTTCATGCGGCTGACACGCGACCCGATCTCGTGGCGGATGGGATACGAGATCACCGAAATCTTCGTCGCATCCACGCATCGCCACCGTGGCATCGGGCGCCGACTGATCGGGGCCGCGCGCCTGCTGGGCGAGGCGGAGGGGCGCGCCAGCCTTGCCATCACGCCGGACATGGCCGCGCTCACGGGCGGGATGGGCGCGGCCCGCGCCTTGCCCCTCGCTCTGGCCTGAGGCGGCCGATCATGCCATACCTCCCCCAAAGACAGGACGGAGGATGACATGGGCGCTGGGACGGGCTTCGGCAAAGGCTGCCACCTGCACCTGATCGACGGATCGGCCTATATCTTCCGCGCCTATCACGCGCTCCCCCCGCTCACGCGGAAATCCGACGGTCTGCCCATCGGCGCGGTCTCGGGCTTTTGCAACATCCTCTTCCGCTATCTGGAGGGGAACAAGGGCCCCGACGCCCCCAACGGCGCCCCCACCCATGTCGCCGTGATCTTCGACCATTCGTCCGAGACCTTCCGCAACGCCATCTACCCGCTCTACAAGGCCAACCGCCCCGAACTGCCCGAAGACCTGCGCCCGCAATTCCCCCTGACCCGCGACGCCACGCGCGCCTTCAACATCGCCTGCATCGAAACCGAAGGCTACGAGGCCGACGACATCATCGCCACCCTCGCCGCCCGCGCGACCGAGGCGGGCGGCGACGTCACCATCATCTCCTCCGACAAGGACCTGATGCAGCTCGTCGGCCCCGGCGTGATGATGTTCGATCCGATGAAGGCCCGCGCCATCGGCCCCGACGAGGTGTTCGAAAAGTTCGGCGTCCCGCCCTCCCGCGTCGTCGATGTCCAGTCCCTTGCCGGCGACAGCGTCGACAACGTCCCCGGCGCCCCCGGCATCGGCATCAAGACCGCCGCCCTCCTCATCCAGGAATATGGCGACCTCGACACGCTGCTCGCCCGCGCCCACGAAATCAAACAGCCCAAGCGCCGCGAAGCGCTCATCGAAAACGCCGAACAGATCCGCATCTCGCGCCAGCTCGTGCAGCTCAAGGCCGACACGCCGCTCGACGTCACGCTGGACGACCTCGAAGTCCGCCCCCCCGAACCCGACGCCATCATGGACTTCCTCAACCGCATGGAATTCCGCACCCTCACCCGCCGCGTCGCCGACAGCCTGAAGATCGCGCCCCCCGCCCCCCTGCCCGAAGGCAAGGGAACGGACGTCATCCACGCCGAAGCCCCTGCCCCCGACCGCCTGCCCTTCGACCATGACGGATACGAATCCGTCACCACCCACGATGCGCTGTCCCGCTGGATCACCGCGATCCGCGACCATGGCACCGTGGCCGTCGACACCGAAACCACCTCGCTCGACGAGATGCGCGCCGAACTCGTCGGCATCTCCCTCTCCGTCACGGCAGGCAAGGCGGCCTATATCCCGCTGACCCACCGCTCCGGCACGGATGACCTTTTCGGCACCTCGCAACTCGCCCCCGGCCAACTGCCCGTGGACACAGTCCTCGCCGCCCTCAAACCCGTTCTGGAAGACCCCGCGATCCTGAAGATCGGCCAGAACATGAAATACGACTGGAAGATCTTCGCCCGCCACGGCATCCGCATCACCCCTTTCGACGACACGATGCTGATGTCCTCCGCCCTCCACGCCGGACTGAACGCCCATGGCATGGACACGCTCTCCGAAACCCACTTGGGCCACAGGCCCATCCCCATCAAATCCCTGCTCGGCACGGGCAAAGCCGCCATCACCTTCGACCGCGTCGCCATCCCCGATGCGGTGAAATACGCCGCCGAGGATGCCGACATCACCCTCCGCCTCTGGCAGCATTTCAAGCCGCAGCTCCACCGCGCGCAGGTGACGACCGTCTACGAAACGCTCGAACGCCCCCTCGTCCCCGTCCTTGCCGAAATGGAAATGGCAGGCGTGCAGGTCGACCGCGACACGCTTTCCCGCATGTCCAACGCCTTCGCGCAAAAGATGGCGGGGCTGGAGGCGGAGATCCAGGATATCGCAGGCGAACCCTTCAACGTCGGCTCGCCCAAGCAACTGGGCGAAATCCTCTTCGACCGGATGCAGGTCCCCGGCGGCGAAAAGGGCAAGACCGGGGCCTATGCCACCGGGGCCGACATCCTCGAAGACATCACCACGCTGGAAGACAGCCACCCGCAGGCCGCCCGCCTTGCCGCCCTCGTCCTCGACTGGCGGCAGATCGCGAAACTGAAATCCACCTATACCGACGCGCTGCAGGACCACATCCACCCCGAAACGGGCCGCGTCCACACCTCATACTCCATCACGGGCGCGGTGACGGGCCGCCTCTCCTCCACCGACCCGAACCTGCAAAACATCCCCGTCCGGACGGAGGAAGGCCGCCGCATCCGCGAAGCCTTCGTCGCCCCGCGCGGAAAACTCCTCGTCTCGCTCGACTATTCCCAGATCGAACTCCGCATCCTCGCCCACATCGCCGACATCCCCGAACTGCAACAGGCCTTCCGCGACGGGCTGGACATCCACGCCCTGACGGCGTCGGAAATGTTCAACGTCCCGCTCGACCAGATGACCCCGGACATCCGCCGTCAGGCCAAGGCCATCAACTTCGGTGTCATCTACGGCATTTCGGGCTTCGGCCTTGCCCGCAACCTGCGCATCCCGCGGGCCGAGGCGCAGGGCTTCATCGACCGTTATTTCCAGCGTTTCCCCGGCATCAAGGGCTACATGGACACGACCATAAAGGACGCACAGGCGCGCGGCTTCGTGACCACCCTCTTCGGCCGCAAGATCCACACGCCCGAAATCAACGCCAAGGGGCCGACCGCAGGCTTCGCCAAACGCGCCGCGATCAACGCCCCCATCCAAGGCACCGCCGCCGACGTCATCCGCCGCGCGATGATCCGCATGCCCGCAGCCATTGCCGACCTGCCCGCAAGGATGCTGTTGCAGGTGCATGACGAACTTCTCTTCGAAGTGGACGAAGACGCCGCCCCCACCCTCGCCGCCCGCGCGAAAGAGGTGATGGAGGCCGCCGCCCATCCCGCCGTCCATTTCAAGGTCCCGCTGATCGTCGAGGCAGGCCAAGGCCGCACATGGGCCGAGGCACATTGAAACAGCCCGCCCCCCTCACCTTCGCGACGCAGGACGAATGGAACTTCTGGCTGTCGATGCGCCATGACAAGGCGGCCGAGATCTGGCTGCGCATCCCGAAAAAGGCCACGGGCGAGGCCTCGATCGATTGGGAAAAGGCGGTGGAAGAGGCGCTCGTCTGGGGCTGGGTGGATGCGCAGAAGAAACCCGATGGCCCCGACCACATGCTCCACCGCTTCACCCCGCGCCGCCCCGGCAGCCCATGGTCGCCCAAGGCCCGCGCCATGGCGGAACGGCTGATCGCGGGCGGCTGGATGGAAGAGCCGGGCTTGGCCGAGGTCGCCCGCGCACAGGCCGATGGCCGCTGGGCCGCCGCCTATGCCGCCGAAAAACCGGCAGCGATCCCCGACGATTTCCTCACCGCCCTTGCCGCGGCCTCACCCGCCGCGCAGTCCGGCTTCGCGGCCCTGCAACCCAAGGCCCGCGCCGCGCTCGCCTTCCGCCTTTCCACCGCCAGATCCCCCTCCATCCGCGCCCGCCGCATCGCCGATTTCATCGCCGGGCTGGACAGGGGCACCCCATGATCCGCATCTGACCCGACCTGCGCGCCATCACCCTTGCGCTCGATCTTCCCGAAGTCTCCCTCGCCACAATCCGGGCGCATGCGGCGCGCGAGGCATGGGACGCCGCCGATCCGTGATCCTGCCCGCTCACACCAGACAGGGAAAAGGCCCACCTCCTCCCGTCTTCGTCTTGGCGAAAATACCCGCAGGGGGTGAATGGCCGCGCAGCGGACAGAGGGGGCGGCACGCCCCCTGACGCGGAGCGGGACGCGCGCCCGCGCGGCCCGCGACCCAAAAGGCTTGCGCGTCCCCCGGCAGGGGGGCGCGCTCCGGCGGATCACCGTCCCTCGCCGCACCCCGTTAACCTTAATGCGCCATCACCCCACCGCCCGCTGCGTGCTGATGGTTTGCGGCACAAAATTCGGCACAAGGCGCGGCACGCCCTTTCCCGGCCCGATGGGCCCGGTCGGGGGACCTCAACCCCGCTCCACCCTCACCTGAAAGCAATTGTTCCGCGCCGACCGGACATGCACGAAAGCCACCCCCGGCATCGCCAGCACCTCCTCCGCCCGGGCGGCGATCCACCCCGTCGGAACCACCCCGCCCGTGCCATAGACGATCCGCTCATCCGGCCCGTATCCCCGGACGATGTAATCGGGCGAAGCAAGGATTTCCGGCACCTCTTCCCCTCCTCCCGCCTCGCAGGCATCGGCGCAAAGGAAGATCGGCCCCGTCTCGGCATAGGGCTGCAAGCTGCCGAAAGGCCGATGCGCCAGCACCAGCATCCCCGCGCCCTCGGGGATCATCCGCAGGCAGTGGCGGCACGGATTCCCGCCCCCGTCGGAAACCCGCCGCTCCGGAAAAAGCCCATAGGAATCAACACCCCCCGCCTGACAGGCGCGGACAATCTCTGTCGGTATCGGAACGAATCTCGGCATGGGAAGCCCCCCTTTCAGGCCCCCACCCTGCCGCCCGGACCGCCCTCTGGCGACCCGATCCTTGCGCCTTCAGTCGCGGCTCAGCATCCGCCCCAAGGGCGCGCCGCCCACGATGTGCAGGTGGTAATGCGGCACTTCCTGCCCGCCATGCCCGCCCGCATTGGTGATCCCGCGATAGCCCGCCCCGCCATCGCCAAGGCTGACGCCCAGCATGGCGCAGACGCTGGCCGCCGTGCGGTGGAAATCCACGATCTCGGCATCCGACGCCTCGGCGCAGAAATGATCGAAGGTCACATAGGGCCCCTTCGGGATCACCAGCACATGATGCGGCGCCTGCGGATTGATGTCGTGGAAGGCCAGCGTGTGATCCGTCTCGATCACCGTCTTGTTGGGAATTTCACCGCGCAGGATGCGGGCGAAGATGTTCGTCGGGTCATAGCTGTGGGGCATGTCTCTCAATCCACGAAAAGATGTCCGGTGGCCGCGATCTGACGCGCCTTTTCCACCGGGATATCAAGGAATTCCGCCAATGGCAGGGTGTTCTCGTCCACGCTCGCGCTTTGCCTGATGCGGTGAAAGCCGGGGAAATTCGCGTCGCGCAGCCGGTCGCTTTCGAATTTCACGTCATAGCGGATGGTGGGCAGCAGGCGGTCGATGGTTTCCTTGGGCGTCTTGTCCCCGGCCAGTCCCACGCGGCGGGCATGGCCGATCAGGTAGTCGTCGGTGAAATCGCATTCGATCTCCAGCAGACGGACGGCGGCCTTGTCGTTGTAGAAATCCTGCATCAGATCGACATTCGCCGGATCGATGCAGAACAGCAGGCGATCCGTCTGCCAATAGTCGAACAGCATGCGGACCAGCGCCCGCCTGTGCCGTGTCCGTTTTTCCAGCGTGGTCTGAATGCCTCCCAGATCCGGCAGCGGGGTGGAGCCTTCGTTGAACAGGTAGTCGATGGCGGGCAGGTTCGTCACATCCCGCACCCGTTCCACCAGACGCTTCGCGACATGCCATTTCTTGCAGGTCACCATCATCAGCGTCCGCTCTCGGCCCAGCGAGGATTCCCGCTCCCAGAAGCGCGGCGCGAAGCGGCGGCCCACCCTGCCCCGCCCGGTCAGGAAGCGGAACAGGCTGCGCCCCTCGTTCGAGATGGTGAAGCGCACGCCCTTTGCCGCGTAAAGCTTGCCCAGCCGTTCCTTCAGGTCCTTTGCATCGGGCGAAATCTTGCGCGCGAACAGATAATCCTGCGACAAAAGCAGGTCGTAATGGTCGTTGTAGAAGGTCACCGGCATGCCATAATCGGTGAACATCAGGAAGGTCAGCGTGCGCGACCGGATCTCCGCCTCGGGGACCAGATGGCGGACGAGGGTCTGGAAGAAGGTCTCGTCCGGAATCCATGTGGTGCGGAAGAAGCGCATCACATCCTTGCGTTTCTCGATGAAGTCGAGGATCGCCTCGACGGTGCGGCGGCGCAGGCACCACCACTGGCTGCCGATCTGCATCTGGATATCGGCGGGGATCGTGCGCGCAAGGCCAAGCCGCCGCTGCACCTGCATCGATCCGTAGAACAGCCGTTTGTGCGTGCGTTCGTTGAACCAGTGGCGATAGATCAGCCGCTCTTCCTTGATCCCGGTCTTGATCCAGTCCGAGGTGAAGAAGTCGAAGCTTTCGATATAGTCGACCTCGTCCCGGTCAAGGAAGGCGCGGGCGAATTCGGCCGATTTGATCGGCATGCAATCGCCCGAGAGCATGTAGAAATGCGTGGCATGGGAGAAGGCATCCACCGCCACGCGCACGGCCTGCAGGGTGGCCTCGACAAGGCTCCACTCTCCCCAGCCGCATTTGATGCGCCGCCGGGCGAAGGCGACGGAGGGGTTGTCCTTCAGCGCGCTGCGGATGCGGTCATGCGCCTCGCGCGGGGCGCGGGCGTCGAAATGGATGGCGACGAAATCCCCCACCGCCGTCAGACGCTGCGCCTGCGCGATGATGCCATCGGGGTCTTTGTGGCACAGAAGGATATACGCGATCTTTGCCATGAAACCCGGACTTTCAACGGTGTGCCAAGTGTCACTGACTGCACAAATAACGTCAACGGTCATTGAACACGCACGGTTTCTTTGCTTTTTTATCGCCATTGGGTCAAGGGCACGACAGATCGCCCGGTATTGGAGGCAGTGTGTAGATGGGTTTCCCCGGAACCTGGATGACCGAGAGCGAAAGCGTCGTCTATCGCGTCGTCCCGAAATGCGCCTGCTCGTCCATCGGGCAGATCATGTTCTATTCCGATCACGGCACCTTCTTCGACGGCGACATCCACGATTCCACCAAGGGCCTGCACAAATGGGCGCAGGAGGGCAGCCAGCCGCTGATCGAGGCCAATGTGAAGGCGCACAAGTCCTATGCCTTCACCTGCGTGCGCAACCCCTATACCCGCATCCTCTCCTCTTTCTTCGACAAGATCTGCGGCATCCAGAGGAACGGCAAACGCTATCGCGGCAATCTCGTGCCCATGCTGATCCAGAAATACGGGATCGAGGTCGGCGGCGAGGATGGCAAGCAGGAATTCGACCAGATCGCCTCCTTCCGTCGCTTCCTCCTGTTTGCGCGCGACACCATCCGCTTCCGCAAGCCGATGGAACCCGACATCCACTGGTCGGCCATGTCGGGCCATATCTCGACCTTCATCGTGAATGGCGGGCGCTATGACCACATCTTCTTCACCGAGAAGTTCGACGAAGGGATGCAGGTCGTGCTGGACAACATCAAGACCCGGCACAAGATCAACCTGAAGAAGATCCCGAAGTTCAACGAAAGCGAAGGGCACGGGCCGAAGCGGCTGCATCCGGTCGAAGATTACTTCGACGACCTCTCGCGCCACCTGATGTGGGAAATCTACAAGAAGGATTTCCAGCTCTTCAAATACGACTTCGACGATCCCTCGAACAAGATGCCGAAAGGCCCGGTCGATCTGGACGAGGTCCATGCCAAACTGGGCGACTGATCCACCAAAAAGGGCCCGCCCCTCCTTCGTTTCGGTGGAAAATACCCACATGGGGTGAATGGGCCGCATGGCCCAGAGGGGGCGCGTGCGCCCCCTGACCACGGAGCCGGACGCGCGGCACGCGCGGGAGGCGACAGGAAAGGCTTGCGCGGCCCTTCCGGGCCGCGCTCCGCAAGGTTGCCGTTGCTCAGATGAGCCCTTCCTTGCGGAACAGCGCCTTCAGGTCCGTCTCGGGCCGTGCGCCGAAATGGCTGATCACCTCCGCAGCCGCGACGCAGCCCATCCGCCCCGCCACCGCCAGCGACTGGCCCGTGGCAAAACCGTAGAGGAACCCCGCCGCGAACTGGTCGCCCGCGCCGGTGGCATCCACCGGAACCACACGGTTCACCGGAACCGTGACCATCTCTTCGCCGCGCACGAGGATCACTTCGTCGCCCGACCGCGTGCAGACCACCACGCCCGCATCCCGCGCCGCCTGTTCCAGCGCTGCCGACAGGTCGGTCTGATAGAGCGAGGACCATTCGTGTTCGTTCCCGATCACATAATCCAGATCCTTCACCAGCCGCCGGAAGTCATCCCGGTGGCGGTCCACGCAGAACGGGTCGGACAACGCGATCCCGGCCTTGCCGCCCGCGTCGCGGCACAGTTTCGCCGCCCGTTCGAAGGCCTGCTTCCCCTTCGGCTTGTCATAGAGATAGCCTTCGAGGAACAAGAGCACCGCCTCCCCCGCCACGGCATCCGAGACGTCATCGGGACCAAGTTCCGAGGAAATCCCCAGATAGGTGTTCATCGACCGCTCCCCGTCGGGTGAGACGAAGATCATCGACCGCGAGGTGGGCAATTCCCCGCCCGGCACCGGAGGATTGGGGAAGGCGGTCCCGCTCTCGGCCATCGACTTGGCGTAGAAACGCCCCAGCGCGTCGTCATGCACCCGCCCGATGAAGGCCGTCCGCAGGCCAAGGTTGCCCAAGCCCGCGATGGTATTCGCGACCGATCCACCGGGGGCCTGTACCCGCTCCTTCATCGCGGCATAAAGGATCTCGCCCCGCTCCCGCTCCACCAGTTGCATGATGCCCTTCTCAATGCCCATCATCTCGATGAAGCTGTCATCGGCTTGGTTGAACACATCGACGATGGCATTGCCGATGCCGACGACATCATAGGTCTTCATTCGGTCTTTTCCTCATACAGACAAAGATCGCGGATCGGGCAGATGCCGCATTTGGGTTTGCGCGCGACGCAGATATAGCGGCCATGCAGGATAAGCCAGTGATGCGCGTGCAACTGGAATTCGGCGGGGACATTGTCCTCGATGGCCCGCTCCACCGCCGCCTCGTCCTTGCCCGGCGCGATGCCGCTGCGGTTGCCAAGGCGGAAGATATGCGTGTCCACCGCCTGCGAGGGCAGGTTGAACCACATGTTCAAGACGACATTCGCCGTCTTGCGCCCCACCCCCGGCAACGATTGCAGCGCCGCGCGGGACGAGGGCACCTCGCCGCCGTATTCCTCGATCAGGATACGGCTCAGCTTGATGACGTTCTTGGCCTTGTTGCGGAAAAGGCCGATCGTCTTGATATGCTGGGTCAGCCCCTCTTCGCCCAAGGCCAGCATCTTTTCGGGCGTATCGGCGATGGCGAAAAGCTTTCGTGTGGCCTTGTTCACCCCCACATCCGTCGCCTGCGCCGACAGCGCCACCGCGACCAGCAGGGTGAAGGCGTTCACATGCTCCAATTCCCCCTTCGGCTCCGCCTCCAGCGCGTGGAAGCGGGTGAAGATCTCCTTCATCTGGGCATAGGGAAGCTGCTTGGCCATGCGCCCCGCCATAAGGGACAAGCCCCCACCCGACAAGACGGGATGCGCAGAATCCGGGTCGCCTGTGGCCGCGCGCGCCCATAGATTGCAGGCCAAGGAGAGCGCCATGACCGACCAATCCGCCGCCTATCATTACGCCGTCATCGCCCGCGCCCTGAAGGTGATCGACGAGGCAGGCCCCGCCCTGACGCTGGACGATCTGGCCGCGCGGATGGACATGTCGCCCGCGCATTTCCAGCGCGTCTTTTCGCAATGGGTGGGCATTTCGCCGAAACGGTATCAGCAATACCTGACGCTGGATCATGCCCGTCAGATGCTGGCAGACCGTTTCACCACGCTGGAAACCGCGCTGGCCTCTGGCCTCTCCGGCACGGGCCGCCTGCATGACCTGTTCCTGACATGGGAGGCGATGACGCCCGGCGATTATGCCAAGGGCGGCGCGGGGCTGACCATCCGCTGGGGCTGGTTCGACAGCCCCTTCGGCCCCACCATCGTGATGGGCACCGACAAGGGCATCTGCGGCATGGGCTTCGCCGCCGAGATGGGCGCGGAAGCGGCCTTCGAAGACCTCCTCCGCCGCTGGCCCAAGGCGACCTTCACCGAAGACCCCACCGCCCTGCGCTCGTGGGTCCTCGACGCCTTCGGCACCGACGGCATGGGCAAGACCCCCCTCCACCTGATCGGCGCGCCCTTCCAGATCAAGGTCTGGGAGGCGCTGATGCGCATCCCCACCGGCCATGTCACCACCTATTCGGAAATCGCAGACACCATCGGCAACCCCAAGGCCGTGCGCGCCGTGGGCACCGCCGTGGGGCGAAATCCCGTCAGTTTCCTGATCCCTTGCCACCGTGCCCTGCGGCGGGATGGCAGCCTTGGCGGCTATCACTGGGGCCTGCCGGTGAAGCGCGCGATCCTTGCTTGGGAATCCGCCCGCACCGGAATGTGATGCGCGGATTGTTGCCGCAGTGGGGCCGGTCCTATCCAGCCCGATGCCCCGCTGGTATAAAGGTGAACAGAGCCCGCAACACAGGGCCACCCAGAATCGAGGCGGCAGAGATGACCTTCAAGACACCCGTGATCCTTTCCACCCTTGGCCTGCTGGCGCTGACCGCCTGCGTGCCCGCCGATCCCTATGCACAGCCCTATGGCGCGCAGCCCACCACCGGCCAGATGGGGCCGCGCGCGCAGTCGGGCGCCCTGATCGGTGCCATGGCCGGGGGCCTCATCGGTTCGCAAAGCAGCGATGACCGCTTGCTGAAAACCGCCGTCGGCGCAGGCATCGGCGCCATCGTCGGCGGGGCCATCGGCACCACGCTGGACCAGCAGGCACAGGAATTGCGCGGCATCAACGGGCAGTTCAACGTGACGAACATGGGCGATTACCTTGTCGTCAACATGCCGCAGGACGTGCTTTTCGCCGTGGACAGCGCCGCCCTGCGCCCTGACCTGACGCGCGACATCAAATCTGTGGCGCAGAACCTGCTGCGCTATCCCAACAGCCAGATCCAGATCGTGGGCCATACCGACAATACCGGATCGGCCAGCTACAATCAGGACCTGTCGCAGCGCCGCGCCGTCTCGGTCGCCAATGTGCTGCGCGAAAGCGGCGTGCCGAACGGCCGTATCTCGGCCTTTGGCCGGGGCGAGGATCAGCCCATCGCCTCGAACCTTACCCCCGAGGGGCGTGCGGCGAACCGCCGGGTGGAGATCATCATCCGCCCGACGATGTGACCATCGCCAAGCTGGCAGCAAAGGCCGGGCCAAGTGCCCGGCCTTTTTGCATTGTGAAACCCCGCATTCTGGTCATAAATTCCGACCAATCCGCCGGGGTTCCCATGCCGTTCCACAAGGTCCAGACCGAAAAGCTATCGCAAAGCGTCGTGCGCCAGATCGAACTCCTGATCCTGCGCGGCATCCTGCGCCCCGGAGAGCGCCTGCCCTCAGAACGGGAACTGGCGGAACGGATGGATGTCTCGCGCCCCTCGCTGCGCGAGGCCATCGCAGACCTGCAGGATCGCGGCTTGCTGGCCACCCGCCCGAATGCCGGGGTCTATGTCGCGGATGTCCTCGGATCGGCCTTCTCGCCCGCGCTGGTGGAGCTTTTTGCCCGCCATGACGAAGCGGTGTTCGACTATCTGGCCTTCCGCCGCGACATGGAGGGGCTGGCGGCCGAGCGTGCGGCGCGGCTGGGATCGGATACCGACCTGCGGGTGATCGCGGCCATTCTGGAAAAGATGGAGGCCGCGCATGGCAAGCGCGACCCGTCGGACGAGGCCGCGCTGGATGCGCAATTTCACATGGCCATCATCGAGGCCAGCCACAATGTGGTGATGCTGCACATGATGCGGTCGATGTTCGACCTGCTCCGGCAGGGGGTGTTCTACAATCGGCAGATGATGTTCAAGGCCCGCACCACGCGCGAGGCCCTGCTGGACCAGCACCGCACCATCAACGCGGCGCTGCAGGCGCGCGACCCTGCCGCCGCGCGCGCGGCGGTCGAGGCGCATCTGGGTTTCGTCGAAACCGCCCTGTCGGAACAGTTCCGCGCCGAACGGAACGAGGCCGTGGCGCGCCAGCGATTGGAACACGAACAGGGCCGCTGAAACGAAAACCCGGCCCACGGGGGGCCGGGTTTCCGAAAGCGTCGCCCGAAGGGCCGTGATCAGTGCAGCTTGGCTTCGACCTGCGCGATGGCGGCGTCGATAGAGGCCGCGGCCCCCTCGGCCGTCATCTGCTTGGACAGCACGTCGCCTGCGGCTGCCACGGCCACCGCGATGGCCTTCTCGCGCACTTCGCGGATTGCCGATGCCTCGGCCGAGGCGATCTGCTCTTCCGCCGCGGCCAGACGGCGGGCGATGGAGGCCTTGAGGTCCGCCTTGGCCTGCGCCGCCGCGTTCATCGCCTCTTCCTTGGCAGAGGCGACGATGCGCTCGGACTGCTCCTGCACGTCCTTCTGCTTTTTCTCATAGGCGGCGAGAACGGCCTTGGCCTCGTCACGCAGGGCGCGGGCCTCTTCCAGCTCGGCCTTGATCTGAGCGGCGCGGTTGTCCAGCATGCGGCCCAGAAGACCCGGCACCTTGTAGTAAAGCAGGATGCCGATAAAGACGAGGAAGCCGATCGACACCACGAAATCGGTGTTCGAGAGCGAGAAGAAGGGCTTGTCCCCCGCCGCGAAGGCGGGCGAAGCGGTCAGCGCCAGAATGGCCACGAACTTCTTCATCGGATCACCCTTTCAGTCGCGCGGTCACGGCAGCCGTTACCGACCGCGCATCCGCCTTGCCGCCCATCGCGGCCACCAGTTCCTTGGCGGTATCCTTCGCCACCTCGGTCACGGCTTCCAGAGCGCCAGCACGGATCTCGCCGATGCGGGTTTCCGATTCCGCGACCTTGGCCGCGATTTCGGCATCCGCCTTGGCCGTTGCCGCGTCGAGGTCCTTCTGGATCTCGGCCCGTGCTTCGGCGACGATCTTGGCGGCCTCGGTCCGGGCGCGCGTCAAGGCGTCTTGATAGGCCTTCTCGGCCTCGACGGCCTTGGCCTTCAATTCCTCGGCAGCGGTCAGGTCGTTGGTGATCGTGCCCTTGCGTTCCGCCAAAACGCCGCCGATGCGCGGCAGGGCGATGCGCGACAGGACCAGATAGATGACGACCAGTGCGACGACCAACCAGAAGATCTGGTTCGGCATCCACTCGACGCAGAGTTGCGGCATGCCGATCGCGCCACCCGCGTCGTTGACGCAGGTACCGGCAGCGGCGGCGGTAGATTCAGTAGCCATCTTGTCCTCCGTCGGACCCTTTGAACTTCGAAGGGGCGCCGGTTCCCCGGCGCACCCTCCTCACGTAAGGATTCGAAGCGGGATCAGACGGCGAACATCAGCAGAAGCGCGACGAGGAACGCGAAGATCCCCAGAGCTTCCGCGAAGGCCAGACCGATGAACAGCGTGGCGGTCTGACCACCAGCAGCCGACGGGTTGCGCAGGGCGCCCGCCAGGAAGTTGCCGGCGACATTGCCGACGCCGATGGCGGCGAGGCCCGAACCGATGGCAGCGAAGCCGGCACCGATGAACTGACCCAAGCTTGCGAGTTCGCCTTCCATGATTTTCTCCTTACGATGGAATGCTGCGGATGAGGGACCGACCGCGCGTCAGTGGCCGGGATGCAGGGCATCCCGCAGATAGACGCAGGTCAGGATGGTAAAGACATAGGCCTGGATGAAGGCCACCAGCACCTCGAGCCCGTAGATCGCCACGATGGCGAAGACAGACACGGGCGACAGCGCCGCCACACCGGCGAAGGCCGCGAAGACCTTGATCACGGTATGGCCCGCCATGATGTTCCCAGCCAGACGGATGGAGTGGCTGACGGGACGCACGAAGTAAGAGATGACTTCGATCACCGCGATGATCGGGCGCAGGATCAGCGGCGCCTCCGACATCCAGAACAGGCCGAGGAAATGCGTGCCGTTCTTGATGAAGCCCAGCGCCGTCACCGCGAAGAACACGCCGAAGCCCAGAACCGCCGTTGCCGCGATGTGCGAGGTGGGGCTGAAGGACATAGGGATCAGCGCGAGGTAGTTCGTCATGATGATGAAGACGAAGAGCGTGAAGATCTTCGGGAAATAGCGCGCGCCTTCCGGCCCCGCGATGTCTTCCACCATCTTGTAGATGAAGCCATAGGCGAGTTCGGCCACCGATTGCACCCGCGTCGGGATGATCGCGCGGCCCCGCGTGCCCAGCACGAAGAGCGCCACGGTGCACAGCACCGCAAGGCCAAGCCAGAGCGTCACGTTGGTCGGCGTGTACCATTCCACCGGTCCATCGCCGAACAGCGGCTTCACGATGAACTGGTCCATCGGGTGAAACACCAGACCGCCTTCGCTATGCGCCTCTTCCGCCACGTTCCTAGCCCTCTTCTGCGGCGGCCTCGGCCGCCTTGCGTTCCTGCACTTCCTTCGCGGATCGCAGCATGGTTTTCACACCGGCTGCCAGCCCAGCGAAGATGAACAGCACCAGAAAGATGGGCATGGTCCCGAAGAGGGTATCAAGCCCGTATCCGATGCCGAAGCCGATCGCGAGACCGGCCACAAGCTCCACCACCATCCGCCAGGCGAGTTGGGCCTGCGAATACTGGTTGTCCTGATGGCGCTTGCGCGGCCCTTCGACCGCGACCTTCGCCTTGGCCAGTTTCTCCTCCAGCGCCGCAAGACGTGCGGGATCGGGATCGTCAGCCATGCTTGGGGGCCCCCAGAACAGTCGGGCGGAACCTACGGAGGCAACCCCTGTGAGTCAAGCCGCGAAATCCCCCGGCGGGTGATCGTCAAGTGCCTGATAAATATACACTTTCGAAAGGCGCGGCAGATCGCCCTGCGCCCCGGCCACGGAGGATGCGGCATTGCGGCATATTCAACCGGATGGTTGACGATTTCCCCCCGCCCCCGCAAAGATGCCGCATGAGCGATGCCCCGCCCGACCCCTTGGACACCGTCTTTGCCGCGCTGGCCGATCCCACGCGCCGCGCGATCCTGACGATGCTTCTGGAGGATGACATGGCGGTCACCGATGTGGCCGAACCCTTCGCCATGTCGCTTGCCGCGATATCCAAGCATCTTGCCGTGCTGGCGGAGGCGGGGCTGATCACACAGGAAAAGCGGGGGCGGGTAAAGTGGTGCAAGCTGGAGCCCGATGCCCTGCGCGCGGCCTCGGTCTGGATGCAGGGCTTCGGGCAGTTCGATCCGGTGGATCTGGACGCCTTTGAGCGGTTTCTGGAAACCGAACTCGACCCGGATCGCGAAGGCGTTTTCTGACGCAGAAAACTCGGCGGAATTTGGCGCAAATTCCGCACTGCACCCGTGGCCTCACATGTCCAGACGATTTCTGCATGCAGAAATCGCCGCGAAATCTGCGTCAGATTTCGCCTTACCCCGCGAACCACCTGCCGTACTGGTCCCGCAGAAGGTTCTTCTGCACCTTGCCCATCGTATTGCGCGGCAGGTTGTCCACCACCACCGCCGCCTTGGGCTGCTTGAAGCGTGCCAATTGCCCGGCAATCGCGCCCAGCACCGCCGCCGCATCCAGCGCCACGCCCTTCTGCGGCACCAGCACGGCAAAGACCGCCTCGCCGAAATCGGGATGCGGCACGCCGATCACCGCGCTTTCGGCCACGCCCGCCACATCGTCCAGCACCAGTTCCACCTCCTTGGGATAGACGTTGTATCCCCCGGTGATCACCAGATCCTTCGCCCGCCCCACGATATGCACATAGCCGTCGGCATCGCGCTTCCCCAGATCGCCGGTGATGAACCAGCCATCCTCGCGCAACTCCTCGCGCGTCTTCTCCGGCATCTGCCAATAGCCGCCAAAGACATTCGGACCGCGCACCTCGATCATCCCCACCTCTTCCGGCGCGGCCTCGCCCCCCTCGGTCAGGATGCGCAATTCCACCCCCGGCAGAGGGAAGCCCACAGTGCCCGCTCGCCGCTCGCCCTCATAGGGGTTCGAGGTGTTCATGTTCGTCTCGGTCATGCCATAGCGTTCAAGGATGCGGTGGCCGGTCCGCGCCTCCCATGCCTCATGCGTTTCGGCCAGAAGCGGGGCAGAGCCCGAAATGAAAAGCCGCATATGCCCCACGAGGTCGCGGGTCAGGCGCGGCTCCTCCAGCAGGCGGGTATAGAAGGTGGGCACGCCCATCATCACGCTGGCCTTGGGCAGGTCGTCCAGCACCGCGCCCGCGTCAAAGCCCGGATGCCAGATCATCCGCGCGCCCGCCAAGAGCGCAAGGTTCGAGGCCACGAAAAGCCCATGCGTGTGGAAGATGGGCAGCGCATGCAGCAGCACGTCGCCGGGGACAAAGCGCCATTCGCGCAGCAGGACCTCGGCATTGGACAGAAGGTTGCGATGCGACAGCATCGCCCCCTTGGACCGCCCCGTCGTTCCCGATGTATAGAGGATCGCCGCCAGATCGTCGCCCGCGCAATCGGCGATGGCCACCTGCCCCGCGACCCGCGCCGCCAGATCGGACAGCCCCCCCGTCCCGTCGGCATTCAGCGTGAGAAGCCGCGCCCCCCGCGCTGCCGCCACCGGGGCAAGCGCGGCTTCGCGCGCCCCGTCGCAGACGAAAAGGCGGGGCGAGGCATTGCCAAGGAAATAGTCCACCTCCGCCGGGGTATAGGCCGTGTTCAGCGGCAGGAAGGCCGCGCCCAGCGCGACCGCCGCCCCGTAGAGCGCCAGCGCCTCGGGCGTCTTGGCGACCTGCACCGCGATGCGGTCGCCCTTGGTCAGACCCAGCGCTGCCAGCGCCTCGGCCTGCCGCAGGACCAGCCGCAGGAAGGCGTCGCCGCCGATGCCGCGCCCGTCGCGCAGGGTCAGGAGCGGCGTTTCACGCCCGGCGAGCGGGGCAAAGAGTGCATCGAAAAGCAGGTTGGGCATGACGGGTCCTTCTTAGGCAGACGCCACCCTGTCTTGCCATGCCAAGGCGCGGCGCCTCAAGGCCCCCACGGAACGGGAATGGAAACGCTTGCCGCAGGATCGCCGCCGTTCCGGTCCGATTGTCCTGCGGCAAGGGTCATTCCGGCCCGGAAAGACCCTGCCTTTGCCCAAGTCTCGCCCAGCTTGGCGGGCACGGTGAGACATGTGAATGAAATGCCTACCCGGCCAATACAGGAGATGGGCCATGCAACTCGGTCTTGCCCTGCTTCAGAAACTGGGGCTCTTCGCGCACAAAACCGCGCAGGTGGACCCGCAATTCGACCTGCGCCTGCAGCGCATCGGCGCGCGCGAAATGCTGCGTGCCGCCCAGACCGGCCCGATCAAGGGCGCCCTCAGAAATCTACCCGAACACCGGGCAGTCTGAGTTCGGCCACCAGATCGCGCACTTCCTGCCGCGCGGCGATGTTGGACAAGTTCAACTGATCCACGCCCGTGTCGCGCAGATCCAGCAGCGTCAGCCCGCGCGGGAAAAGCTCGCGGAAGATGACGCGTTCGGAGAATCCGGGGGCCACGCGGAACCCGATGCGCCGCGACAATTCCTCCAGCGCCGCGCCCACCTTCTTCTTGTTGTGCATCTGCTGCGCGCCAAGGCGGTTGCGCAGCACGATCCAGTCGATGGGCTTCAACCCCGCCTGCGCGCGCAACTGTCGCGCGTTCCAGACCATCTCGGAATAGATCGACGGGCCCTTCACCTTGCCCGTCTCGGGATCGACCCGCGCCAGAAGGTCGAAATCGACGAAACTGTCATTCAGCGGCGTGATCAGCGTATCGGCCAGCGAATGCGCCACCTGCGACAGGCGGGTATGCGATCCGGGGCAATCGATCACGATGAAATCCGAAACGGGCTCCAGCGCCGCCACCGCAGCCGCCAGCCGCGCGTCGAAGGCATTCTCGCCCGCCTGCAACTGGTCCGCCGGCACTTCCGGCAATTCGCGGTAATCCGGGGTCGGCAGGCTCAGCCCCGCGCGGGCCATGTAGGCGCGGCGGTTCTCGACATAGCGGCCAAAGCTGCGCTGCCGCAGGTCAAGGTCAAGCGCGCCCACGCGGAACCCCATGCGCGCCAGCGCCGTGGCGACATGCATGCAGGTGGTCGATTTCCCCGACCCGCCCTTCTCGTTCCCCACGACGATGATATGCGCCATTCAGCAGTCCCCCGAACCTTCCCGAGCGCGCCCCCTGCTCCCGCAGGCAGGGCGAGACAGGGATAAGGCCCAGTTGGCGGAAATCCGCAAGCCCTTTGTGGCCCGGAAATGGAAAACGCCGCCCGTTTCGGGGCGGCGTTCAACCATCGCGCGGTGGCAGGGATCAGAAGCCCAGACCGGCGTATTTGTTCTTGAACTTCGACACGCGGCCGCCGGTGTCCATCAGCTTGGCCGACTGGCCGGTCCATGCCGGATGCGCCAGCGGATCGATGTCCAGCGCCATCTGCTCGCCTTCCTTGCCCCAGGTGGTGCGGGTCTGGAAGGTGGAACCGTCGGTCATCTTGACCGTGATCATGTGATAGTCGGGGTGGATGCCCTTTTTCATCGGTCCGGCTCCTTACTCGGCTTTTTCTTTGTAGTTCGACACTTCGGCGATACGGGCCGACTTGCCGCGACGCGAACGCAGGTAATACAGCTTCGCACGGCGGACGCGGCCACGACGGACGACCTCGATCGAGTCGATGTTGGTCGAATAGAGCGGGAACACACGTTCCACGCCTTCGCCGAAGGAAATCTTGCGGACGGTGAACGAGGCCGAGATGGTCAGCCCGCCCTTGCGGCCGATGCAGACGCCTTCATACATCTGCACGCGCGAACGCGAGCCTTCGGTCACCTTGTAGCCGACGCGGATGGTGTCGCCGGCCTTGAAATCCGGGATGGTCTTGTTCAGGGCGGCGATCTGCTCCGCCTCGATCTGCGCGATCAGGTTCATGCGCAATCCTTTCTGTGCTCACGGTATGCCCGTGAAGGTGATGCCGCCCCAGAGCTCTCGGTCTTCGATCGGGTCCGCCTTACGGCGCCCGCCAGAGATGCAGGCCTGCTTTGACTGTGACGTCCCCCTTGCCCATGACCCTGCCGAAGGAAGCAGAAGGCAAAAGGAATCGCGCCCGGATGACGAAACCGCCCCGGACCGGGGGCGTATAGGGGCGAATGGCCCTTGCGGTCAAGGGCGGAAGCGCATTGAACGGCCCCCTCGACTGCATCCTCGCAAGGATGCACGTAGGGCGGGGTTCACCCCGCCTCGAAGGGGTTCACCCCTTCCGCCTCGCCCAGAGATCCGGCCGCCGCTCCTGCGTCAGCCGCTCCCGCTCCGCCCGCCGCCACTTCTCGATCTCGCCGTGATGGCCCGACATCAGCACGGGTGGGATCTCCCGCCCCTCCCAGACCGCAGGCCGCGTATACTGCGGATGCTCCAGCAAACCGTCGGAGAAACTCTCCTCCTCGGTGCTCGCCGCATTGCCAAGAACATTGGGCAACAGCCGCACCGTCGCGTCGATCATCGCCTGCGCCGCGATCTCGCCCCCGGTCAGGACGAAATCGCCAAGGCTGACCTCCTCGATCCCCCAATGATCCAGCACCCGCTGATCCACCCCCTCGAAGCGCCCGCAGAGGACGGTCACCCCCTCTGCCGCCGCCCAGGCCCGCGCCTGCGCCTGATCGAACCGCCGCCCGCGCGGCGAGAGATAGACCACAGGCCAGCGCGCCCGGTCCATCGGCGCGCCATTCATCGCCTGCCGCAGCGCGCGATGCACCACATCGGCGCGCAGAACCATCCCCGCGCCACCGCCCGCGGGCGTGTCGTCCACATTCCGATGCTTGCCCTCGCCAAAAGTCCGCAGGTCCAGCGTCTCCAGCCGCCACAGCCCCTGGTCCAGCGCCTTGCCCGTCAGCGACAGGCCCAGCACGCCGGGAAAGGCCTCAGGAAACAGCGTGACGATCCGCGCCTCCCATGCGCCCTTCACGCGGCGCGGTTCCTCCATCAGGTCGCGCGGTTGCAGGCTGACCTGCACCTTCAGGCGGCCATGCGATTTCGGCGCCTCATCGGTCATTCCAGACCTTCCGGCATGTCCACCACGATCCGCCCCGCCGCCAGATCGACGGTCGGCACCACGGCAAGGGTAAAGGGCACCAGCAGCGCCGACTTCATCCCCGGGCCAAGGATTTCCAGCATATCCCCCGCGCCGTGATTATGCACCGCCTGCACCGTGCCAAGGGTCGCCCCGCCGGTATCCTGCGCCGTCAGACCGATCAGATCCGCGTGATAGAATTCGTCATCCGGCAGCGAAGGCAGCCGGTCCCGATCCGCGAAAAGCTGCACGCCCTTCAAGGCATCGGCCTGTTCCTTGGTGGCAACGCCCGACAGGCGCGCGCCAACCCCGCCCGAGACAGAGGCGTGTGTCAATTTCACGGTGAAGGATCGCGTTCCATCCTCGGTCCAGAGCGGGCCATAGGCGGCAATCGCCTCCGGATCGGCGCAAAAGCTTTTCAGCCGCACCTCGCCCTGCACGCCGAAGGACCCGGCGATGGCACCGACACAGATGCGGTCAGGTCGCGTCATGGTCATTCACCCGGTTGCAGGATCAGGAAAGGGGGGGGCCGCATGGGCGGCCCCCCCGGCCTTCGGTCTTATTCTTCCGCAGGGGCGGCCGAACGGGCGGCCTTCTTCGCGGCGCGCTCGGCCATCTGCTTGCCCGGCACGGCGGATTTCGGGTTGTTACGCGCCTTCTTCGGCAGCACGCCCGCGTTTTCCAGCATGCGCGCGATACGGTCGGTCGGCTGCGCGCCCTGACCCAGCCAATGCTTCACGCGGTCGAGGTCCATATTGATGCGGTTCTCGTCGTCCTTGGCGAGCAGCGGGTTGTAGGTCCCCAGCTTCTCCAGGAAGCGGCCGTCGCGCGGCATGCGCGAGTCAGATGCGACGATGGAATAATGCGGACGCTTCTTGGAACCGCCGCGGGCAAGCCGGATCTTCATAGCCATGATAGTCTTCTCCTTGGGTTTCGTCGGGTGCGTCACGCACCGTCATGGGTTATTTCTGCAGTTTCTCGTGATGCCTGATGACTTCGCTGATGATGAAGTTCAGGAATTTCTTCGCCAGATCGGGGTCCAGATCGGCCTCCTTGGCCAGTTGGTCCAGCCGCGCCATCTGCCGCGCCTCGCGCGCCGGATCGCTCGGCGGCAGATCATGCGCAGCCTTCAACTGCCCCACCGCCTGCGTATGCTTGAACCGCTCCGCCAGCGTATAGACAAGGATCGCATCCAGCCGGTCGATCGACTGGCGATGCTCCTTCAGGATTTCGGTGGCACGTTGGGCGGCGTCGGTCATCGCGGCCTCACTTCTTCTTCATCAGGCCGGAAAGGCCCGCAGGCAGCGTCATCCCGCGCGGCATTCCGGGGAAGCCTCCGCCCTGCCCCAGCCCCTGCCGCATCCCCTTCGCCGCTTCCTCAAGCTGCTCGGGCGTCATCTTCGACGGATCGGGCATCCCGCCCTTGCCCATCATCTGGCGCATGGCCTGCTTCATCATGCCGCCCTTACCCATCTTCTTCATCATCTCGGCCATCTGCTTGTGCTGCTTCAGCAGCCGGTTCAGATCGGCCACGTCCAGACCCGCCCCCGCCGCGATCCGCTTCTTCCGGCTCGCCTGCAACAGGTCGGGGTTCGCGCGCTCCTTCTTGGTCATCGACTGGATCAGCGCGATCTGCCGCTTCAGCATCTTGTCATCCAGACCCGCCTCGGCGGCGGCAGCCTGCATCTTGCCCATGCCGGGAAGCATCCCCATCAGGCCCTGCATCCCGCCCATCTTGACCATCTGCTCAAGCTGCATCTTCAGGTCGTTCATGTTGAACAGACCCTTGGCGAACCGCTTCGCCATCCGCTCGGCCTGCTCGGCCTCGAAGGTCTCCTGCGCCTTCTCGACGAGGGCGACGATATCGCCCATGCCAAGGATGCGCCCCGCCACACGCTCGGCCTCAAAGGTTTCCAGCGCGTCCATCTTCTCGCCCAGACCGACGAAGCGGATGGGCTTTCCGGTGATGGCCCGCATCGACAGCGCCGCACCGCCGCGACCGTCGCCATCCATCCGCGTCAGCACGACGCCCGAAATCCCGACCTTGCCGTCGAATTCCGTGGCGACGTTCACCGCGTCCTGACCCGTCAGACCATCGACAACCAGCAGCACCTCGCGCGGCTGGGCGATGTCGCGCACCGCCTGCACCTCGTCCATCAGGACTTCGTCGATATGCAGACGACCGGCGGTATCGAGGAACAGCACATCATAGCCGCCAAGGCTCGCCTGCGTCTTCGCCCGCTTGGCGATCTGCACCGCGCTCTCGCCCTTCACGATGGGCAGCGAATCCACCCCGATCTGCGCGCCGAGAATGGCAAGCTGCTCCATCGCGGCCGGACGGTTGGTGTCAAGCGAGGCCAGCAGGACCTTCTTCCCGTTCCGCTCCTTCAACCGCTTGGCCAGCTTGGCGGTCGTCGTGGTCTTGCCCGACCCCTGCAAACCCACCATCAGAACGGCGGCAGGCGGATTGTCGATCTTCAGCGCATCCGCGGGCCCCTCGCCCTGCAGCACGCGGATCAACTCGTCATGGACGATCTTGACGACCATCTGCCCCGGCGTGACCGATTTCGTCACCGCCACGCCGGTGGCCTTGTCCTGCACCCGCTTGATGAAGTCCCGCGCCACGGGCAGCGAGACGTCCGCCTCCAGAAGCGCCACCCGCACCTCGCGCAGCGCCGCCACCACATCCGCCTCGGTCAGCGCGCCCGCCTTGGTCAGACGGTCGAAGACACCACCAAGGCGTTCTGACAGGCTCTCGAACATGGCGACCCTCCGGGTTCGTTGCGATCTGCCGGATATGGGCATCCGGCGGCGGGAATGCACCTGCAAAGGGCGACGGCACCCGTGGGCGCAACGCGCTGACGGATGGCGATCCCCGCAAATGCGACGGGACCGGAAGCACGGGCCTCCGGGGAATTCCCGCCCCACTACGCCCCGCGCCCCCGCGAGTCAAGCCTCGCCCCAGTCCTCGCCCACAGTCCAGACCCATTCCACCCTTGCATTCCCCGCGCAGGCATCGCCTCATATCGCAAAGATCTTTTCACGGACGCCAAGGATGACCATCGACACCTGGGACGAAATCCGCACCGCCTATCAGGTCGCCCGTCTGGGCACCGTCTCGGGCGCGGCCGAGGTGCTGGGCGTCCACCATGCCACCGTGATCCGCCACATCGACGCGCTGGAAAAGCGGCTGGGGACCAAGCTCTTCCAGCGCCACGCGCGCGGCTACACGCCCACCGAGGCAGGCCACGACCTGCTCGCTGTCGCCCAGACGACGGATGAGCAATTCGCCCAGCTCTCCTCGCGCATCAAGGGGCTTGGCGAAACCGTCTCGGGCGAATTGGTCGTCACCGCCATCGTGGGCCTGTCGGACCTGATGATCCCGGTCCTTGCGCGTTTCCAGACCGCCTATCCCGGCATCCTTCTGCGCTTCCTCACCGATACGCGCGTCTTCCGGCTGGACTATGGCGAGGCGCATGTCGCCATCCGCGCCGGGGCCGCCCCAGAGGAACCCGACAACGTGGTCCAACCCCTTGCCCGGATGCGCGCCGGTCTCTACGCCTCGCGCGGCTATGCGGCGGCGCATGGCCTCCCGCAATCCGAGGCCGATTTCCCCGCCCACCGCTTCATCGGCACCGATGCAGCCGACAGCCGCGCCCCCTTCCACCGCTGGATGCGCGCCCAAGTCCCGCCCGAACGGATCAGTTTCCGCGCCACCGAGCCCGCCGCCTTCGAGGCGGCACTGCGTGGCGGGCTGGGCCTCGGCTTCCTTGCCGCCTACAAGGCGCAGAACGACCCCGACCTGATCGAGGTCATGCCCCCCCGCCCCGAATGGGAGGCGCCGCTCTGGATCGTCACCCATGTCGATCTGCACCGCACCCGCAAGGTGCAGGCCTTCCTCACTTCGCTGAAAGAGGCGGCCAAGGGCTGGAACCTCTGACCCGGTCCCGCAGCCCGCCATGACCCTCACCCAATCCCAGCGCGGCCACCTCGCGATGCTCGCCTTCTCGGGTCTCGTCGCGGGGTCCTTCAGCCTTGGCGCCATGGCCGCCCCGCTGATCGATCCGCTGGCGCTGACGGTGCTGCGCTTCGCCATAGCCGGGGCACTGGTCGGCGCCGCCGCCTTCGCCAGCACGGGGATCAGGCGCGCCGCGTTGCAGGCCCCATGGCGCTATCTCATCCTCGGCGGCCTGCTTGCCGCCTATTTCGTCCTGATGTTTCAGGGCCTCAAGACAGCAGAACCCGTCGCCACGGCGGCGGTCTTCACCCTGACGCCCGTCATGGCGGCGGGTTTCGGCTGGCTCACGCTGCGCCAGCGCGTGACCGCGCGGATGGGGCTGGCTCTGGCCATCGGTGCCGTGGGCGCGCTCTGGGTGATCTTCCGCGCCGATCCGGCCAAGCTTCTGGCCTTCCACATCGGCGCGGGCGAGGCGATCTATTTCGCGGGCTGCGTCGCCCATGCGCTCTACACGCCCCTGGTGCGCAAACTCAACCGGGGCGAACCCGCCGTGGTCTTCACCTTCGGGATGATGGTGGCGGGTTGGCTGATCCTCACCGCCACCGGCCTGCCCGCGATCCGCGCCACCGACTGGGCCGCCCTGCCCGCCATCGTCTGGGTGACGCTCCTCTACACCGCGATCTTCGCCAGCGCCGCCACCTTCGTGCTGATGCAATATGCCACGATGCGCCTGCCCGCGGCCAAGGTCATGGCCTATACCTATCTCGTGCCCTCATGGGTCATCCTGTGGGAAATCGCGATGGGCCGCGCCGCGCCGCCCCCGCTCATCCTCGTGGGCGTCGCGCTGTCGGTGCTTGCCCTCGCCCTCCTCCTGAAGGACGAGGCCTGATCCCGTCGCAACAGGGGGGGCATCCGCCCCCCCTCGGCGCGCCGCGCCTTCCCCCCCAGTGCGCCGACGAAACCGAGACACCCCTGCCCTTCGTCTCGGCCCAAATACCCCGGGGTTTGGGGCAGGGCCCCATCAGCCGAGCCGGATGCGCGGCACGCGCGGGAGGCGAGAGGAAAGGCGTGCGGGGACGGCCCTGCCGGCCCCGCTCCGCAAGATTACCGCAACTCCTCGGGCAGCAACTCCACCGGCATGTTCTGATAGCTCACCGGCCGCAACCAGCGGCGGATCGCCATCGTCCCCACGCTGGTCGCGCCGAAATTCGTGCTGGCCGGATAGGGCCCGCCATGCACCATCGCCTCGCAGACCTCCACCCCGGTGGGAAAGCCGTTCGCCAGCACCCGCCCCGCCTTGCGCTCCAGCACCGGCATCAGGCGCCGCGCCAGATCGGTATCGCCCGCCTCCATCTGGAGCGTGCAGGTCAACTGCCCCTCCAGCGACCGCGCCACCTCCAGCATCTGATCGGCATCCGCGACGCGCACCACCATGCCCAGCGGCCCGAAGACCTCATGCCCCAAGGCGGCATTCGCAAGCCAATCCGCCCCCGACACCTCATAGAGATAGGGCGTCGCATGGCGCCGGTCGCAAACCGAGGTCAGAACCTCGCGCACCCCTGCCGTGGCCGCGATCCGGTCGCGCCCGCTGCGATAGGCCGCCGCGATCCCGTCGGTCAGCATCACCTGCGGCCCGACCGCCGCCAGCGCCGCCTCTGCCGCCGCGACGAAGGCATCGCCCTCCGCCCCCGCCATCGCCACCACGATGCCCGGATTGGTGCAGAACTGCCCCGCCCCCATCGTCAGCGACGCGGCCCAGCCCTTGGCAATCGCCTCCCCCCGCGCCGCCAGCGCCGCAGGCAGCAGGAAAACCGGGTTCACCGACCCCAATTCGCCATAGAAGGGGATCGGCACCTCCCGCCGCGCGCACAGGTCGAACAGCGCCCGCCCGCCGCCAAGCGACCCGGTGAACCCCACCGCGCAGATCAGGGGATGCTGCACCAGCGCCGTGCCCAATTCCGTCCCGACACCCTGTATCAGGCTGAACACGCCCGGATGCAGGCCACAGGCCTGCACCGCCGCATCCACCGCCTGCGCCACGATCTCGCCCGTCCCCGGATGGGCCGGATGCCCCTTCACCACCACCGGACAGCCCGCCGCAAGCGCCGAGGCCGTATCGCCCCCCGCCGTCGAGAAGGCCAGAGGGAAGTTCGACGCCCCGAACACCGCCACCGGCCCCAGCGCGCGCTGCATCATGCGGATGTCCGGGCGCGGCAAGGGCTGCCGGTCGGGCAGCGCCGCATCATGGCGCAGATCCAGAAAACCCGTGGTCAGGATATGCCGCGCGAACAGCCGCAACTGCCCCGTGGTCCGCCCCCGCTCCCCTTCCAGCCGCGCCGTGGGCAGGCCAGTCTCGGCCGATCCAACCGCCGTCAGCTCCGCCCCGCGCGCCTCGATCTCATCCGCGATCCGCTCCAGAAAGGCCGCCCGCGCCGCCCGTGGCAGCGCCGAATAGGACCAGAAGGCCTCTTCCGCCGCCCGCACTGCGCGATCCACCTCCGCCGCCCCGCCATCGGCGAAGACCGCCCCCTCCCCCGTGGCGGGCGATGAGGTGAAGCTGCCCCCGCTTCCCACCCATTCCCCGGCGATCAAGTGTTTTCCAGTCAGCATGGCGCGGCCTCCTAAAGGACAATCGCCCCCCACATGCCAGTTTGGACGCGCAAGGTGAAGGGCATCGCATCCCCCCGCCCCTCCGCATCCCGACCACCGCAGGCCGCGGCAGGCCGTCCAATCAGGGGCGCCGTTCTTCCTGTTCCGCCCGTTGAAGCCCGGCAAATCCCGCGAAAGCGCGCAGTTTCGGGACAGATCGCGGAAGCAACGGCAGCACGGCCTGCAAGGCCAGCGCCGAAAGGACAGAGGCCACGAGGCCGATCACGGTCAGGACTTCGGCATCCTTCACCCCGAAATGCAGCCCGATGACCAGAAAGCCCATATGCAGGAAATAGATCATCATCGACAGATAGCCGAAATTGACCGGCATCTGCGGCACCTTGAGGCGCAGGGTCAGCATGACGATGACGACGGCGAACGCCGCCAGCAGGAAGGGAAACTCCGGCGGCGCGACAATGCTCAGGCCGAATGTCCTCATGCTGACCCATGCCTCGGCAAGGCGCAGCACCACCAACACCGCCAGCAAACCGCAAAGCAACGGCACCGGGGGCAAGCCGTCGATCCCGTCGCGCTTGACCTTCGCCGCGATCAGATAGCCGAAGGAAACGAAGGGAAACTCCATGAACAGGGCGTTGCGATAGGCGTTCAGCGGCAGATCGATCGCGGTGAAATAGTCTGTCGACTGGATCAGGGTCCCACAGGACAGGCACAGAAGGGCGATCCAGAACAGACGTCTCCGCACGCCCTCCTCACCGCCCGAATGTGCAACGACCATCCGCAGAATGGTCAGGGCCGGAAGCAGCGCCGCCAGATACCACAGATGAAGCGGACCAAAGAACAGGTTCTCCGCCACCGCCGGAATCGTCGCGGGCTTCGGCCACCAGATCGGCAGATAGACCACGCACCAGAACAGATAAAAGACGAAAAGCCGGATCAGCCACGGCTTCGCCTTGCCGCCGCGTTCCGTGAAAAAGAAAAGGAACCCCGACACCACGGCAAAGATGGGCACGACCGTCCGCGCCAGACCATGCCCGAGCAGATAGGCAATGACCCCGCCATCCTGCGTCATGAGCAAGGCATGCCCCCACACGACACCAAAGGCGATGACGATCTTCAAGAGGTCGATGGAATGTATCCGCTGCATGACGCGGGCCTAGAGGCGGATTTTGGCGAAAATGCGAAAAACACCCGCGCCGCCGTGAATTTCCGCCCCGCCGAGACGATGACGCCATGCTGCCCGGAACAGGACGGTCGCAGCAGCACAGGCCGTGCCTGTCCCGGTCTCGAACCGCAGGCAAGGCCAGAAACCTTGCGGAAAGGAAGAATTTCCGCCAGCCATGCCTGCATTTTCCGCATTGATGTAAGGAGGATGGCGGACCCGGAGGCCGCCATCGTGCTGCCGCATACTGTCGCAACACGACGCAGCACAACCCAATATATATAGGCGGTTACGGAAAGCCACCTTTGCGCTTGTCGTTATCCGTTGCAAGCCGTCGCATCCTGTGATTCTATCTTTGATGGGTATGACGAAGGATAGCCGCGATGCCGAAGGTTGCCGCAGAACTTGGACCGCTCGACGTAAAGCGGCTTGCCCATCCGGGCGGCAAGGGCAACGCGATGTTTGCCGTGGGCGGGGTTTCCGGCCTTTACATGCAAGTCACCCCCAAGAACGGCAAAACGTGGGTGCTGCGGGTTCTGGTGGGCAACAAGCGCAGGGATATTGGGCTGGGCGGTTATCCGACCGTCACGCTGGCGCAGGCCCGCGACAAAGCCCGCGAAGCCCGCGACTTGATTGCGCGAGGTGTTGACCCTGTGGAGGAAAAGAAGGCGGCTAAAGCCCGCCTAATCCTCGCCCAGCGCAAGGGGCTGCTTTTCAAGGATGCCGTTGATAAGGCCCTAGCTGCGAAGCTGGACGGGTTCAGGAACGAAAAGCACCGCGACCAATGGCGCAGCACGCTCGACGCCTATGCCATACCATCGCTGGGCGCGCTCCCCGTCCAAGAGATTGATACCGCCGCTGTGCTGCGCGTTTTGCAGCCGATCTGGGCGACCAAGACGGAAACGGCTACGCGCCTTCGCGGGCGAATTGAGGCCGTGCTTTCGTGGGCGACCGTAGCGGGCCATCGCACAGGCGACAACCCGGCCCGCTGGGTGGGCAATCTCAAGGAACTGCTGCCCGCCCCTTCCAAAGTCGCAACCGAAAGCAACCATCCGGCACTGCAACTGGACGACGCCGCGCGATGGATTGCCGATCTGCGGACCCGTGACGGCTTCCCAGCGCGGGCGCTGGAATTCGCAGCCCTGACTGCGGCGCGTTCGGGCGAAGTGCGGGGCGCGCGGTGGGACGAGATAGACACGAAACAGGCGCTTTGGATTATCCCTGCGCATAGGATGAAGATGCAACGGGAACACCGCGTTCCGCTCACGAAAGAGGCCGTGGCTCTTTTGGAAGCCCTGCCAAAGCTAGAAGGCAATCCGCTGGTGTTTCCGGCTGTCCGGGGCGGGATGCTTTCGGACATGGCGCTTTCTATGACCATGCGCCGGATGCACGCGGCGGATATCGAAAAGGGCGGCGCAGGCTTCATTGACCGCGTGAATAAGCGGCCCGCCGTGCCGCATGGCCTTCGCTCGACCTTCCGCGATTGGGTGGCGGAACGGACAACCTACCCCGGCGAAATGGCCGAGGTTGCGCTGGCCCACCGCATCAGCAATGCCGTTGAAGCCGCTTATCGCCGGGGCGATATGGTGGAGAAGCGCCGCGCGATGATGGCCGCATGGGCGGGCTTCCTGATGGGGGCAGAGGCCAAGGGCAAAGTTGTGAGGATGCGCTGATGTGGTGCCCAGAAGGTTTCGTTACACTATCAGAAGTGTCACATGTGCTTTGGGAGGAGGCAGACGCCGCGCTGGCCCTCGAGGACTTTGAAAGGGACTTGGAGCAAGACGGCATTGCAACCATGCGGATTGCAACCGGGCCAGCCTTCGATGAGGTCGACTCCTACAATACATGGCTTATGGTTCGATTTCTTGAGTTCTTCCGAGACCAAATTCGGGTTGTTGCTCCCTCAGGGGCGCTCCATCGGCTTGCCCCTGTTGTCCTTTCGGTGGAAGCCTACGACCCCTTCGACTTCAACGACTATCCAACCTTTCCGACCGACCGGGAGGCAAGGCTGCGGGTAGGGAAGGTTGAGCTTCCGTTTGTTGACCTGAACGCCATGACCATCAGGGTTCCAGATAGCAAGCACGGGCCTTGGGTAAACTCTGTTCGGCCGATTGAAGGCTTCCCACTCTGCATCGCGCTCAACGAAATCCCCAGCTATCCAAACAAAATTTACGATAAGCTTGTCGAGCTTTGTGAACGCAAGCGCAAAGGAGATAGGAAGGCGCGAACTCACAAACACGCCGAACTAGTCGCAGCAATGGTAGAAGCACACCGATCAACGCCGGATCTGCGAAAGAGTGGGTTTATGGCAAGATTTGGTGTTGGAATGAGTCGTGCGGCTTGGGAGGCTCTTTGGAAGGATTTTACCAGAGAAGTTCCTGCCCTTTCTCGACCCGGTCGTAGGCCAAAATCTTAGAAAAATCATAAATCAATCAAAACGACATTCGTTTCGCAGTCTGATTTCGGTGCGACAGAATGCGCTTAATCGAGACTTTATTCGACGGAGCGCAAATATGGCTGAAGTTTTCGTGGATGTTCTACGCCTTGCCGCCCGCTACGGGGTGCATCGTGCAACCCTTTGGCGCTGGGCCAAGACGGACCCGACATTTCCCAAGCCGGTAAGCCTTACTCCGGGCTGCACTCGCTGGCGGCTGTCTGAGATTGAGGCGTGGGAAGCCTCCAAACTGCAAGCTGCATAAACGAAACCCCGCCGGGGCTAACGGCGGGGCGGTATTCGTTTGGGCAGACTTCGCAGGCTTCAAACATATCGCACCCCGCCCCGGTTTTCAACGTCCGAGGCAGAGCAATGAAGAAATCCGCAGGATGGTATTCCAACCCGACGCAGGTTTATTGGACCTGTGCGGCGCTTTTGGAAGGTCGCGAAATCACGCATAGAGATGAGATCGGCGAAGCCAAAGGTTGGCGGTTGGCCGCAATCTGCAACAGGTTGCAAAAACGGTTCGGATGGCCAATTCAGGTTCGCTACGTTGGTCCTGAAAACCTCGCCCATTACAGCTTGCCTGAAGGCACTGATCGGCAAGCCCTGCGCTTTCCACCCAGCGCCGCGAAACTGGCCGAGGTGGCCGCATGAGTGCGCTTCGTCTCTCAATCCTTCGCCGCCGGTGGGGCCTTTCTGGCCCTGTCGCAGGCATCCTCGCCCACCTCGCATATGGGGAGGGCCGGGAATGACGGTCATCAACTTCCCTAACCGCAAAACCAATACTCGCCCCGTCATCGAAGTCTACACACCGCAGCAGTCCGCCAGCGGAAGCTATGAGGTCTGGCTTTGGCGAAACCGCGACAGGGACGACGGCTTTATCTACCGCGTCCCTACCGTGATGGACGTTGAAATCATCTTGGAGGCCATCAAGGACGCATTTCCTGGGAGGTGGTCCCGTGGGTGAGCCATCCCCGATTTTGCACGACGTCGCCGCGACAACTGCGGCGCGGGCCTTCCCGACAGGTTGGGGGCAGTCCGATACTCATGCCGTCCAGCTTAACGACGGTCGGCCCAATCCATCCAAAGACGCAGGCACGCCTTATACCGTCATCACCGCCCCCGAAATCGTCGCAATGGTCCGCAACCCGCCTCCGCCTGTCGAAAAAGAGCGGGCGCAATGGTTCATCCCTAGCAGGCATACAGAGGCCGATGCGCGTTCCCACACTGTGCAGAGGGAACAAGGTGCATTCTCTTGGCTGGCCCTCGACGTGGACCAGAACAACCTCGCTTTGGAGGACGTGAAGCAAGCCCTGGCATCAGTGCTGGGGCAATGCTCTGCGCTGATCTATTCGACATCCTCAGCCATCGAGCAGAACCGCAAATGGCGGGCGCTTGTGCCGCTCAAGGATGATTTGGCAGGGGCCGACTATGCCGATACGGCAGAGGCCTTCTTTGACCTTCTGGAAGCCGCAACAGAGGGGGTTCTGATTTGTGACCGCGCCCTTCAACGACCGGGCCAGCTTATCTACCTGCCCAACCCGCGCAGTGGTTTCTATCAATCCGAGGTCATCCAGTCAGACCGTTTGAACCTCCACCCGCAACACCCGGTTATCCTGAGGCGAGAGGAAATCAGAAGCCGCCGCGAGGCCGCGAGGCGGGAAGTCGCAGCACGGCAGGAACGGCGGCGGGCGGATGCCTTGCAGCGGATCGGGCATGGCGAAAGCCCGGTTGATGCCTTCAACGCGGCGCACGACCTCGAAAGCCTTCTGGAACGCTATGGCTACACCCGCGCGGGGAGGTCAAACGATTGGCGGTCGCCCCTTCAATCAAGTGGAAGTTTTGCAACCCGTTGCTTCGGTGACTACTGGATTAGCCTTTCGGAAAGCGATGCCGCCGCCGATCTGGGGCAGGCAAGCGCCAATGGCGCGCGCTTCGGAGATGCGTTCGACCTTTATTGCCACTTCGAGCATGGCGGCGATTTTCGGAAAGCTGTCGCGGCCTACGGGGAAGAACTTCGGCAGGCCAATTGGTCTGGCGTTGGCAATCCTGATGCTGGACGGCAATCCGGCGTGGTGGTGGCGTTCAATGGATCCGTCATGCACGATACAGCTACGGAAGCCGCGCCTGCCCAGCAGGGGCCGCAGCTAGTGCTTGGCCGGAAAGGTCGCCCAATCTGGTGCGCGGAAAATGCCTGCATGGTTTTGGAAACGGACCCTGCATGGCAGGAGACTTTGGCTTATGATGAGTTCGCAGGGCTAACCTTGCTGTTAAGGCCAATCCCCGGCACCACTGTCCCCCGCGCCAATTTCACCGCCCGCCCGTTGGCCGATACCGATATCACCGCTGCGGTGCGTTGGTTCAATCGGAACGGCTTTCCCGATGCGACCAAGAACACGACGGCAGATGCTCTGTATGCAGTGGCGGCGCAGACCATCATTTCCCCGGTCCGGCACTATCTGGAAGGCCTTTCATGGGATGGTGTGCCGCGCGCCGGGGAATGGCTCATTCGCTATTGCGGGGCTGAGGATACCAACTTCGTCCGCAAGGTCGGGCAGGCGTGGCTTGTTTCCGCCGTTGCGCGCGCGCTGCAACCAGGCTGCAAAGCGGATTGCGCGCTCGTTCTTGAGGGCAAGCAGGGCCAACGAAAGTCTTCGGGCCTCAAGGCTCTCGCAGGCGAGGCATGGTTCCACGATGGCTTGCACGACCTCCATAGCAAGGACGCCAGCGCAGGGCTTCGCGGCAAGTGGATTATCGAACTGCCCGAACTGTCGGCCATGCGCCGATCTGATACCGAGGCAGTGAAGGCATTTTTGAGCCGCACAGAGGAACGCTATCGCCCCGCCTATGGCCGCGCCGAGGTGATTGAACCGCGACGCTGTGTGTTCGCGGGAACGACCAATCGCAGCGACTATCTGACCGATGACACTGGCGGGCGGCGCTTCTGGCCCGTTGTGGTGGGTGAGGTTCTTTTGGCTGATCTGACCCGCGACCGGGACCAAATATGGGCCGAAGCCGTCGCCCTGTTCCGCGCCGGGGAAAAGTGGTGGCTTGACCGCGAAACGGAAACCGAGGCAGCGGCTGTGGTTGCCCTTCGGGCCTCAGATGACCCTTGGACGGCAGACGTTCTTTCCTTGGTTGAGGGCTTGAGTGAGGTCAGCACACGCGACGTTTTCCAACGCATGGAAATCCCCAGAGACAAGCTGAGCAAAGCCGACGCCATGCGGATTGTGGGCATCCTGACCCGCGCGGGGTGGACCCGATCCGGCAAGTTCACGGCTGGGCCTAACCGTGACCTTTCCCGCTATCTGCCCCCGGAGGGGCGGCTATGACCACGCGCGGAACCTACTGCGGAACCCTTGTGCGGAACCTCAATAATCGAGGGGCCGAAAATCGACATCCCCTGCGGAAGCGGAACCTTGCGGAACCTTTTCCCACACATTTCACCGAAAACAGTAAGTGTATGATAAATTTCAGTAAATCGGAAATATGTCGGTTCCGCAGGTTCCGCCCTAATCCCCTGTTTCTGCATTTGGACGAAATGTGTGGAGAAAGGTTCCGCAGGTTCCGCTCTACCCGCATCCCCCCCTTCGCTGGCCGACCCATGCCGCGCTGCAACTCGTTGCAATGGACACTCTCAAACCACCCTAAGGAAACCCGCAAATGACCCCCAATGAACTGAACGCCCTTCGCGCCCGCTTCCCCGAACTTCGCGGGATGGGTGCCGCCCAAGTGGCCGATGGCTTTCGTGCCGTCCCCGCACAGGCAGCGCCACCCGTTTCGGCTCAATCAACGTCATCCAGCGTGGGGGTTGCATCTCAGCCCAGTGAAAACCCATTCGCTAAGTTTCGGCAGCCTGCCGCCAATCCCTTCGAAAGTTTCCGGCAAGCAGCATCGGGGCAGGCAATCGAAGTGGAATTGCCTGACGGCACGGTGGCCGAATTTCCGGCCGGAACTGATGAAGCAAGCATCAAAACCGCCATTCAGAAGCATCTTGCCAAGCCCTCTGCCGCCGCTGCGGCTCCGACTGCTGAACAGCTTCTGAAGGCGGCAGAAAAGGCCACCGCCGCAGGGGACACCGAAGCCGCAAAGCGATTGGCGACGGCGGCACTGCCAAGGCTTGGCGGCGCAGGCAACATGGGTGAGCGCATCCAGTCCGGTGAGGTCACCTATCAGCAACTGATGACCGCTGTTCGGAATGCCCACAGCGCGGGCGACACGGCGGCAGCAGAGCGGCTTGCTCGACTGGCGAAGCTTGCCCTTTACGCGCAGGGCGACGGCGGGCAAGGCGCGGTAAGATACCGGGAAGAAACCTTGCCCGGACCGCAGGAACCCCCGCCCGCCTATGACGGGGTTTCTGCTGTTCCGACCGCGCCGCGCCCGGACACCTTCGGGGATACCACCGGGGAAGCAATGGCCGCGCCACTGGCGGCGACCCAAGCTTTCGGCGCTGGGCTTCTCGACCAGTCCCAAAGCCCGACCATGCGCGCCCTCCCCGAAGGCATGGATCCGCGCCTTAAGGGCGTTGTGGCAGGGGTAGGCGACCTTGGCGGGATGGTTCTGGGCGGGCTTGGAACAGGCCTAGCCGGGGCCGCTGGGCTTGTCGGTGAGGCTGTTGGCCAGAACCAGACAGAGGAACGGCAACTCGCCCGTGACTTGATGATGGGCCTGGAGGTTTCCGCACCCGAACTGGCCGGGGTAAGTGGCACCATTCGGGCAGGCGGGGCAGCCGTTCGGGCGGCAGAGAACGCCACTAAGCCCGCGAAGCCCGGTCAACTGGCAGCCCGCGCGGCAGGAGACTTGGGCATCACCCCCTCTGCTGGGATGCAGGGCAAGACCGCCGCCATGATTGCCGCAGGGCTTGAGAAGGTGCCTTTCGCAGGCGATGTGATTGCGCGCGACGCTGCCCGCGCGGTGGGTGAGGTGGAAGGTGTGTTCTCACGTATTCGCGGCCGCATAGGTTCCGCGCTTTCGCCCTCTGCGGCAGGGAACACGTTGCAGGAAGGCCTGCGGGGTTTCGTGAAAGGGTTTCAGGACACGTCGCGGAAGCTGTTCGATGTGGTCGACAGGAATATCCCGGCAGATGCGCGCTTCACGCTGGACAACACCACCACCGCCCTTGGCGATGCCAAAGCTGCCTTCGCTGGCAACCCGGAACTCGCCCAGCGCCTTGGGCTGAACCGCTGGGATGCCATCATGGCCGAGGCGCGGCAAAACGGGGTTACGTGGCAAGCCCTCAAACAATTCCGAACCAGCGTTGGAGAGGCCATAGGAGCGGCGGAGAGTGGCAGGCAAGGGGGCGCGCTGGCAGGCGATGACCTTGGACGCCTCAAGCGTCTGTATGGCGCGCTGACAGCCGATATGACCGCAGCGGCGAAGTCTGTGGGTGGGAATGCCTTCACGACATGGAGCCGCGCGAACAGCCACTATCGGGCGGGCGCTGAACGGATCGAGCGCAGCCTTGATGCGACCATCACCGCGAAAAGCCCAGAACGTGCATGGGAGGCCTTCTCTGCGCTGTTGCAGCGTGACAGGGCATCTTCCGACCTCACCCGCGTTCGGGCCATCCGTGCCTCTCTCAGCCGTGAGGATTGGGATACCATAGCCGCGTCCATCGTTGACCGCATGGGACGCCCCCCAGCAGGCCAGCAGAACGCCGCAGGAGATGCCTTCTCTCCCTCTGCTTTTCTCACCAACTGGAACAAGCTGGATCCCCAATCGCGGGCAATCCTCTTGCCGCAGGAGGCACGGCTGGAACTGGAAAAGCTGGCAAAGGTTGCGGAGCGGGTGCGGGCCGGGAACGCCGAACGCAACACCTCGAACACCGGCACGGTGGGATGGGTGGCAACCCTGTTCCTTGGGGGCGTCACCGATCTGGGAACCACCGCCGCTGTTCTCGGGGCAACCAACATCAGCGCCCGCGCCCTGACCTCGACCACCTTCCTCAAGGCAATGAACGCCGCCGCCCGTGGTGACGTGCGAACCATCAGGGCGATGGCAAATGGCAACGGACCTTTCCGAACCGATGCCGCGACAGTGCTGCGCCTTGCTGCTGCCGACATGGCCGCAGGGCAACCCGCGCCGGAACAGCAGGGCCGCTAATCCCAAGGGGCGGGCCGGATAAGCCCGCCTCGCGCCAAGATGGAGTAGGAACGATGAGCAAGAACAACGTTCAACCGATTACCCCGCCCAAACGCGCGGCCAGCCCAGCGCGGCAAAGGTTGCGGGGCGGTGCAGAGATAAGCGACGAGGAACTTGATGAGGCAATGAGCGCCCTGAATGAGGTGCAACGCGCCAAGGTGCAGGACGTGGCGGCAAGAGCCAAGCGAAGGGCCAGCGCACCGCCGATGCAGTTGGCAATGGAAGGCGATGCCCTCGCCATTTCATATCGCGGCAAGAATGATGCTGCTGTGAGCCTTCTCTTGATGGCGGAACTTGGAACCTGCGACCCGTCGTTTCATGCGGGGATTATGCGCCAGGTCGCGGCCTTGGGGGCGCAGGGTGCGAAGGTTGATGAAACCAACAGCAACTTTGTCGTTTCAGTTGTTCGGGCAGTCGAACCGCGCGACGAACTGGAAACCATGCTGGCCGTGCAGATGGGGGCCGTTCACGCCGCAACGATGATGATGGCACGGCGGCTCAATCACGTTACCACCATTCCCCAGCAGGACGCGGCGGAGCGGGCGCTAAACAAGCTGGCCCGAACCTTCGCCACCCAGATGGAAACCCTCAAGAGATACCGCACAGGCGGGCAGCAGAAGGTGACGGTGGAGCATGTGACGGTGAACGCGGGCGGACAGGCAATTGTCGGAGCGGTAAGCCACGGGGGCGGGGGGCAAGAATGAAACAGGACGGCAACCCCACTAGCCCCGCCAAACGGTTGCAAGATGCACCCCGTTGCAAAGCTAAGGCGAAGCGAACCGGGGAGCGTTGCCGATGCCCCGCCGTCACGGGCTGGACGGTCTGCCGGGTACATGGTGCCAGAGGTGGAGCGCCGGAAGGCCCTGCTAACGGCAATTGGAAGCATGGCGGGCGCAGCCGAGAGGTAGCAGAAATCCGGCGCATTGGAGCGGAACTGTCGCGGCAGGCAAAAGGAGCGTTAGGCGTCTTTCTATAGCTTCTTCCGCGCAGAAACCTCCGTAAGATGAAAGCGCGTAAGCCTTTGTTTTATATTGGTTGGGGTTGTCTAACCCATCAATCGTTTCAAGTCGCGCGGAACTCACCAGAAGGGCAGGTATCCGTTGATGTAGAGGGCCAGCATTGCGACGATGCCCCAAAGCAAAACGGTCTGATTGCGGCCCCGTCTTTCTTGCTCTGTCACCTGCCGCCGAAGCGCGCCCAGCGCAGCCTTTGTTTCCTCAGCCCTTTGCCGTTCATCGGCCACCAAACGCAAAAGAGCCGCGCCTTCGGGGCTTTTGGCGAACCGTTCGCTTTCCTCAAGCCTGCCGTTGAAGTCTAGCATGAACAACTCCGCTTCAATCGTTGGGTCTAACCGGTCATCCGTCATCGCTTATCGCCTACTCTGTGAAGCCAAACCCATCAGGCCCAATATGGCAGCAATCCAAGGGTGCTCGAACTTGGCCCATGACCACGCCCACGAAGGCACAGACCAAGCCGCGCTGGCCGCGTCAAAGACTACTATCAACAGCGACCCAAGAAACGCCTCAGCGTTCACTTCGCCGCTGGTGATTGCGAGGAACGCACCAAGCAACGAGATGCCGCCTTTCAACAAACCCCAGCCGATAGCGCCCAAGAACCATAGCGGCCAAAGGCCCACGACGAACATGAGGGCAGCAACCGTCTCTAGCCACATTTGAGTGCCACGCCCGGCCCAGCTGCCGTGCCGCCCGCCTCAAGAAACTGAATGCCAGCATTTTCAAGCGCCCTGCGCACTGCGTCAACGGTTTCAAACCGACCGCCCACAGGCCCTTTCGTGGCGTCTAACCGTTGAATGGTCGGATAGCTGACACCCGACTTTTCAGCCAAGTCGGCGGCTGTCCAGCCCAACAGCGCCCTTGCTGCCCTGATCTGTTCACCCTGCATTGCCGCCCTTTCGATAGAAAATCTTTCAGAAACGATAGAAGGCATATTGAAAGGCCATCCATCATCTATTATAGATAATCTATCAGAACAGATGGAGCAACCGACATGCAGATCGACCGCCGCGCCCTGATGAACGCCGCATGGACCATCGCGCGCCGCTTCGCTGGCAATCGCGAAACGTGGGGCCAGCGCCTGAGCCGCGCCCTCAAGTCGGTTTGGTGGTCGATGAAGCGCGATGCCGAACTTTCGGCCCAAGCCGCTGCCCGTCTCGCCGCAACCGCCGCAGAAGCCGCCCGCAAGACGGTGGCGGATCTGCTGGCCGAAGTCACCGATCTGCAAAACTGCGATGCTCCGTTTGGGTGGGCGGGGATTGAACGCCTTTCCACCTTGCGCCGGGAACTGGCCCAGCGCGCAGCTTAACCGCCCGAAAAGGGCATATCAGGAGGAAGACCAATGAACCGCCGCGAAACTTTCACCGCCCCGCTGGCACTGGCTGCACTTGCCGCCGCGCCCAGCATCGCCGGGGCTTCGACCGAAAGCGAAATCATGCGCCTCTACGCCGAGTGGAAGGCAACCTCTGCCATCGCCGACAAACAAGGCATCACTGATGCTGAGTTTGATGCGGCGGAAACGCATCTCGACGGCCTGCAAGCCCGCATCCTCTCAATCCCCGCCAAGTCCGCGCAAGACCTCGCTGCAAAAGTGACCATTGTGGCCTTCTACGGGGATATCAACGACCGCTCCGGGCCGAGCATCGCGCTTTGGAGCGACCTTCACGCGCTGGTCGGGGAGGTGGCGTGATGGCTAAAGTCATAAACACCGCGAACTTGGATGACCTCTGCGCGGACGCTGCGCGGTTGCTGCACATGACAGCAGCAGCACAGGATATCCTCAACGAACTGCCCTTCGTAGACGCCCACGGGAAACGGCTACGCGCCATGGATCAGCTTTGGGCCATCCTGTCATCCTTGGAGATACAGGCGCAGTTGCATCTGGATACCGTGGAAGATGCCATCGTGACGGCGAAGCGACAGAACGCCGCCTGACACTTTCCGTCATGCACAGTATCGGAGGCCCCGCCCAGCGCGGGGCTTTCTGCATTCACCGGAGCCCGGTAACCTCACGATATTTAGGTTGGCGAATCAGGTGAGTGCAGATTGACGGATAGAGCCTATTACTATGTTTTGAAGAACGAGGCGCGCAGACGGACGGTGACCGCTCTCAACAAGCGCCTACTGCGTTCCGGGAACATCGCTGCGTGGGACAGGTTGACCCTCTGCTCGGTGATGGGGTCTGACGTAGGTGACGCCTTATCCTTCGCTGCGACAGAGTGGCCCAAGTTCTATGGCACAGCCACACACACAGGATTTGGTGTAAGTTGGGAGAAGCTTGCGTATAGGTTCTGGCATGAGCCAGACCACTTCGACTTAGCGATTTGGCAACACGTTGGTGATACACCCGTTCTGGTGGCACTGGCTTTAGGAAGTCCATCCCATGCAAGGACACACTTAACAGTGAAGTGGGTTGAAAGGTACTATGGGCCTAACCAACTAGCAGGGAGGGCTTTGTTCGCCATCCTTACATGCGCGGAAGAATATGCTAAACTTCTCGGGAGCAAGCGCGTACTAGTTAAGGACCCAGTTGACCCTGCGAAGTATCAAAGATACGGGTACGCGCCCTACCGGCATCCGGGTGTAGCGTATGGTGGTGACTACTTAGGAAAGGAACTATGATGATGGAAGAAGTGAAGAAGACTCCGGTGGTTTCCCCGGACCTCCAAGCCAGTTTTCTGGCCGCTTTTGCGCGCATCGAAGCTGTTCCTGCCGGTAAGACCCTCATTGACGAAATTTCCGAGGAAGACTGGCACGATGCCTCTGTGGCTGAATGGAACATTTGTGTGTCGTCGGCGTCAGTTGAAGATGCAGATGAAGCAGACGGGTTTGATGCGCCTGTCGTAGCCGTGGCGTAAAGCGCGCCCGACCACAGAGTGAACTGAGCCCCGCCTAGCGCGGGGCTTTTGCTTTTCCGAACGCAGGAAACGCCCCCAATCTGTCCCAGCTTTCCCGTTATAACAGAAAGCCGACTGAGTGACCAATACGCGCGCGAGGCTCCCTAAGATTGCCCTCACGGTCTTGCCCGCAGATGCGGGGGTATCCTCAAAGCAGGATAGGCCGCGCTGAGGTCTATCTGGGCTGATTCCCTACCCGATGCCATATCGCACGGGAAACGACTTGCCTCACCCTTTGGACGGTCAAGCGTTTTTGGGTTGGTGGGTTTTATGTTGGGTATCGGACAAGTCAGCCCGAAAACCTCAATGATATTAAGGGGAAGTGGCGGACCCGGAGCGATTCGAACGCCCGACCCTCAGATTCGTAGTCTGATGCTCTATCCAGCTGAGCTACGGGTCCGTCGTGGCGCTGCGTTTAGCCCCGGCAGCCGGGGGGTGCAAGCGGAAAAATGCGCGCCTGCCATCGCGGCGCGGGCTCACTCCTCGTCGCCGGGCGACAGGCGCTTGGGCAGGCGGATCAGGAACTCGGTCCCCTCCGCGTCGCTGCGCGCAAGGTCCAGCCGCCCGCCATGCCCGCGCACCAGTTCCGCCGCGATGGCAAGGCCCAGCCCCGTGCCCCCCTTGCGCGCCCCGCCCTGAAAGGCCTCGAACAGATGCTCGCGCGCCTTGGGCGGCAGGCCCGGCCCGGTATCGCCCACGCGGATCCACCAGTCCTGCTCATCCTCGCCGCCGGAAATCTCGATCGTGCCGGGCTGCCCCGTCGCCTCGATCGCCTGTCGCGCATTGCGGATCAGGTTCGACAGCACGCGGTACAACTGCTCGCCATCCGCCCGGATCACCAGCCCCGCAGGAACGTCGATCAGGCAGGCGACCTGCGTCTCCTCACCCGTCAGCCCCTCCGCCTCGGCCACATCTTCGGCCAGCACCCGCAGGGCAAAGCGCTTCAATTGCGGCGGCGGCTCCTCCGCCTTGCCGAAGGCGAGGGTCGATTCGCACAGGCTGACCGCGCGCGAGATGCTCCCCACCAGCTTGGGTGCCGCCCGCGCCACCGCCGGATCGGCACTCGCCTCCAGCCGGTCGGCGAAAAGCTGCGCCGTGGTCAGGATGTTGCGTAGGTCATGGCTGATCTTGGCCACCGCGCCGCCAAGCTGCGCCAGCCGTTCCTTCTGCCGCAAGGCCCCGGTCAATTGCGTCTGCATCGAGGCCAGCGCCTCCTCGGCCACGCGCAACTCCTCCACCTCGGCCGAAGGGGCGATGACGCGCCGCGCGTCCTCGGGCGCCTCGGCATAGGCCGTCATGTGCCGCACCACGCGGCGGATGGGCACCACCAGCAACCGCTGCACCGCAAGGAACAGAAGGAAGGCCGTCACCGCCGAGATCAGCGCCGACAGGAACAGGATGCGCAGCCCATATTCCACCATCGAGGCCCGCAGCGGCCCCGTCTCCATCGTGATCTCGATCAGAAGGCCGGCATCCTGCACCGGGTTGCCGATCACCCGGATCACCCGGTTCTCCGGATCCGCCAGCACGCCCATCGCATCGCGGATCAATTCCCACGGCCCCGCCAGCCGCAGATCGAAGGTGTCGTGAATGGGGGCCGGAATCGGCGAGGACAGCACCAGTTGCCGCACCTCGTCACGCCGCAGCACGACGTTGAAGACCTCGGCATTCTTCAGCAGTTCCTTTTCCAGATCCGCACCCACCGTGGCATCCTCGGCCGCCAGCAGCGCAAGCGAGGCGATCTGCGCCTTCTCCAGCCGCAGCAGAAGGTAATCCGCCCGATAGCGCGCGATCGATGGAACGAAGATCAGGATTTCCGCCAGCATGACGAAGGCGACGGTCAAGAGCAGGAACCGCCCCGACAGCGTATTCAGGAAACGCCCGCGCCCGATCCGCACCGATACCCGCCCCTTGCTCTGCCCTGCCTGAAATACGCATCGCCCCTCCCTTCCCGCAACCCCCCATACCGGGAAAGCCGGGCCGAAAGGCGCCAATCGGCGCAGGACCGTGCAAGAGAGATGCGGCACTGCCCCGTCCCGCCACAGAACCGGGCGCTTCCCCTGCCCCTTCGTCTCGGCCCAAATACCCAAATGCCCGGCCTGCCCCGGGCGCAAGGCCGCAGGAGTGTTTCAGGGCAGGAACCGCTGCACCAGCCGGACGAAGGCCTTCAACCGCGGGTTCCCGAACAGCGCGGGCGCGAAATGCGCCCCCGCCGCGCGCTTGGCCACTTCGGCAAGCGTCGGATAGGGCAGCACCACCCCCGCCAGCGCCGAGACCTTCATCCGCGTGGCCACCGCCAGCGCGAGCGGGGCGATCACCTCGCCCGCCTCCGGCCCCACCACCGTGGCCCCGATCACCCTGCCCTTGCGGATGACCAGCTTGGCAAAGCCTTCCGTCTCGCGCAGGGCCTGCGCCCGGTCATTGTGGTGGAACTCCGCCCGCGTCACGCGGGCCCCGTCGCCAAAGGCCGCCCGCGCCTCGGCCTCCGTAGGTCCCACCTGCGCCAGTTCCGGCGTGGTGAAGGTCACGCGCGGGATATGATCCGTCCGCGCCTTCGCGGGCAGCCCCAGCACCGCCTGCCGGATCACCACCCCCGCGTGATAGCCTGCCAGATGGGTGAACTGCGCCCCCCCCGCCGCGTCGCCCACGGCGAAGACGCGTCGGTTGCCCTTGGCCCGCAGGCCCGGCCCCACGACCACGCCGCGCGCGTCGAATGCCACGCCCGCAGCCGCCAGATCCAGCCGGTCCAGCACCGGCACCCGCCCCGCCGCCACCAGAAGATGCGAGCCGTTCACCACGGTGCCATCGGCCAGCACCGCCTCCACCCCCTCGGGGACCGCGCGCAGCCGCACCACGCCCTGCCCTTCCCGGATCTCCACCCCCTCGGCCCGCAGCCGCGCCAGCACCACCGCCGCCGCCTCCGCGTCCTCGCGCCCCAAGGCGCGGCCCGCCTCGATCACCGTCACCGCCGATCCCAGCCGCCGATGCGCCTGCGCCATCTCCATCCCGATGGGTCCGCCCCCCAGCACCAGCAGATGCGCAGGCCGTTCACGCAGGGCAAAGATCGTCTCGTTCGTCAGATAGGGAACCGCCCCGATCCCCGGCACGGGTGGCACCGCCGCCCGCGACCCGGTCGCGATCACGAAACGCCGCGCCCGGATGCGCCGCCCGCCCGCCTCCACCTCGCGCGGCGAGACGAACCGCCCCCAGTCGCGGATGGCAAGGCAACCAAGCCCCTCGAACCGCTCCTGACTGTCCACCGGCGCGATGGCGGCGATCACGGCGGCGACGTGATCCTTCACCGCCCCGAACTCCACCGCAGGCTCCACCGCCGCAATCCCGAAGGCAGCCGATCCCCGCTGCGCCTCTGCCGCCGCCGCCGCCGCGATCAGCGCCTTGGAGGGAACGCAGCCGAAATTCAGGCAATCCCCGCCCATCTCGGCCCCTTCGATCAGCACGACCCGCGCGCCCATCTGCACCGCGCCCGCCGCCACGGACAGCCCGCCCGACCCCGCGCCGATCACGCAGATATCCGTCTCGATCCGCTCCATCGCCGTCATACCTCCCGCCGTCCGGCCCGCGCCCGCAGCGCCCGCACCGCCATCGGCATCAGGCCCAGCGCCACCAGCCCGACGATGGGCCCCACCACATAGGGTTCGAGGAACACCCCGAAATCCGGGCTTCCCCCCCGGGCGAAGACCTCGCCCAGCCCCGACCCCACCGATGTCAGAACCAGCGCGCCGGGAATGATCCCCACCGCCGTCGTCACCGCGAATTTCACCAGCGAGATGTTCAAAAGCGCAGGGATCAGATTCGCCATGAAGAAGGGCACGATGGGCGTGACCCGCATCAGGAACAGCACCTCCCACTCATTCGCCGCCAGCGCCGCCCGCAGCCGCGCCACGCGCCCGCCCTGCGCCTCGATCTTCGCCGCCAAACGCACCCCAAACCCCGCCCGCGCCGCAAGGAACAGGAGAATCGCCCCCGCCGTCGCCCCGGCCAGATTGAAAAGCACGCCCGGAAACAGCCCGAACAGGAACCCGCCCGTCAGCGTGGCCACCGTCGCCCCGGGCAAGGAAAAGGCCACGATCCCAACATAGGCCAGCACGAAGACCCCAACCGCCAGCGCGTAATGCGCATCGCGGAAGGCAAGCAGCGCCTCGCGATGCGCGGCCAGCGCGTCGAAGGTCAACTGATCGCGCAGGAAGACCGCGCCGATCACGGCCATCGCCAGCAGGACCAGCACGGGAATCATCCGACCCCGGCCTTGCGGCAGGGTCTGGGGATCGGGGGAAGGCGGTGCGTCTCTCATGCCCCGAACATGGTCGGAACCGCACCCCGCGCGCCAGCCCTCTCACGCCGCATTGATCCGGATGGCCCGTCTTGCAACATTCCCGGCCCCGGAGGCGCGAAATGTTGCAGAAATTCCCCCAACCGCGCGTTGACTTGGGCCACGACCCCCCGTAAAGGACGGGCTTCGAATAGAAGCGGCGCTCGAATCCGTGGGGTTTGCGCTGCCTGATTGATACGGAGAGCCGCGATGAAGCGCACCTACCAACCGTCGAACCTGGTCCGCAAGCGCCGCCACGGGTTCCGCGCCCGCATGGCGACCAAGGGTGGCCGCCTCGTGCTGGCCGCGCGCCGCGCCAAGGGCCGCAAGCGCCTGTCCGCCTGATCCCTTCCGGCCCTGCGGGGCTGAACACGGGTGATGCGATGACACCGCCGATGGACACGGGCAAAGGCGATACCGCCGAAGCGCCCGCCGCTCCGTCGGCGGTTTCGCTTTGCCAAGCCGTCACCACGATCCGCAAGCGCGCCGATTTCCTGCGCGCCGCCTCCGCCCGCAGGCAGGGGACCGGCGGCTTCCTCCTGCAGGCCCGCCATCGCGGCGATGACAGTCCCGCCATCCGCGTGGGCTTCACCGCCTCGAAGAAGATCGGCAACGCCGTGATGCGCAACCGCGCCAAGCGCCGCCTGCGCGCACTTGTGCGCGAAATCCTGCCCCCGCTCGCGCAACCCGGCTGGGATTACGTCCTCGTCGCACGGCCCGAGGCCACCATATCACGCGACTTCGCCACCCTGCGCGACGACCTGCGCGCGGCATTGGCCTCCGTCCATCGCGGCAAGCCATGACCCCCCTCGCGCGCCTCCTTGCCCTCCCGGTGCGCGCCTATCGCCTGATCCTGTCGCCATGGGTCGGCCACGGCTGCCGCTTCCAACCCACCTGCTCCGCCTATGCGCTCGAGGCGCTGGAACGCCACGGCGGGATCAAGGGCGGCTGGCTGACCGTCCACCGCATCTGCCGCTGCCACCCCTGGGGCGGGCACGGCTATGACCCCGTGCCGGGGTCGGACCCCGACCACCAAGCGTAGGAAATCTTCTGCGAAGATTTCACCGCCCCCGGATTTTCTGCGAAAATCCCGACAACCCGAAGCGCAACCTTCTGAATTTTCGCAGAAAATTCGCTCTTCACGATTTTTCGCAGAAAAATCGCCCCCCTTACCGCTTCTCGAAGAAGATCGACACCTCGCCCACATCCACGCCAAAGCGCTGCATGTAGGCCTTGTTGAACAGCCGATCCTCCGTCAGCAGCCACATCCAGTCGTCGAAACTCACCCGCACCGTCTCCACCGTCCCATCCGCCGCAGGCACCGGCAGGTCGATGGTGTATTTCCAGTTGAACCGGTCGCCCTTCTCCACCCCCGTGGCTACCCCGATCACCCCGGCGCGGTGCCTTCCCACGTCTCTTCCCCGGTCTTCCGCAAGGTCCAGACACGCTGCTCCGTCGCCCCATCCTCATAAACGAAATCCTCCACCAGCCGCAGCCGCTCTCCGTCCCAATCCCCTTGGATATCGGCCACGAACTGCCGCCGAACCGTGCCGAAGATGTCCTGAAACTGCCCATGCGCGACAAGCCGCCCGTCGAAGAACTCCTCCAGTTCCAACTCCCGCGTCGAAAGCGACGCATCCTCCAGCGAGGGCTTCCCCGCGCAGGCGGCCAGAAGCGGGATCAGGGCAAGGGCGGCGAGGGTCTTCATCGGGCGCATGGGCAATCCTCCGGACATTTTCCCTTCATACGCGGCGCAGGCCCGCCCGGATTGCCCAATCCCCGCCCTTCTGGCATATCCATGCCTCACTTCCCCGACACCCGCGCCAGAGGGCAGCCCGATGCTGGACGATCTCGACGATATCCATCCGCTCTTCCACGGCGCCCCCACCTCGACCGAGTTCAAGAAACTCAGGAAACGCATCGTGCGCGAAACGCGCGAGGCGATCGAAACCTATGGCATGGTGAACCGGGGCGACCGCTGGCTCGTCTGTCTGTCCGGCGGCAAGGACAGCTACACCCTCCTCGCCGTCCTCCACGAACTCAAATGGCGCGGCCTCCTGCCCGTGGACCTGCTCGCCTGCAACCTCGACCAAGGCCAGCCGGGTTTCCCGGCCACCGTCCTCCCCGAATTCCTGACCCAGATGGGCGTCCCCCACCGCATCGAATATCAGGACACCTATTCCATCGTGGTGGACAAGGTCCCGCAGGGCCGCACCTATTGCTCCCTCTGCTCGCGCCTGCGCCGGGGCAACCTCTACCGCATCGCGCGCGAAGAAGGCTGTACGGCGGTCGTCCTCGGCCACCACCGCGACGACATCCTGGAAACCTTCTTCATGAACCTCTTCCACGGCGGCCGCCTTGCCACCATGCCGCCCAAACTGGTGAACGAGGACGGCGATCTGATGGTCCTGCGCCCCCTTTCCTTCGTCGCCGAACAGGATTGCGAAAAATTCGCCCGTTCCATGAACTATCCCATCATCCCCTGCGATCTGTGCGGCTCGCAGGAAGGCCTGCAACGCATGCAGGTCAAGAAACTGCTCGACGATTGGGAATCCCGCACCCCCGGCCGCCGCAACGTCATGTTCCGCGCGCTGCAGAACGTGCGCCCCTCCCACCTCGCCGACCCCGCGATCTTCGACTTCCTGAACCTCGCCCCCGGCGCGGCGCAACCGGGCACCGATGAAGGCCTTCCCCCCGCCCTGCGCTGATCACTTTCCCGGCCCGCCCCCCTGCGCCACAGGCGAAAGCGCTTGACCTTTCGCCCCCCCTTCTGTTGAAGCACCCCTGACCCAATTCCACCAAAGGCGGCAGTTTCCACCTATGGAAAACCAGAACAAGAACCTCCTGCTCGCAACCGTGCTGAGCTTCCTCGTGATCCTCGTCTGGTTCGTGCTTTTCCCGCCGCCCGAACCCACCGTGGATCCGAACGCCCCCGCCGCCGTGGCACAAACGGAAACGGCCCCCGCCGCACCCGCCGCCGCCGATGGCGCAGCCACCACGGCCGAGGCCGAACCCCTGCCCGAGGCCCCGCGCCTGACGGTGGACACGCCCGCCCTGACCGGCTCCATCTCGCTCTTGGGTGGCCGGATCGACGACCTCTCGCTCAAGGCCTACAAGGAAACGCTTTTGGCGGACTCCCCCATCGTCCGCCTCCTCTCCCCGGTCGGCGAGGCGCACCCCTATTACGCCGTCTTCGGCTGGGGCCCCGGCACCGGCCTGACGGTGGACGATGTCCCCGGCGCACGCACCGAATGGCGCGTTGTGGGCGGCGGCACGCTGGCCCCCGATGCCCCCGTCACCCTGCAATGGCAAAACGCCAAGGGCATGACCTTCACGCGCGAAATCAGCGTGGACGACAAGTTCATGTTCACGGTGACCGACACGGTCCAGAACGCCGGCAGCGCCGCCGTCTCGCTCTTCCCCTATGGCATCGTGGCGCGGCATGGCCAGCCTGCCGGCCTGCAGAACTTCTTCGTCCTGCACGAAGGCATGGTCAGCCGCACCGATGGCACGCTGACCGAACAGAAATACGACGATCTGATGGAACTGCCCGTCGTCGAACGCGAAGGCGCACAGGCCGAGGTGGTGGATGCCGGCGCCGATGGCTGGATCGGCTTCACCGACAAATACTGGATGACGACGCTGATCCCCGAACAGGGCGTCCCCTTCACCGCCGTCACGAAATACGTCCCCTCTGCCGACATCTTCCAGACCGAAACCCGCAAGCCGGTGCAGGAACTGGCCGCAGGCGCGACCGTCACCTCCACCACCCGCCTCTTCGCGGGGGCCAAGGAATGGGCCACGATCCGCGCCTATGAACGCGATCTGTCGATCCCCGGCTTCATCGATTCCATCGACTGGGGCTGGTTCTTCTTCCTGACGAAGCCCATCTTCGCCGTCCTGCACTGGCTGAACGCCGTGATCGGCAACATGGGCCTCGCCATCATCGCGCTGACCTTCTTCCTGAAATTCCTCGTCCTGCCGTTGGCCTACAAATCCTATGTCAGCATGGCCAAGATGAAGGAACTCCAGCCAGAGTTGGAGGCGCTGAAGGAACGCGCGGGCGAAGACAAGCAAAAGCTGCAAAAGGAAATGATGCAGCTTTACAAGGACAAGAAGGTCAACCCTGCGGCGGGCTGCCTGCCCATCCTGATCCAGATCCCGATCTTCTTCGCCCTCTACAAGGTGATCTTCGTCACCATCGAACTCCGCCACGCCCCCTTCTTCGGCTGGCTCAAGGATCTGTCGGCCCCCGACCCGTCCTCGATCTTCAACCTCTTCGGCCTCCTGCCCTGGGATGCGCCCGTGCCGGGCAGCTTCATGGCGCTGATCTTCATCGGCATCCTGCCCATCCTTCTGGGCATCACCATGTGGCTCCAGCAAAAGCTGAACCCGCAGCCCACCGATCCCGTGCAGCAGCAGGTCTTCGCCTGGATGCCGTGGATCTTCATGTTCATGCTGGGCGGCTTCGCCTCGGGCCTCGTGGTCTACTGGATCACGAACAACATCATCACCTTCACCCAGCAATACCTCATCATGCGCAGCCACGGGCACAAGCCCGATGTCTTCGGCAACATCAAGTCGGGCTTCAAGAAAAAGGAACCCGTGCCGGTGGCCGACAAGTCGAAGAAGGCCAAGAAATGACGGGCGGGCGGCTGGACCATATCTGCCGCCACCCGATCAAGGGACACGGACGCGAGGCCCTCGCGTCCGTTCGTCTTTCGGAGGGTGCCTGCCTGCCGTGGGATCGCCACTGGGCCGTGGCCCATGAGGCCGCGAAACTGACCGAAGGCTGGAATCCTTGCGTCAACTTCGCCCGCGCCGCCAAGGCCCCCGCCCTCATGGCCATCGAAAGCACGCTGGACGAGGCGACGGGAACCGTCACCCTCCGCCACCCCGACCGCGGCGAAATCACCTTCCGCCCCGATGACGCCGCCGACACGCCCCGCTTCCTCGACTGGGTCCGCCCGCTGAACCCCGAAAACCGCGCGCAACCCGCCCGCATCGTCACCGCAGGGCGCGGCATGACCGACAGCGACTTTGCTTCCGTCGCCATCCTGAACATGGCCTCTCTCGCCGACCTCTCCGCCCGCATGGGCCACGACCTCTCGATCCACCGCTGGCGCGGCAACCTCTGGCTTTCGGGGGCCGAGGCGTGGGACGAATGGAACTGGTTGGGCCGCCGCCTGCACATCGGCGACGCCATCCTCGAAATCCGCGAACGCATCACCCGCTGCTCCGCCACCACCGTCGAACCCGCCACCGGCATCAGCAATGCCGACACCCTCCGCGCGCTGGAGGCAAATTTCGGCCATCAGGATTTCGGCCTTTACGCCGTGGTCGTCACCCCCGGCACCATCGCCACGGGCGATGCATGGACCCTAGAATGACCCAGCTTCAATTCACCCTCGCCCCCGACCCAGAAGACGAGGCGCGCGAAAAAGGCCGCCTGATGTTCGCAGGCCCCGTCACCTTCGTCAAAGGTGTGGTCGCCATGTCGGGCCTGCCCCCGGCCGACCGCATCGAAGTCTGCTTCGCGGGCCGCTCCAACGTGGGCAAATCGTCCCTCATCAACGCACTGACAGGCCGCAAAACCCTCGCCCGCGCCTCGAACACCCCGGGCCGGACGCAGGAAATCAACTACTTCGCGCTTGGCGAGACGCGCTACATGACCGACCTTCCGGGCTACGGCTATGCCGAAGCCCCCGTCGCCACCGTCCGCAAATGGCAGGAACTGCTGAAAGCCTATCTCGCTGGCCGCCAGACCCTCCGCCGCGCCTTCGTCCTGATCGACGCCCGCCACGGGGTCAAGGCGGTGGACGAGGATATCCTGAAACTCCTTGACCGCTCTGCCGTCACCTTTCAGGCCGTGCTGACCAAGGTGGACAAGATCAACCGCGCCGAGCGTGACGCGGTGATCGAACAGGTCAAGGGCGCGCTGGCGAAACACCCCGCCGCCTATCCTGAACTGGTCGTGACCTCCTCCGAAAAGGGCGACGGCATCGAAACCCTGCGCGCCATCATCGCCACGCTGGAATAGCGCCCGCCTCAGACGAAGACGACGTCATCGGCAAGCTGGGCGATCTGCGTCACCCCCGTCACCGTCAGGACATGGGTGTTGGAAAACCGGAACTCCACCCTGTCGGCGAAGGCCTGCGCCAGATCCGCCAGCGCGCCCCATGTCGCGCCCGCCGCGCCCAGCAGATCACCCTCGATCCACAGCCTATCCACATTGTCCTGAAAATCTGTGATCCGGTCCCGCCCGGCGGCAAAGATGAACACATCCGCCCCCGCACCACCTGCCAGCACGTCATTTCCCTGCCCACCGTTCAGCCGGTCCGCCCAGATGCCGCCAATCAGCCGGTCGTTTCCATCCCCGCCGATCAGCAGGTCGCGCCCCGCTCCCCCTGACAGCGTGTCATTGCCGGCACGTCCCTCCAGCCGGTCATTCCCCGCATTGCCCGTCAGCGCATTCCCCCCGGCATTGCCGACGATCCGGTCATTGCCCGATCCCGCGACGTAATCCTCCAGCACCGTGCCCAGCGCGACGATCACATTCCCCGTCCCGCCGAACACATTCCACCGCGCGCCCCCTTCCAGCACCACATCCTGCGCCATGCCGTCCGAGGCGAAGACGACGCGATCCCGCCCACCTTCATCGAAGATGGTGAAGGCAAGCTGGGAAAGCGGGTCCGGGGCGGCAAGTTCCGACCGCAGGAAGTCGCCAAGAAAGTTCTGCAGCGTCGTCCCCTCGCCCCAGACCGTATTCCCCGCCGTCACCCCGCCAACCGGCGCGCCATAGAGGTCCTGCACGGCAAGGATATCGGCAATCATCGGCGTCAGGACAAAGCCGAACCCGCTCGGGTCATGCGGGTTCTGGTCCTGATCGAAATAGGACATGATCGACAGGCTCCAACTGTCGTTGCGGAAGGCTGCATCATTGGGAAAATCCGCCCGCCCGTTATAGGGCCCCTGATGCCCCAGCCCGAGCGCATGGCCGATCTCATGCACATATGTCTGGAAGGAATAGCTGCCAAAGCCCGTTCCATAGGTCTGCAACCACTGGGTCGACACGTTGACCGCTGCCGAAAGGGTCGTCCTGCCGCTATTGGTGTAATTGGCAAAGGCCCCCGCCTGATTGTCGTCAAAGGTGATATCCGCCGTCGTCGTCACCACCCGGAAATCGACATTGGCCACCATCTCCCATGCCTCCATCGCGGCAAGGGCAAGGGTCCGCCCCTCCGCCGTCAGTCCGGCGACATTGACGGTGATCACGCTGTCGGTCGTCGTGTCGAAGGCATGGCGCGACCGCCCCGTCGCCGCCCAGAACCCATCCGTCAGGAACGACGCAAGCGTCTGCGGCGTCGCATCGGCCAGCGGCGGCAATTCCACCGCCGTCAGGCTGTATTGCCCGCTTGCCCCCATAAAACCACCCACCCGCAGCAGATAGGTGCCCGTCTCCGTCGCAGTGAAATTGATGCGCGACCCGAGGCCCACCCCGAAATCGTCATTCTCGGCCAGCAGCGCGCGCCCCGCCGAATAGAGTTCCAGAACCGTATCCAGCCCCGGCGTCGTCCCCCGCCCCTGCAGCGTGAAGCTATAGCTCTCCCCCGCCGTCAGCGTCACGGCGATGACGTCCTGATCGTTCGCGGTCAGAGTGCCGCGGAACTCGTCGCCCACGGCCATCATCCGCCGTCCTGAACCGGTCAGCGATCCCGTCGCATCCCCGCCCTCGAAAAGAAGCGCCATCACCGCGCCACCCGGATCGAAACCGCAGGTCCCGGTATTCACGATCACCGCGCACATCTGACACATTCACAATACCCCTCACTTGATACCCGAACACAGCCGCCCCCTCCTCAGGGCGGCGGCGACACCTTCAACAACCCCGCGGCCAGCATCCTATAGGACGGTTCGCCCAATCCCGCATCCACCGCGCCCAGTTCCACCGCAGGCCCCGGCCGCGGCGCCCGGCCAATGCAGCCGCGCCACCACCACCGCCGCCTCCAGCCGGATCACCTCCAGCGCCACATCCGCCCCGCCTTCCACGACGCGCATCTCGCGCCCCAGCGCCGCGCCCAAGCCAGCCGCCACCTCCGCGCACAACGCCTCAAGCCGCGCGCGGTCGATCCATGACGGTGCCATGCAGCCAAGGCGCATCACGCCCCCCGCAGCCCCATCACCCGCCGACATCATGAAAAGCAGCCCCACCGCCACACCGCACCGAACTCCACGCACCATCCACGCCCCGGCAAGGGAACCCTCCCGCAAGGATAGCATCCCCACGCCACCGCACAACCTTCACGGTCAAACGTGCTGCGCCCCGTTCACCTCGATCTCGGCGCCGCTGATATAGCTCGACTGGTCCGAACACAGGAACCAGATCGCATCCGCCACCTCGCGCGGCTGCCCCAGCCGCCGCATCGGCAACTGCTCCACGATCTTCTCCGTCCCAGGGCTCAGGATCGCCGTCTCGATCTCGCCCGGCGCAATCGCGTTCACCCGCACCCCCAGCGGCCCGAAATCATGCGCCATCTCCCGCGTCAGCGCCGCCAGCGCCGCCTTCGACGTGGCATAGGCCGCCCCCGCGAAAGGATGCACCCGCCCGCCCGCAATCGACGTCACGTTCACCACCGACCCGCCCGCCGCCGACAGCTCATCCTTCAACCCCCGCGCCAGCACGATGGAGGCGAAGAAGTTCACATGGAACACCTGCCCCCATGTCCGCAAATCCGTCTCCAGCGTGTTCAGCCGCGCCCCGCCGGGCCCCTTGGGACTGATCCCCGCATTGTTCACCAAGGCATCCAGCCGCCCGCCGATCTTGCCCTTGATCACCTCGATCGCGGCAATCGTCTTTTCGGGCGAGGCAAGGTCGATCTGGATATGGTTCTCCTCTCCCCCCGGCCAGGGGCAGCGCGGATCGAAGGGCTGGCGCGAACAGGTCAGCACCCGCCACCCCTCGGCCGAAAACCGCTTCACCGTCGCATGCCCGATCCCGCGCGAAGCCCCTGTCAATACAAGCGTTTTCTGCCCGTCCATCCGACTCGCCCCATACCTGTCCTGTGCCAGAGTATCGCCGCTTTGCCCGCCAAAGGCCATTGCCGCTTGGCACGCGCCGCGTCACGCATTACCAAGGCCGCAACCACCCCGGGGGCCCCATGAAACCGCAGACGAGCACCATGTCCGACGCCGCAAACACCGCCAAGATGCTGTCCGAAGCCCTCCCCTACCTGCAGCGCTATGCCGATGCGGTGGTCGTGGTGAAATTCGGCGGCAACGCCATGGGCGACGACGCCGCCATGGCCGAATTCGCCCGCGACATCGTGCTGATGCGTCAGGTCGGCGTGAACCCGGTCGTCGTCCACGGCGGCGGGCCGATGATCAACGAGATGCTCGACAAACTGGGCATCAAATCCGAATTCGTCCGCGGCAAGCGGGTGACGGACAAGGCCACCGTGCAGGTCGTCGAAATGATCCTGTCGGGTCTCGTCAACAAACGCATCGTGCAGGCCATCATGGACGCGGGCGGCCGCGCCGTCGGCATCTCGGGCAAGGACGACGACCTCATGGTCTGCGAAGCAGACGACCCCGAACTCGGCTACGTGGGCCGGCCCGTGGAGATGAACGTGCAGGTCCTCCGCGACCTCTACAACGCCGGCATCATCCCCGTCGTCGCCCCCGTCGCCACCGGCATGGCCGACAACGAAACCTTCAACGTCAACGGCGACACGGCGGCGGGTGCCATCGCAGGCGCGCTCAAGGCCGACCGCCTCCTCCTCCTCACCGATGTGGCAGGCGTCAAGAATGCCGAAGGTCAGGTGATGACCCAGATCACGCCGGAAGAAGTCCGCGCCATGACCGCGTCCGGTGTCATCGCGGGCGGCATGATCCCCAAGACCGAAACCGCGCTCAAAGCCCTCGAAGAAGGCGTCCGCGCCGTCACCATCCTCGACGGCCGCGTCCCCAATGCCTGCCTGATGGAGCTTTTCACCGACCACGGCGCAGGCTCGCAGATCCGCTCCACCGAACCCCGCGTCAAACCCCGGGTGAAGCGTTGACCCTCGCCGAAACCCTCGCCGCCCATCACCTCACCATCCTCGGCGGCTTCCACCCGACCGAAGAGGACGGCACGCCCGAAGGCACCCGGACCCTCCTCATGCTCGGCCCCCTCGAACCGGGCTTCTGGGCGCATTTCACCGCCAGCCCCGAATGGCAGGACGGAAACCCCGACCCGATGGACCGCTGGTCCCGCCGCACCATAGGCCGCATCGCCTGCGACCTCGGCGCCAAGGCGCTCTTCCCCTTCGGCGGCCCGCCCTACCAGCCGATCCAGCGCTGGGCCATCCGCACGGGCCGCATCTGGCAAAGCCCCGTCCGCCTGCTCGTCTCGGCAGACCAAGGCATGATGGTCAGCTTCCGCGGCGCCCTCGCGCTGAAAGAACGCATCGACGTCCCCCCGCCCACCGACCGCCCCTGCGACACCTGCGCGAAACCCTGCCTCACCGCCTGCCCCGTCGGCGCGCTGACCGAGGCAGGCTATGACGTCCCCGCCTGCAAATCCTTCCTCGACACGCCCCAAGGCCAGCCCTGCCTCACGCAGGGCTGCGAAGTGCGCCGCGCTTGCCCGGTGTCACAGGGCTATGCAAGACTTCCCGAACAATCGGCCTATCACATGGCCCGATTCCACGGGGCGGGCTGATCCGCCCCGCAAAGGGGGGAATAAATGAAGCGCCTGATCCTGACGCGCCACGCGAAATCAAGCTGGGACGACCCGCTCACCCCCGACCATGACCGCCCGCTGAACGAACGTGGCAAGGCCGCCGCCGCAGACCTTGGCCAATGGCTCGCCTCGCGCGGCTATGTCCCGGACGAGGTGTTGTGCTCCGACGCCCTCCGCACCCGCACGACCTGGAGCGGGATCGCCCCCGCCCTTCCCGGCACGCCGACGCTGGCACTCAAACCCGCGCTCTACCATGCCGGCCCTGACGTGATGCTCGCCGTGCTGCGCCATGCCAAGGGCGATGTGGTCATGATGATCGGCCACAACCCCGGCATCGCGGAATTCGCGGCGCGTCTGGTGGCCCATGTCCCCGCCAGCCCCGATTTCAACCGCTATCCCACCGGGGCCACGCTGGTGGCCGATTTCAACGTGGACAGTTGGGATCAGGTCACCTTCGGCTCGGGGACGGTGGACGACTTCATCATCCCGCGCGAAATCGTCGCCTGAACGGGGACCGCCGCGCTCAGGCCGCGCGGCGCCCACCCCCGGCCCAATCCTCGCCGAAACCCCCATCCTGCACGGCAGGAATGCGCACTGGCGACGGCTTCGCCTGACCGTCCTCCTCGGCGATGGTGTCGATCTTGCCGATGGCCTGCTTCACCTCCTGCAACCCGCTGAACTGTTCGTTCGCGGTATCGGCGATGTCGCGCATCCGTGCCTCCAGCGTGGCAATCGTCTCGGTCACACGGTCCAGCGCCTGACCGGCCTCTGCCACCCGCGCCGCACCATCCTGCACCCGCGCCGTGGAATCCCCCACCAGTCCCCGGATCTGCACCGCCGCCTCTGCCGATTGCTGCGACAGTTTCCGCACCTCGTTCGCCACCACGGCAAATCCACGCCCGGCCTCGCCCGCCCGCGCCGATTCCACCGCGGCATTCAACGCCAGCAGGTCCGTCCGCCGCGCGATCTCGTCGATCATCTCCACGATATGGCCGATCTTCACCGACGACTCCTGAATGCTGCGCATCGCCCCCACCGTCTGGGCAAAGGTCTGGCTCGACGTGTCGGCATCCTGCCGCGCCCCGCCGAACAGCCCGCGCGACCCCTCCGCCTGCTCCGCCGCCAGCTTGGCACTCGCCGCGATCTGCTCCACCGCCGCCACCGCGCGCCGCCCCTCCTCGCGCGTCCGCTCGGACGTGAGTATCGCCCGCTCGCGCTGCGCCTCGGCCATGCGCTGCGCCGCCTCGGCCTCTGCCGCGATCTGCGCCAGACGCTGCCGCCCGGCCTCCACCTCGCCCGCCGCCCGCTTGCGCGCCATCATCGCCAGAAGCAGAACCCCCGCCTCCGCCAGCACGATCACCGCATGCAGCACCGTCCGCCCCAGATTGGCCAGCATGTCCGCCGACGGATAGACCAACGCGGGCAGCAGCAGCCCCAGCGACAGGTGATGCACCGCGATCACCCCCACCGCAAAGATCAGCGCGGGAATGCTGCCCATCGTCGCAACGATGGCCAGCACCGCGAAATAGGCCATATGCGTATCCAACTGCCACGCATGGCCCGCGAAGGCCGCCGTGAACAGCGCGCATTGTCCCACCAGCGCCAGCGTCGTCAGCAGCGCCGCCCCCGTCCCTGCGCCGCGCCGTCCCGCCAGTGCCAGCCCAGCGAAAACCACCGTCGGCACAAGGATCGGCAGCAACGGCACCCCCGTCACCAAGGCCGAGATCGGCGCCACGGGCACCGCCACCAGCGCGGCATTCCGGGCCAGCCGGAACTCGTCATTTCCACCAGCGGTCTCTGGAGCGGTCAGATCGGTCAGTTTCGTCATGATGGGCTTTCGCAAAAAAGGGCAAGGGCAGAGGCAGGCAGAACCGCAATCGCACCCGCGGCCCGATAGGCCGCCACCGTCGCACCCGAGGCCAGCACCGCCATGGGTGCAGACACCGGTCCGATATCCTGCCCCCCGGCGCGCTCCACGACCGTGGCGGGATCCTCCGCCCAAGGCCATGTCACCACCAGAACGGCATCCTCCGGCCCCGGTTCGGCAGTCCCCGCAAGGCCCACAACCGCCGGGACCGCCATGCTGGCAATCCCGACCGTCAGCAAAAGCCCCGTCATCAACTTGGACATCAAAGGGAACGACCTCCCGGTGCAACGGCGCAGATGGGCTGCCACCGTCACCTTCAGTATCGACCGCCGAACCGAAAGGTTTAGCCGACAGCCCCACAATCGCCGCCGGGTTGTGCGCATGAAAAAGGGGGCCGCTTTGGCCCCCTTTTCCCGAAAGACTGCACCCGATCAGTGACCGAGGATCTGGCTCAGGAACAGCTTCGTCCGTTCGCTCTGCGGGTTGTTGAAGAACTCCTTCGGCGCGTTCTGCTCCACGATCTGCCCCTGATCCATGAAGATCACCCGGTTCGCCACCGCCTGCGCAAAGCCCATCTCATGGGTCACGCAGAGCATCGTCATCCCCTCCTCGGCCAGCTCGATCATGGTGTCCAAGACCTCCTTGATCATCTCGGGGTCCAGCGCCGAGGTGGGTTCGTCGAACAGCATGATCCGCGGCTTCATGCAAAGCGACCGCGCAATCGCCACCCGCTGCTGCTGCCCGCCCGACAACTGACCGGGATACTTGTTCGCCTGCTCCGGGATCTTCACCTTGCGCAGGAAATGCATCGCCGTCTCTTCGGCTTCCTTCTTCGGCACCTTCCGCACCCAGATCGGCGCCAGCGTGCAGTTCTCCAGAATCGTCAGATGCGGGAACAGGTTGAAGTGCTGGAACACCATCCCCACCTCCGACCGCACCTTGTCGATGTTCTTCAAGTCGTTGGTCAACTCCGTCCCGTCGACGACGATCTGCCCCTGCTGATGCTCCTCCAGCCGGTTGATGCAGCGGATCAGCGTCGACTTCCCCGAACCGGACGGGCCGCAGATCACGATCCGCTCCCCCCGGTTCACCGTCATGTTGATGTCGCGCAGCACATGGAAGGTCCCGTACCACTTGTTCATGCCCGCGATCTGGATGGCAACCTCATCCGAGACCTTCATCTTCGAGCGGTCGATGGCGTGTTCAGACATAGCTAATCCTTACCGATGATCGGTCTTCAGCTTGCGCTCCAGATACATGGAATAGCGCGACATGCCGAAGCAGATGACAAAGAAGATGGCGCCGACAAAGATGTAGGGCTCCCAGTAGATGCCCTTCCAGTTGATGTCGGCACGAACGATCTGCGTGACGCCCTTCAGCGGGTCCATCAGGCCGACAAAGGCCACCAGCGTCGTATCCTTGAACAGGCCGATGAAGGTCGACACGATGGCCGGGATGGAGATCTTCAAGGCCTGTGGCAGGATGATCAACCGCTGCGCCCGCCAGTAATCAAGGCCCAGCGCATCCGCCGCCTCGTACTGCCCGCGCGGCAGCGCCGCCAGACCCCCGCGGATCACCTCGGCCAGATAGGCCGCGGCGAACAGGGTCACAAGGATGATCACCCGCAGGATGATGTCGAAATTCGTGTTCGGCGGCAGGAAGTACTGCAACAGCAGCGATGCCGTGAACAGAAGCGTGATCAGCGGCACGCCCCGGATGAACTCGATGAACCCCACGCACAGCGTCTTGACGATCAACATGTCCGACTGCCGCCCCAGCGCCAGCAGGATGCCGATGGGAAGCGAGAAGGTGATCGCCGTCACCCCGATGGTGATCGCCAGAAGGAACCCGCCGAACTGGTCGGAATTCACCACGGCCAGCCCCCAAGGCATCATCCCGTCGATGGCCCGCGTCAACGGCACGTCCAGAATCAGCCACCACAGCAGCGCAAGGAACACCCCGATCAGCGCCGATGCCGTGGGCCCCATCCGCGCCACCAGCGCCAGATAGACCCCACCCATCACCACGAAGCCCAGCATCGCGACGATGGGCACCCAGACTGACCCGCCCCACAGCAGCCAGAAGCACAGCGCCGGATAAAGCGCGGTGAACCACAGCAACCTGCCCGGCTGCACCTGCGCCAGCGCCAGCATGCCCCCCACCAGAACCAGCGCGGCCACCCATGCCGCGACCGGCGCCGAGGCCAGCCCCAGCGTGACCAGCAGGAACAGCGCGACCGCCCCCAAAAGCACCGTCAGGTTCTTCTTCTGCCCGGCAAACAGCACCGGCCCCATCGCCGCGAACAGCAGGCCAAAGGCCATCACCGGCCGCCAATAGGCTTCCGGCGGATAGAAACCGAAGATGAACTGATGCCAGCGCTCGCGGATCATGGCCCAGCAGGCCCCGCTCGCGCCCTCGCCCGCCGCTGCCGCCACGATCTCGCGGCACTGGCTCAGGCTTTCGGCATTCCAGACGGAATTCAGCCACCACGGCGCCGCCGAAGTGACAAGCATGTAGATCACCCATAGACCCAGCAGGGTCAGGATGGTGTTGAACCAGCCCGAAAACAGGTTCTCGCGCAGCCATTTCACCGCGCCCGCCTCGCTTACCGGCGGGGCCTGCGGGGGCAGCATCTGGGTGCGCACGAAGGATGCGTTGTTTTCCATGGTCAGCGCACCTTGATCTGGACGGTCTTGTTGTACAGGTTCATCAGCGAACTGATGATCAGGCTGATCGTCAGATAGATCAGCATCATCAGAAGCATGCACTCAAGCTCGCGCCCCGTCTGGTTCAGCGTGATCCCCCCCAGCGTGCCGCGCAGGTCCAAATAGGACACGGCGATCCCCAGCGAGGTGTTCTTGGTCAGGTTCAGATACTGGCTGATCAGCGGCGGGATGATCACCCGCAGCGCCTGCGGCAGGATGATCAGGTTCATCGTCCGCCCCGGCCGCAGGCCAAGCGCAAAGGCCGCCTCCGACTGCCCGCGACTGATGGCAAGGATACCCGCGCGCACGATCTCCGCGATGAAAGCCGCCGTATACAGCGTCAGCGCGATCAACAGCGCGGTGAAGGAATGCGCCACAAGGATGCCGCCCTGGAAGTTGAAGCCGCGCAGTTCCGGCACCTCCAGATGCAGGCCCAAGGCAAGGCTCAGCGCGATCACCGGCCCGAACAGCACGAGGATCGACTTCCACCACGTCACCGGCCTGTCGCCCGTCGCCTCCTGCTGCGCCCGCGCGCCCGCAAGGATGCGCCGGTTGATCCAGACTGACCCCGCGATCACCGCGATATAGGCAAGGATGGTCAGGTTCAGCGTAATGCCCAGCAGGTTCACCGACCCAAGGCTCACATCGAACAGAGGCGCGGGGATGTTGGTCCCCCGGTTCGTCACCGCTACCGTGTCGAAGAGCATCATCGACGCCGCCGGGGCCTCCCCCGCCGCGGCCATCTCATCCGTCACCCGGAAATCGCGCGGCTGCGGCGTCACCTCCGACAGGATCACATAGGACAGCAGGATCCACAAGAGCAGCGGCACGTTGCGGAACATCTCGACATAGACGGTCATCAACCGCCCCACGAGCCAGTTCTTCGACAACCGCAGCACGCCCACGATAACCCCAAGGATCGTGGCAAAGACGCAGCCCAGCAACGCCACCACCAGCGTGTTGATCAGCCCCACCAGCAGCGCCCGGAAATGGCTGCTGTCATTGGTATAGGGAATGATCGCCTGCCCGATGTCATAGCCCGCGCGCGACCACAGGAAGCCGAAGTTGAACTCCTTCCCCCGTGTCGCAAGGTTCTGCGCGGTGTTGTTCAGAAGCCATGCCAGAAACAAGGCGAAAAGGATCAGAACGAAGACCTGAATGGTGATCGACCGATACCGTGTGTCGTAGATGAGCATCGAGAGCCGAAAGCTCTCCTTCGGCACGTCACTGGCCACAGCCATGCGTATTATCCCCTGTGTTTGCGCTTTTTTGACGCGAACCCCGGTGTTCCGGGTGTTCCTTCGGTCGCCGTTCAGGCCCGAAAAGGGCCGAGGGCGCCCGTGAAGGACGCCCCCGGTTCAGATCAGATCAACGGAAGGGCGGTGCGTATTGCAGGCCACCCTTCGTCCACAGCTCGTTCAGGCCGCGGGCGAGGTTGATCGAGGTGCCTTCGCCGATATTTGCGGCAAAGATCTCGCCATAGTTGCCGACGGCGGCAATGGCGTTCTTGAACGCGTCGTTCGGCAGGCCCAGCTTCGCCGGCAGGTCGCCCGAACCTTCCACGCCTAGCAGGCGCTTCACTTCCTCATCCGCGGTCGAGGTCGCGACTTCCGCCACGTTCGCCTTGGTGATGCCCTTCTCTTCGGCGATCAGCAGCGCGTAATAGGTCCAGCGCACGATGTCGCCCCAGTTGTTGTCGCCATGACGGACGACCGGGCCGAGCGGCTCCTTCGAGATGATCTCCGGCAGGATGATGTGGTTCTCGGCATCGGGCATCGTCGCGCGCGACGCGGCCAGACCCGAGGCATCCGTGGTATAGGCGTCGCAGGCGCCGGCCAGATACTGGCGCTGCGCTTCCGAATCGTCGGCCACGGTCACCGGCTGATAGCTGATGTTGTTCTGCTTGAAGAAGTCGGCGAGGTTCAGCTCGGTCGTCGTCCCGGTCTGGATGCAGACGGTCGCCCCGTCCAGTTCCTTGGCCGAGGAAACGCCGAGGTCCTTCTTCACCATGAAGCCCTGACCGTCGTAGTAGTTCACCGCGACGAAATCGAGCGCCAGTTCCGAGTCACGGCTCGCGGTCCAGGTGGAGTTGCGGACCAGCAGGTCCACTTCGCCCGACTGCAGCGCGGTGAAACGGGTTTCGCCCGTGGTCGGCACGAATTTCACCTTGGTCGCGTCGCCCAGCACTGCGGCGGCAACGGCGCGGCACAGATCCACGTCGAACCCGGCCCAGGTGCCATTCGCATCCGGCGCGCCAAATCCCGTCAGGCCGGTGTTCGACCCGCAGATCAGCTCGCCACGCGCCTTCACGGCTTCCAGCGTGGCCTGCGCCGACGCCGCGCCGCCAACCGTCATGGTTGCTGCAACGACGCCGAGGAATACGGATTTTTTCATTCTTACCTCTTCCTGAGTATGCCGCCCTTTCTTGGGCAGCGGTTTTCTTGGTCCCCTGTGGCACACCAAGGCGCCCGAGGGCGGAACCTGTAGGAGGTGAGCCTCTCCCAGTATCACGCAGTTTCTTCCGAAGCGGTTTGAAAGGTCAAGCACCCGCTTGACCGTTTCGGAATTCCCTGCGTGTTCAACCATTTGGGCCTTCATGGCCGCAATTCAAGCGGGTCTTGCCCGAAAAACAGGCAGCATTGTCACCCGCACAATGCATAGAATCGGCAGGCCTCGCCAAAGGCCGCCCGCCGCCGCGCCTCATGCGCCGCCGCCTCCTCGTCCTCGCCCCATTGCTCCACCTGCCAAGTCTCGTCGATCCGCGACAGGTCCCAGGCCTCCGCCTCGCCCAGCCGCCCCTCCGTCACCGCCAGCGCAAGGATCAACGACCCGCTGATCGCCACAAGGTCATGGAACCCCGCCAGATGGAAATCCCCGAACCCCGCCACGCGCCCGTGCAGCCGATCCAGCACCGCCGCCTCCTGCGCCACGGGCATCACCCCCCGCGTCACCACCAGCCGCGCGCCCAAGGCCTCCGCCGCCCAGTCCAGCACAGGGTCCCACCCCGCCGCCTGCCGCTCAGCCAAGGCCTCCGGCCCCGCCGCGCGATAGCACAGAAGGTCCGACCCGCCATAGGCCGCCAGCAGGTCCACCACCTCGGCACGCTGCGCCCGGATCTTGTCGATGGCCGAATTGGCCGCCCGCGTGACGGGCATCGTGTCGGGCTTCACCTCGCCCGCCTGCGCGTCCCACTCCGCCGCGATCGCCTCCGCCATGGCCCGCGTCGGCACCACCAGCGCGGCCTTGGCCGGGGTCTTCACCGCCCGCCCGTCCAGCCGCACGGTGAACCCGCCCTCGCAGTCCTCCGCCCGCGCCTCCTTCCAGAAGCGCTTTGCCTTCCATGCACTCATTTGAACACCGTGAAGGGATCGGCCGGCACGTCATCCTCTTTCCAGTCCAGCGCCTTCCATGTCCGCGCCATATGTTCCGGCAGGGGCGCGGTGAAGGTCATCATCTTCTTCGTCACCGGATGCTCCACCTCCAGCATCCGCGCATGCAGGTGCAGCTTGCGGCTGATGTCCCCGCCCACGGCCGCCCCCCAGCCATCCCCCTGATTGTCCGCATCACTGCCGCCATACTTTCCGTCCCCGATGATCGGATGCCCGATCTCGGCCATATGCGCGCGCAACTGGTGCGTCCGCCCCGTCACGGGTTCCAGCGCCATCCAGCTCAACCGCGTCCCAAGGAACCACAGCGTGAAGTAATCCGTATGCGCCCGTTTCGCCTCGGGGAACTCGGCCATCTTCGCCGGATGGACGCAAAGCATCTTCTCCCCCTCGCCGCGCTTGCCATGGCCGGGGGCCTTCATCAGCCCGTATTTGATCGAACCTTTCTTCGGATGCGGCACCCCCGCCACCACCGCCCAATAGATCTTGCGCGTGTTCCGGTGCCGCAGCGCCTCCGAAAGCCCCCGCGCCACCCGATCCGTCCGCGCCAGCATCAGAAGGCCGCTAGTATCCTTGTCCAGCCGATGCACCAGCTTGGGCCGCTCCTTGTAGCCGAACTTGAGCGCCTCCGCCAAACCGTCCACATGCCGGTCGCCCTGCCCGCTGCCCCCCTGCGACGGCAGCCCCGCAGGCTTGTTGATGACGATCATATGCTCGTCCATCCACAGCACGCAGTCCTGAATCATCTTGGCATCGGCGGCGGAAATCCCCTCCACCTTCGGCCGCTCCGCATTCGGGTCCGGCAAGGGCGGCACGCGGATCGTCTGGCCGGGGATCACCCGGTCCGAGGCCTTCGCCCGCGCGCCATCCACCCGCACCTGCCCCGTGCGGCACATCTTCTCCACCGCGCCTTGGGTCACATGCGGAAAGCGCCGCTTGAACCAGCGGTCAAGCCGCTGCTCGCCCTCGTCTTCCGATACGGTCAGGGTCTTCACGCCGCTCATGTCAGGCTCCGTGCAAGGGTCAGGCCCGCCACGATCCCCGCCAAGGACAGCAGGACCGAACCAAGCACATAGATCGCCGCCATCGCGCCCTGCCCCCGCTCCCACAGGGTCAGCGCATCCAGCGAAAAGGCCGAAAAGGTGGTGAACCCGCCCAGCACCCCGGTCATCAGGAAAGGCGCCAGATGGTTGCCCCCCTTCCGCGCCAGCAGGATGACAAGCACACCCATGGCGAAACTGCCAAGGACGTTCACGATGACCGTGCCCATGGGAAAGCCGGGGCCGAACATCCGGCCCGCGCCGACATTCACCGCAAAGCGCAGGACCGCGCCTATGGCGCCGCCTGCGGCCACTTGAAGAAGGGTCATGATCATGGCCTGTGCATTGCCCCAAGGGCCCGGAATGTCAACCGCTACAGGCCCCCGCGCGCCCCACGGTCTCAGGTCCGGGGCTGCCCCCCGCCCCTTCGTCTCGGCCCAAATACCCAAATCCGCACCCTCCCCCCCGCGCCACGCGTCAGGATCCATCCCCTTCCCTCTCCCCGGCGGGGGAGAGGGTCAGGGAGAGGGGGCACGCCCTGTGCAGCAGCGCACCGTTAACCATGAGTAGGTCATCAACTCTCTCCGATTTTGTATGAACACTTTGCGGTACAGTTTACGGCACAGGAACCGGCACGGCCGTTTTCCTGCTGATCCCCGCAAGCCCCTGCAAACAATCGGAAATCTTAACCGCCCTGCCGCTTCACCCGCAGTTTCGCGAAATATTCCACCCGCTTCTTCAACTCGCGCTCGAACCCGCGCTCGGGCGGCGCATAGAAGACGGGCCGCTTCATCCCCTCCGGGAAATAGTCCTGCCCCGAAAATCCGTCCTCGGCATCATGGTCATAGGCATAGCCCGCGCCATAGCCGATCTCCTTCATCATCTTCGTCGGCGCATTCAGGATATGCCGCGGCGGCATCAGGCTGCCCGTCTCCCGCGCACTCGCCCGCGCCGCCTTGTAGGCCACATAGACCCCGTTCGACTTGGGCGCCAAGGCCAGATAGACCACCGCATTGGCCAGCGCCAACTCCCCCTCGGGGCTGCCAAGCCGCTCGTAAGTCTGCCAACTGTCTATACAAATTCCCTGCGCCTGCGGATCGGCCAGCCCGATATCCTCCACCGCCATCCGCACCAACCGCCGCGCCAGGAACCGCGGGTCCTCCCCCCCCTCCAGCATCCGCGCGAACCAGTACAGCGCCCCGTCCGGGTCCGATCCCCTGATGGATTTGTGCAGCGCCGAGATCAGGTTGTAATGCTCCTCCCCCGACTTGTCATACTTCGCCGCCCGCCGCATCAAACGCTGCGCCAGTTGCGCCCGGTCCAAGGGACGCTCCACCCTCCAAGCCGCCGCCTGCTCGATCAGGTTGAGCAAAGCCCGCCCATCCCCATCCGCCATTTCCAGCAGGGCCTCGCGCGCCTCGCCCGTCAAAGGCAGCGACCGCCCCAACTCCTTCTCCGCCCGCTGCGCCAACCGCTCCAGATCGGCAAGCGAAAGCCGTTCCAGAACAATCACTTGCGCGCGGCTCAACAGCGCCGCGTTCAACTCGAAACTGGGGTTTTCCGTGGTCGCCCCCACCAGCAGGATCGTCCCATCCTCCATATGCGGCAGGAAACCATCCTGCTGCGCCTTGTTGAAACGGTGGATCTCATCGACGAAAAGCAGCGTCCCCTGCCCGTTCTGCCGCCGGATCTTCGCCTGCTCGAACACCTTCTTCAGGTCCGGCACCCCGGTGAAGATCGCCGAAATCTGCACGAAGGCAAGGTCGGTCTCATCCGCCAAGAGCCGCGCGATCGTGGTTTTCCCCACGCCCGGAGGCCCCCACAAAATCAACGAACTCAACGACTTCGCCGCCAGCATCGCGCCCAGCGGCCCCTCGGGCGACAGCACATGCCCCTGTCCGATCACCTCCGACAACCGCTTGGGACGCAAGCGGTCGGCCAAGGGGCGCGGGCCATCAGCAGCAGGGCGGGGGGCAGAGTCGAACAGGTCAGCCATGGGCCCAGCCTACCCCGCCAGAGGCCTCTGCGAAAGCATCAGAAACGGAACCGCAGCCGCACCTGCCGCCCCTCGCGCAGCAGGTCCACCACCCAGACCCGCGCCTCCATCCCGGCCAGCGCCTCCACATCCGAAGGCCGCGCCACCGCCGCCCCGTTGATCCCAAGGATCACATCCCCCGGCTGGAACCCCGCCCGCGCGGCCAGATCCTCGGCCTGCAGGACGGCCACCCCCTCCGCCTGCATCGGCAACCGCAACTCATCGGCCACCGCCGGGTTGATGCGCACCACCGTCAACCCGCGCAACGCGACATCGGCGGTCACCGTCGTCTGCTCGCGCGGCGGATCGTCCGGTGCGGCAGCCAAGACCATTACCGCCCGCATCTCCTCCCCGTCACGCAGCCAGACGATCTCGGCCTCCGCCCCCACGCCAAGCGCCGACAGACGGAAGATCACCTCCTGCGGCGTGTTCGTGGGCTCGCCACCCAGCGACAGGATCACGTCGCCCGCCTGCAACCCCGCCGCCGCAAAGGGACTTTTCGGATGCAGCCCGGAAATCAGCACCCCATCCGGCCGCGCCAGACCAAGGCCCTCGGCCAGCGCCGCATCCATCGCCTGCCCCGTCACCCCCGCCCATGGCCGGGCAAAGCGCGTCGCCCCGGCTTCTGCCTGCGACACGATGCTCTGCACCAGATTGGCCGGGATCGCAAAGCCGATGCCGTTCGATCCGCCCCCCTGCGTCAGGATCGCCGTATTGATCCCGACAAGCCGCCCCTGAACATCCACCAGAGCCCCGCCCGAATTGCCCGGATTGATCGCCGCATCCGTCTGGATGAAATACCCGCGCCCATCCGCCACCTGCAGCGCCGACCGCGCCAGTCCGGACACGATCCCCGAAGAAACCGTCTGCCCCACCCCGAACGGGTTGCCGATGGCCAACACCAGATCGCCCACCTCCAACTCGTCGGAATTCCGCAATTCCAGCACCGGCAGATCGGCCGCATCCCGCAGGCGCAGAACGGCCAGATCGCTTTCCTGATCGGCCAGCATCACATCCGCCGCATATTCGCGCCTGTCGTTCAGCACGACGCGGATCTCGGTCGCCTGCCCCACGACGTGATAGTTCGACACCACGATCCCATCGGCACTGACGATCACCCCCGACCCCAGCGAATTCTGGATGCGCGGTTCGGTGGGGCCAAAGGCCTCGAAGAACTGGTTGAAAAAGGGATCATCGGCAAAGGGCGACCGGCGCGCCTCGACGATGCGGGTGGCGTAGATGTTCACCACCGCCGGGGCCGCCGCCTTCACCACAGGCGCGAAAGAGAGGGATATCTCTGCCTCGCTGGCGGGAACCGCCGTTTGCGCCAAGGCACCGATCGGTGACAGCGATAGAAGGGCGGCAAGGCACAGGTTGCGGAACATCGGCATCCCCCTCGGTTCGTCTGCCCCCCGATATGCGCCTCGAATCCGTCGGCATCAATGGGAAAGGCCCGCCATAGGGGCGGGCCTTCTAAGGTTTGCAGACGGGCAGAGGATCAATCCTCGGCGGCTTCCTCGGCCTCTATGCGGGCGCGGTCGGCGGCGCCTTTGGCCGACGGGTCGCGGTCGACGAATTCGATGATCGCCATCGGGGCCATGTCGCCGAACCGGAAACCGGCCTTCAGCACGCGCAGATAGCCGCCGTTGCGCGATTTGTAGCGCGGGCCGAGGATTTCGAACAGACGCGCCACGTGGCGGTCTTCCTTAAGCTGCGCCGCAGCCTGACGGCGAGCGTGCAGATCGCCGCGCTTGGCCAGCGTGATCAGCTTTTCCACGATCGGGCGCAGTTCCTTGGCCTTGGGCAGCGTGGTCTTGATCTGCTCATGCTCGATCAGCGAGCCGGCCATGTTGGCAAACAGCGCCTTGCGGTGTTCGTGGGTACGGTTCAGGCGGCGGTAACCGCGGGCGTGACGCATGATGGTCTCCTATCGTCTCGTTTTGCTTTGTGTTGCGGCCCGTGCGTGCGGACCGCGTCGTTGGGGCGGGATTGCCCATGCTTTCCCCAGAATCCCGGGCATTTGGTGGGGCGGGGTTAACCCGGCCCTAGGTCAAAACTGGTCTTCGAACCGCTTTGCCAGATCTTCGATGTTCTCCGGCGGCCAATCCTCGACTTCCATGCCAAGGTGCAGACCCATGCCCGAAAGCACTTCCTTGATTTCGTTCAGCGACTTGCGGCCGAAGTTCGGGGTGCGCAGCATCTCGGCTTCGGTCTTCTGGATCAGGTCGCCGATATAGACGATGTTGTCGTTCTTCAGGCAGTTGGCCGAACGGACCGAAAGCTCCAGCTCGTCCACCTTCTTCAGAAGCAGCGGGTTGAATTCCAGACCCGCATCCACTTCGCCCGCCTTCGCCGATTCCGGCTCGTCGAAGTTCACGAAGATCGACAGCTGGTCCTGCAGGATGCGCGCGGCATAGGCCACGGCGTCATCCGGCGTCAGGCTCCCGTCGGTTTCGATCTTCATCGTCAGCTTGTCATAGTCCAGCACCTGCCCCTCACGGGTGGGCTGCACTTCGTAGCTGACCTTCTTGACCGGCGAATAGATCGCGTCGATCGGGATCAGGCCGATGGGCGCATCCTCGGGGCGGTTCTTGTCGGCCGAGACATAGCCCTTGCCGGTGTTGACCGTCAGTTCCATGAACACGTCGGCGCCATCGTCCAGATGGCAAATCACGTGATCCTTGTTCAGAACCTCGATCCCGTTGCTTTCCGAGATATCGCCAGCCGTCACCACGCCCGGACCCTTGGCCGAGATCGACAGGCGCTTCGGCCCTTCGACTTCCATCTTCAGGCTGACGCCCTTCAGGTTCAGCACGATGTCGGTGACGTCTTCGCGAACACCGGCCACGCTGGAGAACTCGTGCAGGACGTTGTCGATCTGCACGCTGGTGATGGCCGCGCCCTGCAGCGAGGACATCAGCACGCGGCGCAGCGCGTTGCCCAGCGTCAGGCCGAAGCCCCGCTCCAGAGGCTCGGCGATCACCGTGGCCACGCGCGCCGGGTCAGCACCGGGCTTGACCACCAGTTGCGTCGGCTTGATGAGTTCCTGCCAGTTCTTGTGGATCATGCTTTCGCCTCCATACCTGTCCGCTGCCCATGTCCAGCAAGCAGCCGACGCCCGAGGATCAGAAATAGCTGAAGCGGGCCGCACCACATGGCACGGCCCGCCTTATTCGAAAAGCCTTAGACGCGGCGGCGCTTCGGCGGGCGGCAGCCGTTATGCGCCAGCGGGGTCACATCACGGATCGAGGTGATGTTGAAACCCACGGCGGCCAGCGCGCGCAGCGCCGACTCGCGGCCCGAACCCGGACCCTGCACTTCGACTTCCAGCGTCTTCACGCCATGTTCCTGCGCCTTGCGGCCCGCATCCTCGGCGGCCATCTGGGCCGCGTAGGGGGTCGACTTGCGCGAACCCTTGAAACCCATCGTGCCAGCAGACGACCACGAGATCGCATTGCCCTGCACATCGGAAATCAGGATCTTGGTGTTGTTGAACGACGAGTTCACATGCGCCACGCCAGCGGCGATGTTCTTGCGTTCCTTGCGCTTGGTGCGCGCGGCGGATTTGGTATCACGTGCCATTCTCGTGCGCTCCCCTTACTTCTTCTTGCCGGCGATCGGCTTCGCCGGGCCCTTGCGGGTGCGGGCGTTGGTATGCGTGCGCTGGCCGCGAACCGGCAGGTTCTTGCGGTGACGCAGGCCACGGTAGCAGCCGAGGTCCATCAGACGCTTGATGTTCATCGACACTTCACGGCGCAGGTCGCCCTCGACGGTGAAGTTCGCGTCGATGAATTCGCGGATGGCCAGCACTTCGGCGTCCGAAAGCTGGTTCACGCGGCGCGCGCGGTCGATGTTCAGCGAGTTGCAGATGATTTCCGCATTATGCGGACCGATGCCGGTGATGTAGGTCAGGGCGATCGGCACCCGCTTCTGGGTGGGGATGTTGACGCCAGCAATACGTGCCACGCGTGTGTTCCTTTTCGTTGCGGTTCCGTGATGCCAGAACCTTTTTTCACAACTCCGGCGGCGCGGATCACCCGCTCCACCGATTCGATCTGACCAGCCAAGCATCAATATGGCCGGACGATTCCCTTGCGGGACGCCGTGCAATATGGGCTTTTCCCCCGCCCGTCAAGGGCGCGGGTTGGCATTTTCAGGCTTTGTCAAGCACCGATGCGATGGCATCGGCAACCGTATCCATTTCCGCCAGCCCATCGACCGAGGAAAGCTGATGCTTGGCGTAATAATACCCGATCAGCGGCGAGGTCTTCTTGTAGTATTCCATCAGCCGCTGCTTCAGCGCGTCTTCGTTGTCATCCGCGCGCTTGCGCAGATCCGTCGACCCGCAGACATCGCAGGTGCCCTCAGCCTTCGTGGGCCGCGTCACCTCATGATAGACCTCACCGCAGTGGCCGCAGGTGAAACGCCCGGTGATCCGCGCGACCAGCGCGGCGTCATCCACCTGCATCTCGATCACTGCATCCAGCGTCTGACCCGTGCGGTTCAGCAGCTCCCCCAGAGCATCCGCCTGTTTCAGCGTGCGGGGAAAGCCGTCGAAGATGAAACCACCTCCGGAATGACCGGTGATCCTCTCCTCGATGAGGCCGATCACGATCTCATCCGTGACCAGTTCCCCACGTGCCATGACTTCGGCCACGCGGTTGCCCATCTCGGTCCCGCTGGTCTTGGCCTCGCGCAGCATGTCACCGGTGGAAAGCTGCACCATGCCGCGCCCTTCGACCAGACGCTTGGCCTGCGTGCCCTTCCCCGCCCCCGGCGGGCCCAGAAGAATGATGTTCGCCATTCCGACCGACCTCAGCGCCGTGCGGGCGCTTTGGGCGCCGTCCGCTTCTTGCCGCGCAGGTTCGACTTCTCGATCAGGCCTTCATACTGGTGGGCCAGAAGATGCGACTGCACCTGATTGATCGTGTCCATCGTCACCGACACCACGATCAGCACAGAGGTCCCGCCAAAATAGAACGGCAGACCCACCTGCGCGATCAGCACCTCAGGCAGCAGACAGACAGCCGCCAGATAGGCAGAGCCAAGCACCAGAATGCGGTTCACCACATATTCCAGATATTCCTCGGTCTTCTTGCCGGGACGGATGCCGGGGATGAAGCCGTTCTGGTTCTTCAGGTTGTCGGCAACATCCTCCACCTTGAAGGACACGTTCGCGGTATAGAAGTAGGTGAAGAACACGATCATCGCCGCCATCGCCAGCAGATGCAGCGGCTGGCCATAGCCCAGATAGGCCATCAGCGTGGACAGGACCGGGTTCGTATCCTGCCCCGAGAAGGTGCCGATCGTCGTCGGCAGCAGCAGGAGCGACGATGCAAAGATCGCCGGAATGACGCCCGCGGGGTTCACCTTCACCGGCAGGTGCGACGACCCGCCGTCATAGATCTTCATCCCCACCTGACGGCGCGGATACTGGATGTGGATCTTGCGCAGCGCGCGTTCCATGAACACGACGAAAGCGATGACCGCGATCACCATCACGATGATGCCAAGGATCAGCGGCGTGGAAATCGCGCCCGAACGACCCTGTTCGAAGAATTGCACCAACGCCGCCGGGATCTCCGCCACGATCCCCACGAAGATGATCAGCGAGATGCCGTTGCCGATGCCGCGCGCGGTGATCTGCTCGCCCAGCCACATCAGGAACATCGTCCCGCCCACCAGCGTGATGACGCAGGCCAGCTTGAAGAACAGTCCCGGCTCATGGGCAAGACCACCCGCCTCGATGGACACCGCGATGCCCCAGGCCTGGAAAATCGCCAGCGCCACCGTGCCATAGCGGGTGTACTGGTTCAGCTTCTTGCGGCCCTGCTCGCCTTCCTTCTTCAACTGCTCCAGCGAGGGCACCATGGCCGCCAGAAGCTGAACGATGATCGACGCGCTGATATAAGGCATGATCCCCAGCGCAAAGATCCCCATTCGGCTGATCGCGCCGCCGGTGAACAGGTTCAGCATACCGCCGATGCCCTGCGTCGCCTGCGTCATGAACTCGCGCAGCGCGGTGCCGTCGATGCCCGGCACGGGGATATAGGTCCCCAGCCGATAGACGATCAGCAGCCCGAGGGTGAAGAAGATGCGCTGACGAAGATCGGTCGCCTTGCCTAGGGCGGACCAGCTCAGGTTCGCCGCCATTTGCTCTGCAGCAGATGCCATGCCGAGGACTCTTTTCATGGAGGCGCCGCCGACCGTTTTCCGGTCGGCGGCGCGGGAAAACTAGTGCGCTATGTAAGCGGTCCTGCGACCGCTCACAACCGTTATTCAGCCGCAGCCGCCGCCGATGCCTTGACGGTGATCTTGCCACCCGCCTTTTCGACCGCTTCGATGGCCGATGCCGAGGCGCCGGAGACCACCAGCGTCACCTTGGATTTGATCTCGCCCTTGGCAAGGATGCGGATGCCATCGCGCTTGTGCGACGTCAGGCCGGCCGCAACCAGCGCGTCCTCCGTGATCTCGGACTTCGCGTCCAGCTTGCCAAGACCGATGAACTTCTCGATCAGGCCAAGGTTGACGACCGCGAATTCCAGACGGTTCGGCTTGTTGAAGCCGCGCTTCGGCAGGCGGCGGTAGAGCGGCATCTGGCCGCCTTCGTAACCGCCGATGGCCACGCCCGAACGGGACTTCTGGCCCTTGATACCGCGTCCGGCGGTCTTGCCCTTGCCCGAGCCCGGGCCGCGCGCCACGCGCTTCTGCTTCTTGGCCGCGCCGTCGTTGTCACGCAGTTCATTCAGTTTCATGTCGCATACTCCTTGGCCGGAATGCCCATCCTGCGACGGATGAAGGGCAACACGGCATTTCTTGCTTGTTGTGGGTCGGGCATCGCTGCCCCCCTATAAAATGGGAAAGGGCGCGCAGGTTTCCCCGCGCGCCCCGTTCCGTAGGGCGGGGTTCACCCCGCCTAACCCTTACCCACGCTCTTCGATGATCTGCACGAGGTGCGAGATCGACCGAACCATGCCGCGCACGGAAGGGGTGTCTTCCAGCTCGCGGGTGCGGTGCATCTTGTTCAGGCCCAGACCCTTCAGGGTCGCGGTCTGGATGGCCGGGCGGCGGGCGGCCGAGGCCACCTGCTTCACGACGATGGTTTTCTTGGCCATTGTCCGGTCTCCTTACGCTTCGACTTCGGCGTCGGGCTTCTTCAGGATCTCGGCCACCTTTTTGCCACGGCGCGAGGCGACGTGACGGGGCGAGGATTCCTGCTTCAGACCGTCGATGGTCGCGCGGATCATGTTGTAGGGGTTCTGCGACCCGATGGACTTCGCCACCACGTCCTGGATGCCCAGCATCTCGAACACGGCGCGCATCGGACCACCGGCGATGATCCCGGTACCGGCGACTGCCGTCCGCATCACCACCTTGCCGGCGCCATGACGGCCTTCGATGTCGTGGTGCAGGGTGCGCGAATCCTTCAGCGGCACGCGGATCAGCGCACGCTTCGCCTGTTCCGTCGCCTTGCGGATCGCTTCCGGCACTTCCTTGGCCTTGCCCTTGCCAAAGCCGACGCGACCGCGCTGGTCGCCCACCACGACGAGTGCCGCAAAGCCGAAACGCTTGCCGCCCTTCACGGTTTTCGAGACGCGGTTGATCGCGACCAGACGGTCGGCGAATTCCGGGGTTTCTTCCGGGCGGTTGTCGCGACGGTCGTCACGACGCTCCCGGCGGTTCTCACGTTCTGCCATATGGCATTCCTTCATGTTGGCGTAGGCCACGCCGTTATAGCCAATCCTCGTGCACCGCCTTGCGGGCCGGGATCATCGGGGCGGCGCTTGCACGCCGCCCGCATGGATCAGAACTTCAGGCCACCTTCACGGGCAGCCTCGGCCAAAGCCTTGATCTTCCCGTGGAAAATGAAACCGCCGCGGTCGAAGTAGCACTCTTCCACGCCGGCCTTCTTGGCCCGCTCGGCAATCGCAGCGCCGATCTTGGCCGCAGCCTCGACGTTGTTCTTGCCGACGACGCCCAGTTCCTTCTCGAGCGACGAGGCAGACGCGACAGTCACGCCCTTCACGTCGTCGATCAGCTGGACGCTGATGTTCTTGTTGGACCGGTGGACCGACAGGCGCAGACGCCCGTTGGCCATCGACTTGATCTTGTTCCGGACGCGCAGGCGGCGCTTGAGGAACAGCTCTCTCTTTGTGTTCGCCATTTTTGCGCCCCTTACTTCTTCTTGCCTTCCTTGCGGAAGATGTACTCATCCTTGTAGCGGATGCCCTTGCCCTTGTAGGGCTCCGGACGCTTCCACTCGCGGATGTTCGCGGCCACCTGACCGACCTGTTGCTGGTCGATGCCTTCCACGACGATCTCGGTCTGCTTCGGAGAGGCGACAGTCACCCCCTTCGGCACTTCGAAATTCACTTCGTGACTATAGCCCAGCGACAGCTTCAGAACGTTGCCGGCCATCGCGGCGCGGTAACCCACGCCCTGGATTTCCAGCTCTTTCTTGAAGCCTTCGGTCACGCCGGTGACGAGGTTCGCCACCATCGACCGCACCATGCCCCACTGCTGACGCGCCCGCTTGGACGTGCCACGCGGCGTCACCTTCACGGTGGTGCCGTCGAGCGTGATGGTCACATCGTCGCCAGCCGTGAAGCTGCGGGTGCCTTTCGGCCCCTTCACTTCGATCGTCTGACCCGAGACGGAAGCCGAAACGCCCTTGGGGAGTTCGACGGGTTTCTTGCCGATACGAGACATACCACCCTCCTCAGAACACGGTGCAGAGGACTTCGCCGCCAACATTGGCAGAGCGAGCCGCTGCGTCCGACATCACGCCCTTGGGCGTGGAGACGATGGAAACGCCCAGACCGTTGCGCACCGACGGGATGTCCTTGACACCCATGTAGACGCGACGGCCCGGCTTGGACACGCGCTTGAGTTCGCGGATCACGGGGGCGCCTTCGAAGTACTTCAGGGAGATCACCAGTTCGCCCTGGCCATTCTCGGTCGTCTTCTTCTCATAGCCGCGGATGTAGCCTTCCGAGGCAAGCACATCCAGCACCCAGGCGCGCAGCTTGGAGGCCGGCGACGAGACGGTGGACTTGCCGCGCAGCTGCGCGTTGCGGATGCGGGTCAGCATATCGCCGAGAGGATCGTTCATAGACATCTGTGCTCCTCCCTTACCAGCTCGACTTCACCATGCCGGGGATCTGCCCAAAGGAGGCCAGTTCGCGCAGCATGATCCGCGAAAGCTTCAGCTTACGGTAGTAAGCGTGGGGACGGCCCGTCAGCTGGCAGCGGTTGTGCAGCCGGGTGGCGGACGAGTTGCGGGGCAGTTCGGCCAGTTTCAGAGTCGCCTTGAAACGCTCTTCCATCGGCTTGGACTGGTCGTTGATCACCGCCTTGAGGGCAGCGCGCTTGGAAGCATGCTGCTTCACGAGCTTCTGCCGCTTCACTTCGCGGTTCACCATGGATTTCTTTGCCATATCTCAGGTTCCTCGCGCTTACGACGTGAAGGGCATGTTGAAATGCTTCAACAGCGCCTTGGCTTCCGCGTCGGTCTTCGCGTTCGTGCAGATGATGATGTCCATCCCCAGAACTTCGTCGACCTTGTCGAAGTTGATCTCGGGGAACACGATGTGCTCCTTCAGGCCCATGGCATAGTTGCCACGGCCGTCGAAGGACGTGCCCTTCACGCCGCGGAAGTCGCGGACGCGCGGCAGGGCGATCGTGATCAGACGGTCGAGGAATTCGTACATACGGTCGCCACGAAGGGTGACCTTGCAGCCGAGCGGCATCTCTTCCCGGACGCGGAAGCCGGCGATCGACTTCTTGGCGTGGGTGATCACGGCCTTCTGGCCGGCGATCTGCGAGAGCTCTTCGGCCGCCTGCTTCACCTTCTTGGTGTCCTTGACGGCTTCGCCGACGCCCATGTTCAGGACGATCTTGTCCAGACGCGGGATCTGCATGTCGTTCTTGTAGCCGAACTCCGCCTTCATGGCCGCCCGGATCTTCGACACGTACTCGGCCTTCAGACGCGGGGTATAGGTTGCTGCGTCAAGCATCAGATCGCCTCCCCGGTCGACTTGGCGTAGCGCACCTTCTTGTCGCCTTCCATGCGGAAGCCGACGCGGGTGGCCTTGCCGTTCTTGTCCACGATCGCCAGGTTCGACAGGTCGATCGGCTGCGACACCGGCAGACGGCCGCCCTGCGACGACGCGGACTGCTTGGTGTGGCGGATCGCGACGTTCACGCCGTCGACGATGGCCTTGTTGTCCTTCGGCATGACGGCGGAAATCTCGCCTTTCTTGCCCTTGTCCTTGCCGGTGAGCACGATGACCGTGTCACCTTTCTTGAGCTTCGCAGCCATCAGAGCACCTCCGGAGCCAGCGAGATGATCTTCATGAAGTTCTTGGCACGCAGCTCGCGCACGACCGGCCCGAAGATACGGGTGCCGACCGGTTCACCCTGGTTGTTCAGGATGACGGCGGCGTTGCGGTCGAAACGGATGGACGTGCCGTCTTCACGGCGGACTTCCTTGGCGGTGCGAACGACGACGGCCTTGCGGACGTCCCCCTTCTTCACGCGGCCCTTCGGAATCGCTTCCTTCACCGACACCACGATGATGTCGCCGACGGATGCGTAGCGGCGGTGCGAACCGCCCAGAACCTTGATGCACTGAACCCGGCGCGCGCCGGAGTTGTCAGCAACATCCAGATTGGTCTGCATCTGGATCATTGGGTTACTCCCGACCTTTGGGAACGGTCATGATCTGCAACCGTCCCAGGGTTTCGTTCGTGCCGAACGGAGGCCCGAGGCTTACGCCTCGACGACCACCGTCCAACGTTTCGTCTTCGAGATGGGCGCGCACTCTTCGATACGAACGGTGTCGCCGACCTTGAACTTGTTGTGCTCGTCGTGGGCCCGGTACTTCTTGGACTTGCGGACGGTCTTCTGCAGCAGCGGGTGCTTGAAGCGGCGCTCGACCAGAACGGTGATCGTCTGGGCGTTCTTGTCCGAGGTCACGACACCTTGCAGGATACGCTTGGGCATTTCGTGGTCCTCTTACTTCGCGGCTTCAGCGGCTTTTTGGTTCAGCACCGTCTTGATGCGCGCCACGTCCTTGCGGATGGCGTTGAACCGGGCGGTATTCTCGAGCTGGCCGGTGGCCTGCTGGAAGCGCAGGTTGAAGGCTTCCTTCTTCAGTGCGACCAGACTGTCACGCAGCTGATCAGGGGTCTTGCCCCGCAGTTCTTCGGCTTTCACGGCCTTCGTCCTTTTTTCAATCACCAGAGAGCCCCTTCTCGGAAGGGTAACCCTGAACCCGGTGGATCAATGATTAATCGACGATTCCGAGTCGCCCCGGAACCGTGGATGCGTCCCATTACAGAAGGCGCACCCCAAGGGCAAGCACTATTCCAAAAGAAAAGGCCCCCGCCGTCACCGGCAGGGGCCCGTAGGGCGGGGTTCACCCCGCCGATACTTACCAGTCTTCCTTCGCCACGATGCGCGTCGTGACCGGAAGCTTCATCGCCCCCAGACGCAACGCCTCACGCGCGATGACCTCGGACACGCCGTCGATCTCGAACATGATGCGGCCGGGCTTCACCTTGGCCGCCCAGTAATCGACCGAGCCCTTGCCCTTACCCATACGCACTTCGGTCGGCTTCGACGACACCGGCACATCGGGGAACACGCGTATCCAGACACGGCCCTGACGCTTCATGTGGCGGGTGATCGCGCGGCGGGCCGCTTCGATCTGCCGCGCGGTGACACGCTCGGGTTCCGTGGCCTTCAGGGCGAAGGAGCCGAAGTTCAGCAGGAAGCCGCCCTTCGCCTCGCCGTGGATACGGCCCTTGTGCTGTTTGCGGAACTTCGTCCGTTTCGGTTGCAGCATTTCCTTCTACTCCCTTACGCGCGTTCGCGGTCGCGACGCGGCGCACGCGGCGCAGCGCCGTCCTGCGCTTCCGCCGCACGGCGGTCGCGGGCCTGCGGATCATGCTCAAGGATCTCGCCCTTGAAGATCCACACCTTCACACCGATGATCCCATAGGGCGTCTCGGCTTCCGACAGCGCATAGTCGATGTCGGCGCGCAGCGTGTGCAGCGGAACGCGGCCTTCGCGGTACCATTCCGTACGCGCGATCTCCGCACCACCCAGACGACCCGCAACGTTCACCCGGATACCCAGGGCGCCCATGCGCATCGCGTTCTGCACGCCGCGCTTCATCGCGCGGCGGAACGAAACCCGGCGCTCCATCTGCTGGGCGATCGACTCGGCCACCAGCTGTGCGTCCAGTTCCGGCTTGCGGACTTCGACGATGTTCAGATGCAGTTCGGACGCGGTGAAAGCCGACAGCTTCTTCCGCAGACCTTCGATATCCGCACCCTTCTTGCCGATGATCACGCCCGGACGCGCCGTGTGGATCGTCACACGGCACTTCTTGTGAGGACGCTCGATGATCACGCGGCTCACGCCCGCCTGCTTGCATTCCTCGTGGATGAACTCGCGCATCCGCAGGTCTTCAAGCAGCAGGTTGCCATAATCCTTCGACTCGGCGAACCAACGGCTGTCCCAGGTCCGGTTGACCTGGAGGCGCATCCCGATGGGGTTAACCTTCTGTCCCATTATGCCGACTCCCCGGTCTGACGCACCTTGATGGTGATTTCGCTGAACGGCTTCATGATCTTGCCGAACCGGCCACGTGCCCGCGGACGGCCACGCTTCATCACCAGGTTCTTGCCAACCCAGGCTTCCGCGACAACAAGGTTGTCCACGTCCAGCCCATGGTTGTTCTCGGCATTGGCAATGGCCGACTGAAGGCACTTCTTCACGTCACCTGCGATCCGGCGCTTCGAGAAGGTGAGGTCGGCCAGAGCCTTTTCAACCTTCTTGCCACGGATCATGCCCGCAACGAGGTTCAGTTTCTGCGGCGAGGTGCGAAGCATCCGGGCAATCGCCATCGCTTCGTTGTCCGCCACGCGGCGCGGATTCTTTTCCTTACCCATGGCTTACTTCCTCTTGGCTTTCTTGTCGGCCGCATGGCCGTAGTAGGTGCGGGTCGGCGAATATTCACCGAACTTCTGACCGATCATCTCCTCGGTGATCGCCACCGGGATATGCTTGTGGCCGTTGTAGACCCCAAAGGTCAGGCCAACGAACTGCGGCAGGATCGTGGAACGGCGCGACCAGATCTTGATCACTTCGTTCTTGCCCGATTCCCGCGCCTTCTCGGCTTTCTTCAGCACGTAAGCGTCGACGAACGGGCCTTTCCAAATAGAACGAGACATGGATTAGCGCCCTTTTTTCTTGGCGTGACGCGAACGGACGATGTACTTGTCCGTCTGCTTGTTCGACCGGGTCCGATTGCCCTTGGTGCCCTTGCCCCACGGGGTAACGGGGTGACGGCCACCCGAGGTGCGGCCTTCACCACCACCATGCGGGTGGTCGATCGGGTTCATCGCAACACCGCGGACGGTCGGGCGAACGCCCATGTGCCGCTTGCGGCCTGCCTTGCCGAGGTTCTGGTTCGAGTTGTCCGGGTTCGACACGGCACCGATGGTCGCCATGCATTCCTGACGCACCATCCGCAATTCGCCCGAAGACAGGCGGATCTGCGCATAGCCACCGTCACGACCGACGAACTGGGCATAGGTGCCCGCCGCGCGTGCCAGCTGGCCGCCCTTGCCGGGCTTCAGCTCGACATTGTGAACGATCGTCCCAATCGGCATGCCGCTGAAGGGCATGGCGTTTCCGGGCTTCACGTCGGTCTTGGCGCCAGCGATCACCTGATCACCCACCGCCAGACGCTGCGGCGCCAGGATATAGGAAAGTTCACCATCCGCATACTTCACCAGCGCGATGAAGGCGGTGCGGTTCGGGTCATACTCGATCCGTTCCACGGTCGCCGCGATGTCGAACTTGCGGCGCTTGAAATCCACAACGCGGTACAGGCGCTTTGCGCCGCCGCCCTTGTGCCACATCGTGACACGTCCGGTGTTGTTCCGGCCGCCCGTCTTCGTCAGACCCTCGGTGAGGGCTTTGACGGGGCGTCCTTTCCACAGCTCCGAACGGTCGATCAGAACCAGCCCACGCTGGCCAGGCGTCGTCGGTTTATACGACTTGAGTGCCATGCTCTCTGTCTTCCGTCAGCTTAAGGGGTCGCGTTGCGACCCGAGGTTATAGGGCTCCGAAGATCCCCGGCAGGTCGGTCAGCGCCTCACGGCGAGGACCGGATTCTTCAAAAAATCCACGGCCCCGGAAACCGGGGCCGCGAGATTCGTGCGGCTTCTATCAGAGGCCTGTGGCCACGTCGATAGTGTTACCCTCTTCGAGGGTGACATAGGCCTTCTTCTTGTCGCTCCGCTCGCCGGGACGGCCACGGAACTTCTTGACCTTCCCCTTGGAGACGACGGTGTTCACCGCCTTCACCTTCACGCCAAAGACCGCTTCCACGGCTTCCTTGATCGCGGGCTTCGTCGCGTCCATCGCGACCTGAAAGACCACCGCACCGTTCTCCGACGCCATGGTCGCTTTCTCGGTGATGATCGGCTTCTTGATCAGGTCGTAGTGTTCGGGTTTCGCGCTCATTTCAGACGAGCCTCCAGAGCTTCGACACCCGCCTTCGTGATCACCAGCGTGTCACGCTTCAGGATGTCATAGACGTTTGCGCCGATGGTCGGCAGCACGTCGATCCCCTCGAGGTTGCGGGCCGCCAGCGCGAAATTCGCGTCGACATCCGCGCCGTCGATGATCAGCACGCGCTTCCAGCCACGTTCCTTGACGGTCTTGGCCAGCATCGCGGTCTTGGCTTCCGCCATCGCGAGGCTGTCCACGATCACCAGCTCACCCGCCTTGGCCTTGGCCGACAGCGCGTGACGCAGCCCGAGGGCGCGGAACTTCTTCGGCAGGTCATGGGCGTGCGACCGCGGGGTCGGGCCCTTGTAGACGCCACCATGACGGAAGATCGGCGCCTTGCGGGACCCGTGGCGTGCGCCGCCGGTGCCCTTCTGGCGATAGATCTTCTTGGTCGAGTAGGACACGTCCGACTTGCCAAGGACCGAGTGGGTGCCAGCCTGTGCCTTCGCACGCTGCCAACGCACCACGCGATGCAGGATGTCCGCGCGCGGCTCAAGGCCGAACAGCGCCTCATTCAGATCGATGGAACCGGCCTTGCCGCCGTCCAGCTTGATCACATCGAGTTTCATGCTTCACCCCCTTCGACCGCGACTTCGGCAGCCGGAGCAGCAGCGGTGCGGATCGCGGCCGGACGCGGAGCATCCTTCAGCGCGGGCTTCTTCACCGCATCCTTGATGGTGACCCAGCCGCCCTTGGAACCGGGAACGGCACCCTTCACCATGATCAGGCCACGGTCGGCATCCGTGCGCACGACCTGCAGGTTCTGCGTGGTCACGCGGACGGCACCAAGGTGACCGGCCATCTTCTTGCCCTTGAACACCTTGCCGGGGTCTTGGCACTGGCCCGTGGACCCGTGCGAACGGTGGCTGATCGACACACCGTGCGAGGCCCGCAGACCGCCGAAGTTGTGCCGCTTCATCGCACCCGCGAAACCCTTACCGATCGAGGTGCCGGCGATGTCCACGAACTGGCCCGCCAGATAGTGCTCGGCGGTGATTTCCGCGCCCACTTCGATCAGGTTGTCCGGAGACACGCGGAATTCCGCGATCTTGCGCTTGGGGGCGACATTCGCCTTGGCGAAGTGCCCACGCTGCGCGGCGGTGGTCCGCTTGGCCTTGGCATTGCCCGCGCCAAGCTGGACGGCGGTGTAGCCATCCTTCTCGGCGGTGCGCTGCGCCACGACCTGCAGGTTGTCGAGTTGGAGAACGGTCACAGGAACCTGTGCGCCGTTTTCAAGGAACAGCCGGGTCATGCCCAGCTTCTTTGCGATAACGCCAGAGCGCATGGTCATGCCCTCCTCAAACCTTGATCTCGACATCCACGCCAGCGGCGAGGTCGAGCTTCATCAGCGCGTCCACGGTCTGGGGGGTCGGATCGACGATGTCGAGAAGACGCTTGTGCGTCCGGATTTCCCACTGGTCGCGCGACTTCTTGTCGATGTGCGGACCACGGAGAACCGTGAATTTCTCGATCTTGTTCGGCAGCGGGATCGGGCCGCGCACTTGCGCGCCGGTCCGCTTGGCCGTGTTCACGATTTCCTGCGTGCTGGCGTCCAGAACGCGGTAATCGAAGGCCTTCAGCCGGATGCGGATGGTCTGACCTTGCATCTTTGTTTTCCTTCGGAACGTAGACAGGGCGGCATGCCCGGCCCATAGGTTCACATTTGTTGATGGTCTGCGGCGCACCCCCGGAAGGGTGCGCCGCGCGTCCTTACAGATTGCTCATGCCTTTGGAAAGGCGATTCGCTCTGTTTCTTTTCGCAAGGCGGGGTGAACCCCGCCCTACGGGCGTTCTCACTTGATGATCTTCGAGACGACGCCTGCGCCGACGGTGCGGCCGCCTTCACGGATGGCGAAGCGCAGCTTCTCTTCCATCGCGATCGGGGCGATCAGCTCGACCTCGAACTTCAGGTTGTCGCCCGGCATCACCATCTCGGTGCCTTCCGGAAGCTTCACCGTCCCCGTCACGTCCGTCGTGCGGAAATAGAACTGCGGGCGGTAGTTCGCGAAGAACGGCGTGTGACGGCCGCCTTCTTCCTTCGTCAGGATGTAGGCCTCGGCTTCGAAATGCGTGTGCGGGTTCACCGACTTCGGCTTGCACAGAACCTGACCGCGCTCCACGCCGTCACGGTCGATGCCGCGCAGCAGCACGCCCACGTTGTCGCCGGCTTCCCCGCGGTCCAGCAGCTTGCGGAACATTTCCACGCCCGTGCAGACCGACTTCTTCGTCTCGCGGATGCCCACGATCTCGACTTCGTCGCCGACGTTGATCACGCCACGCTCCACACGACCGGTCACAACCGTGCCGCGGCCCGAGATCGAGAACACGTCCTCGATCGGCATCAGGAAGGGCTGGTCGATCGCACGCGCCGGCGTCGGGATGTAGCTGTCGACCGCCGCCATCAGCGCGCGGATCGAGTCTTCGCCGATGTCCTTGCGCTCGCCGATCATGGCCTGGTGGGCCGAGCCCTTGATGATCGGGATGTCGTCGCCGGGATAGTCGTAGGACGAGAACAGCTCGCGCACTTCCATCTCGACCAGTTCCAGCAGCTCCTCGTCATCGACGAGGTCGACCTTGTTCATGTAGCAGACCATGTACGGAATGCCCACCTGACGGCCAAGCAGGATGTGCTCGCGCGTCTGCGGCATCGGGCCGTCCGAGGCCGCGCAAACCAGGATCGCGCCGTCCATCTGCGCCGCACCCGTGATCATGTTCTTCACATAGTCGGCGTGGCCGGGGCAGTCGACGTGGGCGTAGTGACGGTTCTCCGTCTCGTATTCCACATGCGCGGTCGAGATCGTGATCCCACGCGCACGCTCTTCCGGCGCACCGTCGATCTGGTCATAGGCGCGGAATTCGCCGAAATACTTCGTGATCGCCGCCGTCAGCGTCGTCTTGCCGTGGTCAACGTGGCCGATCGTGCCGATGTTGACGTGCGGTTTCGTCCGTTCAAACTTTGCCTTTGCCATCTGGGCAACTCCTCATTCGTTGTTACGGGCGGCGGGGTGAACCCCGCCCTACGGGGTTGGTAGGGCGGGGTTCACCCCGCCACACCGATCAAGCGTATTTCTTCTGGATTTCCTGCGACAGGTTCTCGGGAACCGCGTCGTAGTGATCGAAGAGCATGGTGAACACCGCACGGCCCGAAGACATGGACCGCAGGTTGTTGATGTAGCCGAACATGTTCGCCAGCGGCACCATCGCGTTGATCACGTTGGCATTGCCGCGGGTGTCCTGCCCCTGCACCATGCCCCGACGCGAGGTCAGGTCGCCGATGATCGAACCGGTATATTCTTCCGGCGTCACGACCTCGACCTTCATGATGGGCTCCAGCAGCTTCGCGCCCGCCTTCTTCAGACCTTCGCGCATCGCGGCACGCGACGCGATTTCGAAAGCCAGAACCGACGAGTCGACGTCGTGGAACGCGCCGTCGACCAGCGCCACCTTGAAGTCGATGACTGGGAAGCCGGCCAGCGGACCCGAGTCCATGACGGACTTGATGCCCTTTTCGACGCCGGGGATGTATTCCTTCGGCACCGCGCCGCCGACGATCTTCGACTCGAAGGAATAGCCTTCGCCCGGTTCCGTCGGGGTGATCTGCAGCTTGACGCGGGCGAACTGGCCCGTGCCACCGGTCTGCTTCTTGTGGGTGTAGTCGATCTCATGCGCGTTCGAGATCGTCTCGCGATAGGCCACCTGCGGGGCGCCGATATTCGCCTCGACCTTGAACTCGCGACGCATACGGTCGACGAGGATGTCGAGGTGAAGTTCGCCCATGCCCTTCATGATGGTCTGGCCCGATTCCAGATCGGTCTCGACGCGGAAGGACGGGTCTTCGGCAGCCAGACGAGCGAGGGCAAGGCCCATCTTCTCTTGGTCGGCCTTGGACTTCGGTTCCACGGCGATCTCGATCACCGGCTCCGGGAAGGTCATGGTTTCCAGAACGACCTGGTTGTTCGGATCACACAGCGTGTCACCCGTGGTCGTTTCCTTAAGACCGGCCAGCGCGATGATGTCGCCCGCGAAGGCTTCGTCGATTTCCTCGCGGTTGATGGCGTGCATCATCATCATGCGGCCCACGCGCTCTTTCCGGCCCTTGGTCGAGTTGACCATCTGGTCGCCCTTCTTCAGGACGCCGGAATAGATGCGGGTGAAGGTGAGCGAGCCCACGAAGGGGTCGTTCATGATCTTGAAGGCCAGCGCGGCAAAGGGCTGCGCGTCATCGGCCGAACGCGGGATGTTGCGGGTTTCCGTCTCGTCGCCCGGTGCAAAGCCCATATAGGCCGGCACGTCCAGCGGCGACGGCAGGTAGTCGATGACCGAGTTCAGCACAAGCTGAACGCCCTTGTTCTTGAAGGACGAACCCGCCGTCACCGGCACAAAGGCCATGGACAGCGTCCCCTTGCGGATCAGCGCGCGCAGTTCATCCTCGGACGGCTCGTTGCCCTCCAGGTAGGCTTCCATCGCGGCATCGTCCTGCTCCACGGCAAGTTCGATCAGCTTGGAACGCCATTCATCGGCCAGTTCCTTCAGGTCCGCACGGATTTCGCGCAGTTCCCAGGCAGCGCCCAGATCCTCGCCCTGGTAAACCCATTCCTTCATGGTCACGAGGTCGACGACGCCTTCCAGCTTGTCCTCGGCGCCGATCGGCAGGGCGATCGGGCAGGGGGTCGCGCCGGTGCGGTCCTTGATCATCTGGACGCACTTGAAGAAGTCGGCCCCGATCTTGTCCATCTTGTTGACATAGACCAGCCGCGGCACCTTGTAGCGGTCAGCCTGACGCCACACGGTTTCGGTCTGCGGTTCGACACCGGCATTCGCGTCCAGAAGGCACACGGCACCGTCGAGAACCGCCAGCGAACGCTCCACCTCGATGGTGAAGTCGACGTGGCCGGGGGTGTCGATGATGTTGAAACGGTGCTTGGGCGACGTGGCGTTCTTGCCGTCCAGGGTCTTTTCCCAGAAGGTGGTGGTCGCAGCCGAGGTGATGGTGATCCCGCGCTCCTGCTCCTGCTCCATCCAGTCCATCGTGGCGGCGCCGTCATGGACTTCGCCGATCTTGTGGGACTTGCCGGTGTAATACAGGATGCGTTCAGTCGTCGTGGTCTTGCCCGCGTCGATATGGGCCATGATCCCGAAGTTGCGGTAGAGGTTCAGCGGATACTCGCGTGCCATTGATGCCCCCTTACCAACGGTAGTGGCTGAACGCTTTGTTCGCGTCGGCCATCTTGTGGGTGTCTTCGCGCTTCTTCACGGCGGTGCCGCGGTTGTTCACCGCGTCGGCCAATTCGGCAGCCAGACGTTCTTCCATCGTGTTCTCGTTGCGCTTGCGGGCGGCGGTGATCAGCCAGCGGATCGCCAGCGCCTCGCGGCGTTCGGAACGCACTTCGACGGGGACCTGATAGGTCGCACCACCGACGCGGCGCGAACGCACTTCGACGGAGGGCTTCACATTGTCCAGCGCCTCGTGGAAGGCTTGGATCGGTTCGCGCTTCAGACGGGTCTGAACGCGCTCAAGGGCGCCATAAACAATCGATTCCGCGACGGATTTCTTTCCGTCCAGCATCAGGTTGTTCATGAACTTGGTCAGCACGCGATCGCCATATTTGGCGTCGGGCAGGATTTCGCGCTTTTCTGCGGCGTGACGGCGGGACATCTCTCAGCTCCTCACTTCGGACGCTTCGCGCCGTATTTCGAACGGCGCTGACGACGGTCTTTGACGCCCTGGGTATCCAGAACACCGCGCAGGATGTGGTAACGCACACCAGGAAGGTCTTTCACGCGGCCGCCGCGGATCAGAACCACAGAGTGTTCCTGCAGGTTGTGCTTTTCGCCGGGGATGTAGGAGATGACCTCAAACCCGTTGGTCAGGCGCACCTTGGCGACCTTACGCATAGCGGAGTTCGGCTTCTTCGGAGTGGTCGTGTAGACGCGGGTGCAGACACCACGCTTCTGGGGGCAGGATTCCAAGTGCTGCGACTTGGACCTTCTGACTTTCGCTTCCCGCGGCTTGCGGATCAGCTGTTGGATCGTCGGCATTCAACTACCTCGATTTGCCCGTCCTGGGCGGTTGTCAATACTCGCGCCGGACCTCGGCACGCTGCTTCTCGACTGATGCCCTGCGCGGATCGCAAAACACCAAAACCGCATCCGTCCCTTGCGGGGACGACGCGGTGGAATTCCAGAGGATCGGGGCATTGCGGCCCGGATCATGACCACTCACTTTTCGATATCCCATGGCCGACTCCCAAAGGGGCCAGCGCACGAGGTAGCGGGCGTATAGGGGGAGTCGCCGGGGATGTCAACGCCTGCCCGGGACGCCCCCCCTAGGCTCGGGCAGCCTTCACCTTCCGCTCCCGCCACAGGGTGAAAATCCCCGAGGCAACCACCAGCCCTGCCCCGAACAGCGTCAGCGCATCGGGCAATGTCCCGAAAACCGCCCAGCCCAGAACCAGCGCCCAGAGAAGCGAGGTATAGCGGAACGGCGCGACGAAACCGATATCGCCCACCCGCATCACCATCACCGCAAAGTTGTAGCCCACCACGATGGCCGCCGCAGCCCCTGCGATCAGCAGCCCTTCCCGCAGGCTCACCGCCTGCCACCCGCCGGGCAGCGAAAGCGCCAGCGCCGTCACCGTCACCGAAAGTGAGGCCGTCACCGCCACCGTGGCAGACGGCACCGCCTTCGACAGTTCCCGCGTCGACAGATCCCGCACCACGACAAATGCAACCGAGGCCAGCCCGATCAGTGCATAGATGTCGAACCCGGCAGGTCCCGGCCGCACGATGATCAGCACACCCACGAAGCCCACAAGGATGGCCGTCATCCGGCGCCAACCCACCTTGTCGCCAAACACCGCCCATGCGGCCAAGGTGACGGCAAGCGGCAGCGATTGCATGATGGCCGACAGGTTCGCCAGCGGCATATGCACCAGAGCGGCAAGGAACAGCAGGGTCGAGGCCACTTCGGCAAAGGACCTTATCCCCACCGTCACCGCATCCCGCCGCCCCATGCGGAAATCAAGCCCCCCGGTCATCGCGCCGATGGCGATCAGAGGGCCCAAGGTCATCAATCCCCGCAGTGCGATGGCCTGCCACAGGGGCATGGTCTGCGTCGCCGCCTTCATCATGCTGTCATTGATGGTGAAGGCCGCCATGGCCACGCACATGTAAAGCGCGCCGCGCAGATTGTCGGAAATGGACATGTCGTCTCCTCTTGCCCGCTTCCTAGCAACCGCCATGCGCCGCCGCCACCCCGCCAGCGACACCAAAAGGAAAAGGGCCGCCGCATCGCTGCGACGGCCCCTTTCATCGACCCCGGATCAGATCAATCCCGGCTTTCCACCGTATCGACCAGCCCGCTGTCCACGTCCATGTCCATCACGTCCATCGGCGCGGCAAGGGCGGCGGCCTCTTCGGCCTCCGACCGACGCGCGTCGATCACATGCTGGTCGCGATCCGACGCGATCTTCTTCACGCGGCTCGTGGCCCCACCCGTCCCTGCCGGGATCAGGCGACCGACGATCACGTTCTCCTTCAGACCGACCAGCTTGTCGCGCTTGCCCTGAACCGAAGCCTCGGTCAGCACGCGGGTCGTCTCTTGGAACGAAGCCGCCGAGATGAACGACCGCGTCTGCAGCGACGCCTTGGTGATCCCCAGCAGCACCGGCTCGGCCTTCGCCTCGCGCAGGCCGCGGTTGCGGGCCTTGGCGTTCTCTTCCTCCAGTTCGATCCGCTCCACCTGTTCGCCCTTCAGCAGGGTGGTATCCCCGCTGTCCAGGATCTCAAGCTTCTGCAGCATCTGGCGGACGATCACCTCGATGTGCTTGTCGTTGATCTTCACGCCCTGCAGCCGATAGACGTCCTGCACCTCGTCGATCATGTAGTTCGCCAGCGCCTCGACACCCATGATACGCAGGATGTCATGCGGCGCGGGGTTGCCATCCATGATGTAGTCGCCCTTCTGCACGAAGTCGCCTTCCTGCACCGGGATGTGCTTGCCCTTCGGGATCATGTATTCGATCGCCTGCAGGGTTTCGTCCACCGGCTCCACCGTGATGCGCCGCTTGTTCTTGTAGTCCTTGCCGAAACGGACATAGCCATCCGTTTCCGCGATGATCGCGTGATCCTTCGGACGACGGGCCTCGAACAGTTCCGCCACGCGGGGAAGACCCCCGGTGATGTCCTTGGTCTTGGCACCTTCGCGCGGGATACGCGCCACCACGTCGCCCGGACGGACTTCCTGCTGGTCTTCAACCGAAAGGATCGCGTCCACCGACATCGGATAGGTGATCGGGTTGCCGTTGTCCGCGCGCACCGGTTCGCCCGTCGCCGGGTCCATCACGATGATCTCGGGCTTCAGCTCGTTGCCCTTCGGCGCCGACCGCCAGTCCGACACGATCTTCTGCGTCATGCCCGTGGCTTCGTCCGTCTCCTCGCGCACCGAAATGCCCGAGATCAGGTCCACGAACTTCGCCAGACCGGCCTTTTCCGCGATGATCGGCAGGGTATAGGGGTCCCATTCGAAAAGCTTGGTCCCGCGCTTGACCGCCTGACCTTCCTTCACATGGATCTTCGCGCCGTAACCCACCTTGTGGACGGCCCGTTCCCCGCCAGCCTCGTCGATGATCGCGATGGACATGTTGCGCCCCACCACGATCTGCTCGCCATTGGCATTGGTCAGCAGGTTGCCGTTGCGGAACTCGATCTTGCCTTCCTGCGACGCTTCAAGGAACGACTGCTGGCCACCCTGCGCGATACCGCCGATGTGGAAGGTCCGCATCGTCAGCTGCGTGCCCGGTTCACCGATGGACTGGGCGGCGATGATGCCGACCGCTTCACCGATGTTCACCAGCGTGCCGCGGGCAAGGTCACGGCCATAGCAGGCCGCGCAGACGCCCTCTTCCGCCTCGCAGGTCAGCGGGCTGCGGATACGCGCGGTCTGCACCGCCGCCGCATCGATCGCATCCGCCTTGCGCTCGTCGATCAGCTCGCCGCGCGCCACGATCACCTCATCCGTACCCGGAACAAGGATGTCGTCCGCCGCGACGCGGCCCAGCACGCGCTCGGCCAGCGACTGCACCACTTCGCCGTCGTTCACGGCCGTTTCCGCCGTGATCGCACGATCCGTGCCGCAATCGTTGACGCGCACGATGCAATCCTGCGCCACGTCCACCAGACGGCGGGTCAGGTAACCCGAGTTCGCCGTCTTCAGTGCCGTATCCGCCAGACCCTTCCGCGCGCCGTGGGTCGAGTTGAAGTATTCAAGAACGGTCAGACCTTCCTTGAAGTTCGAGATGATCGGCGTCTCGATGATCTCGCCCGACGGCTTGGCCATCAGGCCGCGCATCCCGCCAAGCTGCTTCATCTGCGCCGGCGACCCCCGCGCACCGGAGTGCGACATCATATAGACCGAGTTCGGCTCCTTCTCCGCGCCCGCATCATCGAAACGGACCGCCGAGATTTCGGCCATCATCTCGCCCGCGACCTTGTCGGAACATTTCGACCAGGCATCGACGACCTTGTTGTACTTCTCACCCTGGGTGATCAGGCCGTCCATGTACTGCTGTTCGAATTCCTTCACCTGATCGCGAACCTCGTTCACGATGGTCCACTTGGAGTCCGGGATCAGCATGTCGTCCTTGCCGAACGAGATGCCCGCACGGAACGCCTCGCGGAAGCCCAGACCCATGATCTGGTCGCAGAAGATCACCGATTCCTTCTGGCCGCAGTAGCGGTAGACGGTGTCGATGACGGCCTGCACGTCCTTCTTCCGCAGCAGACGGTTCACCAGTTCGAACGGCGCCTTTGCGTTCAAGGGCAGAAGGTTGCCCAGACGCAGACGACCGGGGGTCGTCTTGTAGCGCTTCCAGACCTCGTTGCCCTCGTCGTCGATCTGTTTCAGACGCGCGGTGATGGAGGCGTGCAGATGCACCTCGCCCGCCGCCAGCGCATGTTCCACCTCGTCGATATCGGCGAAGATCTTGCCCTCGCCGACCATGCCCTTGCGTTCCATGGTGACGTAGTAAAGGCCAAGAACCATGTCCTGCGACGGCACGATGATCGGCGCGCCGTTCGCGGGCGACAGCACGTTGTTCGTGGACATCATCAGAACGCGCGCTTCCAACTGCGCTTCCAGCGACAGCGGAACGTGCACGGCCATCTGGTCGCCGTCGAAGTCGGCGTTGAAGGCCGAACAGACCAGCGGATGCAGCTGGATCGCCTTGCCTTCGATCAGGATCGGCTCGAACGCCTGAATCCCCAGACGGTGCAGCGTCGGCGCGCGGTTCAGCAGCACGGGATGTTCGCGGATGACCTCATCCAGAATATCCCAAACCTCCGGACGCTCCTTCTCGACCAGCTTCTTCGCCTGCTTGACGGTGGAGGAAAGCCCCTTCGCTTCAAGCCGCGAATAGATGAACGGCTTGAACAGCTCCAGCGCCATCTTCTTCGGCAGACCGCATTGGTGCAGCTTCAGTTCCGGCCCGGTCACGATGACCGAACGGCCCGAAAAGTCCACGCGCTTGCCCAGCAGGTTCTGGCGGAACCGGCCCTGCTTGCCCTTCAGCATGTCGGACAGCGATTTCAGCGGGCGCTTGTTGGTGCCCGTGATCACGCGGCCACGACGGCCGTTGTCGAACAGCGCGTCCACCGCTTCCTGCAGCATCCGCTTTTCGTTGCGCACGATGATATCGGGCGCACGCAGTTCGATCAGCCGCTTCAGTCGGTTATTCCGGTTGATGACTCGACGATACAGGTCGTTCAGGTCCGACGTCGCGAAGCGGCCACCATCCAGCGGCACCAGCGGGCGCAGTTCCGGCGGGATCACCGGCAGAACGGTCAGAACCATCCATTCCGGCCGGTTGCCGGATTCAAGGAAGGACTCGACAATCTTCAGCCGCTTGATGATCTTCTTCGGCTTCAGCTCGCCCGTGGCTTCCTTCAGCTCTTCACGCAGCGTTTCCGCCGTCTGCTCAAGGTCGATCGCCGCCAGCATTTCCCGAATGGCTTCCGCGCCGATATTGGCGGTGAAGGCATCCGCGCCATACTGGTCCTGCGCGTCCAGATACTCTTCCTCGGTCATCAGCTGACCATAGGTCAGGTCCGTCAGCCCGGGTTCGATGACGACATAGTTCTCAAAATACAGGATGCGTTCCAGATCCCGCAGCGTCATGTCCAGCATCAGGCCGATGCGCGACGGCAGCGATTTCAGGAACCAGATATGCGCCACGGGCGCGGCCAGTTCGATATGGCCCATCCGCTCGCGCCGCACCTTCTGCAGCGTGACTTCCACACCGCACTTCTCGCAGACGACGCCGCGATACTTCATGCGCTTGTACTTGCCGCAGAGGCACTCATAGTCCTTGATCGGCCCGAAGATACGGGCGCAGAACAGGCCGTCACGCTCCGGCTTGAACGTGCGATAGTTGATCGTTTCCGGCTTCTTGATCTCGCCATAGGACCACGACAGGATCCGCTCGGGCGATGCCAAGCTGATCTTGATCTCGTCGAAGGTCTTGATCGGCGCAACCGGGTTGAACGGGTTGTTGGTCAGTTCCTGGTTCATTTCATTTCCCTAAGATCGGGGCTGCGGGGAAGGGGCGTAGGGCGGGGTTCACCCCGCCATACCGAAGGACCGTAAGGCGGGGTTCACCCCGCCATCCGCTCACTCCTCCTCCGCATCCAGGAGTTCCATGTTCAGGCCGAGGCCGCGGACTTCCTTCACAAGAACGTTGAAGCTCTCGGGAACGCCCGCCTCGAAGTTGTCCTCGCCCTTGACGATCGACTCGTAGACCTTGGTCCGGCCTGCCACGTCGTCCGACTTCACCGTCAGCATCTCCTGCAGGGTATAGGCGGCGCCATAGGCTTCCAGAGCCCAGACCTCCATCTCCCCCAGACGCTGACCGCCGAACTGCGCCTTGCCACCCAGCGGCTGCTGCGTGACCAGCGAGTACGGCCCCGTCGAACGGGCGTGCAGCTTGTCGTCGACAAGGTGGTGCAGCTTGAGCATGTACTTCACGCCCACCGTCACCTTCCGCGCGAACTTCTCGCCCGTGCGGCCGTCGAAGACCTCCGATTGACCGGATTGGTCGAACCCGGCGCGCTTCAGCGCGTCGTTCACGTCCATCTCCTTGGCCCCGTCAAAGACCGGGGTGGCAATCGGCACGCCGCGCGACACATAGCCCGCCTTCTCGACCAGATCATCCTCGTCGAGGTCAGAGAAGGCCTCGCCATAGGTCTCGTCGCCATAGGCCAGACGCATCGCCTCGCGCACAGGGGTCAGGTCGCCGGAACGACGGTATTCCTGCAGCGCTTCGTCGATCTTCAGGCCAAGGCCGCGCGCGGCCCAGCCCATATGCGTCTCAAGGATCTGCCCCACGTTCATCCGCGACGGCACGCCGAGCGGGTTCAGAACGAGGTCAACCGGGGTGCCATCCGCAAGGAAGGGCATGTCCTCCATCGGCACGACCTTCGAGATGACGCCCTTGTTGCCGTGACGGCCGGCCATCTTGTCGCCCGGCTGCAGCTTGCGCTTCACCGCGACGAAGACCTTGACCATCTTCATCACGCCCGGAGGCAGGTCATCGCCGCGACGGACCTTCTCGACCTTGTCCTCGAACCGATGTTCCAGCGCACGCTTCTGCGCCTCGAACTGGTCGTGCAGGGCCTCGACTTCCTTCGCATCGGCCTCTTCCCCAAGGGCAAGCTGCCACCACTGGCCGCGCGACAGCGTGCCCAGCAGTTCCTCGTCGATGGTCGACCCGGTCTTGATGCCCTTCGGCCCCTTCACGGCGGTCTTGCCAAGGATCAGCGTCTTCAGGCGCGCATAGATGTTGCGCTCCAGAATGGCCTGCTCGTCATCGCGGTCCCGCGCCAGACGTTCCACTTCCTCACGCTCGATCTGCAGCGCACGCTCGTCCTTGTCGACGCCGTGACGGTTGAAGACCCGCACTTCCACGATGGTGCCATAGGCCCCCGGCGGCAGGCGCAGCGAGGTATCCCGCACGTCCGACGCCTTCTCGCCGAAGATGGCGCGCAGAAGCTTTTCTTCCGGCGTCATCGGGCTTTCACCCTTGGGCGTGATCTTGCCCACAAGGATGTCGCCCGGCTGAACTTCGGCACCGATATAGACGATCCCCGCCTCGTCGAGGTTCCGCAGCGCCTCTTCGCCGACGTTCGGGATGTCGCGCGTGATCTCTTCCGGCCCCAGCTTCGTATCCCGCGCCGCGACCTCGTATTCCTCGATATGGATCGAGGTGAACACGTCATCCCGCAGGATGCGCTCCGAGATCAGGATCGAGTCCTCGTAGTTGTACCCGTTCCACGGCATGAACGCGACGACCACGTTCCGGCCAAGGGCCAGTTCGCCCATGTCCGTGCAGGGGCCGTCGGCGATCACCTCGCCGCGCGCGACCTTGTCGCCCACCTTCACCAGCGGGCGCTGGTTGATGCAGGACGACTGGTTCGACCGCTTGAACTTGCGCAGACGATAGATGTCGACGCCCGGCTCGCCGGGTTCCAGCATCTCGGTCGCCCGCACGACGATACGCGTCGCGTCCACCTGGTCGATGACACCCGAACGGCGCGCCATGATGGCCGCACCCGAGTCACGGGCGACGACCGCCTCGATCCCCGTGCCGACGAAAGGCGCATCCGATTGCAGCAGCGGCACCGCCTGACGCTGCATGTTCGACCCCATCAGCGCGCGGTTCGCGTCGTCATTCTCAAGGAACGGAATGAGCGAGGCCGCGACCGACACCAACTGCTTGGGCGACACGTCGATCAGGTCAATGGCTTCCGGCGGGTTCAGCATGAATTCCCCGGCCTTCCGGCTGGAGATCAGGTCATCCTTGAACTTGCCGTCCGCATCCTGATTGGCGTTCGCCTGCGCAACCGTGTGACGCATTTCCTCGGTCGCCGACATATAGACGACCTCGTCGGTCACCTGACCGTCGACCACCTTGCGGTAGGGGGTTTCGATGAAGCCGTACTTGTTCACGCGGGCAAAGGTCGCCAGCGAGTTGATCAGACCGATGTTCTGGCCTTCCGGCGTTTCGATCGGGCACATCCGGCCATAATGCGTCGGGTGAACGTCGCGGACTTCAAAGCCCGCACGTTCCCGCGTCAGACCGCCCGGCCCGAGCGCCGACAGGCGGCGCTTGTGCGTGACTTCCGAAAGCGGGTTCGTCTGGTCCATGAACTGCGAAAGCTGGCTGGAGCCAAAGAATTCCCGCACCGCAGCGGCGGCAGGCTTCGCGTTGATCAGGTCCTGCGGCATGATCGTGTCGATTTCCACCGACGACATCCGCTCCTTGATCGCGCGCTCCATGCGCAGCAGGCCGACGCGATACTGGTTCTCCATCAACTCGCCGACCGAACGGACGCGGCGGTTGCCGAGGTGGTCAATATCGTCGATCTCGCCCTTGCCATCGCGCAGTTCCGTCAGCGCCTTGATGCAGGCGATGATGTCCTCGCGGTCAAGCGTGCGCTGGGTGTCCGGCTTGCCCAGATCCAGACGCATGTTCATCTTCACGCGGCCAACCGCAGAAAGATCATAACGCTCGGAATCGAAGAACAGCGTGTCGAACAGCGCGCTCGCCGCTTCCACGGTCGGCGGTTCGCCCGGACGCATCACGCGGTAGATGTCCATGAGCGCGGTGTCGCGGCCCATGTTCTTGTCCGCCGCCATCGTGTTGCGGATGTAGGGGCCGACGTTCACGTTGTCGATGTCCAGAACCGGGATCTCAGTGATGCCCTGATCCAGCAGCACCTTCAGGCTGCCGCCCTTCACCTCGCCGTCGCGGTCATACTCCATCGTCAATTCATCACCGGCTTCGACCCAGATTTCCCCGGTCTCTTCGTTGATGATGTCCTTGGCGACATAGCGCCCGACGATGTGGTCGAACGGAACCAGAAGCTCCGTCACCTGACCTTCATCCTTCCACTTCTTCACCATCCGCGGCGTGGCCTTCTCGCCCGCCTTCAGGATCACCTCGCCCGAGGCAGCGTCGACCAGATCATAGGTCGGCCGCGTGCCGGAAACGCGGTTCGGGAAGAACTTGGTCACCCAGCCCTTGTTCTTCACATGCTTGAACATGACGGTGTCGTAATAGGCATCCATGATGCCTTCCTGATCCATGCCAAGCGCATAGAGCAGCGTCGTCACCGGCAGTTTGCGGCGGCGGTCGATGCGCGCAAAGACGATGTCCTTGGCGTCGAATTCGAAGTCCAGCCACGACCCGCGATAGGGAATGATCCGGCAGGTGAACAACAGCTTGCCGCTGGAATGCGTCTTGCCCTTGTCATGGTCGAAGAACACGCCGGGCGACCGGTGCATCTGGGAAACGATCACGCGTTCCGTGCCGTTCACGATGAAGGTGCCGTTCGACGTCATCAGGGGCATGTCGCCCATGTAGACGTCCTGTTCCTTGATGTCCTTCACCGACCGCGCGCCGGTGGTTTCATCGACATCGAAAACGATCAGACGCAGCGTCACCTTCAGGGGCGCCGCATAGGTCATGTCGCGCTGCTGGCACTCGTCCACGTCGTATTTCGGCTTCTCCAGCTCGTATTTCACGAACTCCAGAACCGCGGTCTCGTTGAAGTCCTTGATCGGGAACACCGACTGGAACGTCCCCTGAATCCCTTCGCCATCCAGCGGCTTGTCCGCATCGCCGGATTTCAGGAACAGGTCATAGGAGGATTTCTGAACCTCGATGAGGTTCGGCATCTCCAGGACTTCGCGGATCTTGCCGTAATAGCGGCGGATGCGTTTCTGGCCAACGTAAGCTTGCGCCATGTGCGTCGTCACCTTTTTCTCGTGTCGCTGGCGCGGGTCCGTCGGGGCCACGGGCGCGCGCCGTTTGCGATAAGGGGGTATCAGGTCCCATTCATGCCCCCCGTCCCACCGGAAGGCTCCCGAACCTTGAACCGCGCCTTGAAAGGGGCATTCGCCTGCGGGCAGGAATGCCCCTTTCAAGACAGGTTCGGCTGGGCCGGGGAAATCCCCGACCCAGCCTGAAAACCGATGTCAGGATGCGATGCGCATCCTGCCCGATTACTTCAGTTCGACCTTGGCGCCAGCCTCTTCGAACTTCTTCTTCATCGCCTCGGCGTCGGCCTTGGAGACAGCTTCCTTCACCTTGCCACCGGCTTCGGTCAGGTCCTTGGCTTCCTTCAGGCCCAGACCGGTGATTTCGCGCACGACCTTGATCACGTTGATCTTGTTCGCGCCGGCATCCGTCAGGACGACGTCGAATTCGGTCTGCTCTTCGGCCGGAGCGGCAGCAGCGCCAGCAGCCGGGCCAGCGGCCATCATGACGGCGCCACCGGCGGCCGGCTCGATGCCGTACTTGTCTTTCAGGATGGTCTTCAGTTCCTGAGCCTGCAGGAGGGTCAGGCCGACGATTTCTTCGGCGAGTTTGTTCAGATCAGCCATTTTGCTCATTCCGTAAGGTTAAGATGGGGTCCAACGCGATGGGGTCAACCACGCGGGTATGCCAGGGATCAGGCCGCAGCCTTCTCCTCGATGGTCGACAGGATGCTCGCGATGTTCGAAGCAGGCGCGCCAATGGCCCCGGCAATGCTCGACGCGGGCGAACCGATGCACGACACGATCTGAGCGATAAGCTCTTCGCGCGACGGCATGGCAGCCACGGCCTTGACACCAGCCTGGTCCAGCACGGTCTCGCCCATGGCCCCGCCAAGGATGACGAACTTGTCGTTCGTCTTGGCATAGGCCTCGGTCACCTTGGCAGCAGCCACAGGATCTTCCGAATAGGCAAGCACGGTCATGCCCGTGAGCAGGTCACCCATCTTTACGCCGGGTTTCCCTTCAAGGGCGATCTTGGCGAGCTTGTTCTTGGCAACGCGTACGGACCCGCCAACTTCGCGCATCTTCGCGCGCAGGTCCTGCATCTGTGCAACCGTCATACCCGTGTAGTGGGCAACCACCACAACGCCAGAGCTTTCGAAGATCTGGCCGAGTTCCTCGACCACTTTCTCTTTCTGGGCTCTATCCACAGTTTCACTCCAAGTGTGGGGGTTTCCCCCCGGCTCATGTATCCCCCGCAAGCAGGGGCGTTCGGGTCCGATGGATGTCCCGAGGCCAGGATCGCCCGAGGGAGAACCCCCGGAAATCTGTCTCGTTCACTCATCTCAGGAGGGAAATTAAGCAAGGCATGCGCCCCGCACCCACCGTCTCGGACGAAATGCACAACCCTCCCGACGAATCGGGGCAGGCCATGCAGAGTGCCGCTATATAGCCCCCTCGCGCGCTTTCCAAGCCCCGGATCGCAATCACTTTCGCAGCGCCACGTCCGCTAGGTTCCGCCCTCCGCCCCCGCCCGGCCCTGCTCGGCACCGGCAGCCTTCTGACGCCTCTGCCAGATCATCGAGAAGGGCGCGCCAAGGACCTTCTCGTATTTCACCAGCAGCGCCTGCCGCGTCGCCCCGCGCAAGGGACGCCATCGGGCCACGCCTTCGATGAACCCGCCATCCTGCAACGCGGCTCCCAGCATGGGCAGGTCAAGCTCCGCGAAAAGCGACCAGTTCGGATTGCGCTCGTTGTCGCGCCGATAAAGCCGCGCTATTGCATCTACCACCAGCGGCCTGCGCCCCATGAACCCGGCCAGTTGCGGCAAGACGTCCCGCTCCCCGCCATGCCGGCGCAAGAGGATCGCCACCTCCGCCTCGGGCGGTGCCGTAAACCCCACCAGATGCAGCGCCGAACTGTCAGGCCCGACGATATGCCGCGCCCCCAGATAGGTTGCCACCTGCACATCGAAAGCATGCTGTTCAGGCGAAAAGGCCGTATAGCCCTCGGCCTCCAGCAAGCCGCGCAGATGGCTTTCCGCAAAGATCCCGCCCCGCTGCAGGCGATACCCCTCTCGCGTCAGATAGATCCGTTCCGCCCCTACCCGTGGCGCGATGGTCTGCAACCTGTCACGCACGAAGGCACGGAATGCAGGCGTTCCAGCCGAAAGCGCCCCCATCCCGCAGCCCTGTCGCGGCACGACCAACCGCTCGAACTCCGTCGGGGAATCGATGAACCGGATTGGCAGGTCGATATCCAGCCGCTGCAGGATCGTCGAAAAGAGGCGCGGTGGTTCGCGATGCGCGTGGGATCGGAAGAACACGATCCCGTCGACCTGGCCGCGCAACCCGGGCACTGCCCAAAGCCGGGAGATCGTCTCGAACAGGAAATGCCCGAAATGCAGCCAGAACATCCCGCCGAACAGCCATGTGCCAGCCAGTTTCTCCACAGGCGGCTCCTTGTCGCGGTCCACGAATTCCGCCGCGACAAAGCTGTCATGGCGAAAGGTTCCCGCATCCACAACGGGCGCGCCGCAGGCGTCCACCACCGTCGCCCGGCGCTTCCGCCCGTCCGGAACGGCCATGGCACGCTCCACCACCGTCACCGGCTCGGAAAGCACCGCACTACGCTCAAGGCCGTCATCCCTCATGGCGCCCACTCGTGATCCACGCTCCACCCTAGCCGCCGCCCGGCCTTGTCACCAACCCAAAAAAGAACCGGCCCCGCAAAGGGGGCCGGCCTGTCTCACCCGAAAGGTGATCGTCTCAGTTCGCCGTGGCCGAAGACAGGTCGACCGACACGCCCGGACCCATGGTCGAGGACAGCGAGACCTTCTTCAGATAGGCGCCCTTCGCACCCGACGGCTTGGCCTTGTTGACGGCGTCCACGAAGGCGCGGATGTTCTGCGCCAGCTTGTCCGCGTCAAAGGACACCTTGCCCACGCCACCATGGATGACGCCGGCCTTTTCGACCTTGAACTGCACTTCGCCGCCCTTGGCAGCTTCGACAGCCGTTTTCACGTCCATGGTCACCGTGCCGACCTTCGGGTTCGGCATCAGGTTGCGCGGGCCGAGGATCTTGCCCAGACGGCCGACCAGCGGCATCAGGTCCGGCGTCGCGATGCAACGGTCGAACTCGATCTTGCCGCCCATGATGGTTTCCATCAGGTCTTCGGCACCCACGATATCCGCACCCGCAGCCTTGGCCTCATCGGCCTTGGCCCCACGGGCGAAGACCGCCACGCGCACGGTCTTGCCCGTGCCGTTCGGCAGTTGCACCACGCCGCGCACCATCTGGTCCGCATGGCGGGGGTCCACGCCAAGGTTCATCGCGATTTCGACCGTCTCGTCGAACTTGGCCGAAGCCGCCTTCTTGATCAGGGCCACGGCATCCTCGACCGACACGTTGGTCGCGTTGCCGAAAATCTCTTGCGCTGCGCGCGAACGCTTACCCAGCTTTGCCATGATCTCAGCCCTTCACTTCGATGCCGCAGGACTTCGCCGAACCGAGGATGATCTGCATCGCAGCTTCCACGGAATTGGCGTTCAGGTCCTTCATCTTCGTCTCGGCGATCTGGCGGATCTGCGCCACGGTCACCGTGCCCGCCACGTCGCGGCCCGGCTTGGACGAACCCTTCGGACGGTTGCGCTTGCCCACCGGCGGCAGACCGGCGGCGGTCTTCAGCAGATAGGACGCAGGCGCCGTCTTCAGCTCGAGGCTGAACGACTTGTCCTGATAATAGGTGATGACGACGGGCGTCGGCGTGCCCGGCGCGATGTCGGCGGTCTTCGCGTTGAATTCCTTCACGAAGGCCATGATGTTCAGGCCGCGCTGACCCAGCGCGGGGCCGACCGGCGGCGACGGGTTGGCCTGCTGGGCCTTCACTTGCAGCTTCAGGCTGCCGATTACTTTCTTGGCCATGGGCCATCTCCTTTGTCACAGCACCCGGAGGTGCGGTTTAGTGGTCCGGTCCGTCACCCCGTCACAGGGCGCTCGCCTCCCACGCGATGCACGTCAGATGCCCTTGGACACCTGCGTGAATTCCAACTCGACCGGGGTCGCCCGACCGAAGATCGAGACCGAGACCTTCAGGCGGCTGTGGTCCTCGTCGACCTCCTCCACCATCCCGTCGAAACCCTCGAACGGGCCATCGGTCACCTTCACCTTCTCACCCACCTCGAAGCGGATCAGGTTGCGCGGCGCTTCCTGCCCTTCCTCGACGCGGTTCAGGATCGCGTTCACTTCCGCATCCCGCATCGGCATCGGCTTGCCCTGCGGGCCAAGGAAGCCCGTCACCCGGTTGATCGACGAAATCAGGTGATAGCCCTTGTTGCTCATCTCCATCCGCACCAGCACATAGCCAGGCATGAAGCGGCGCTCGCTCGTCACCTTCTTGCCGCGCCGGACCTCAAGAACTTCCTCGGTCGGCACCAGCACCTCGTCGATTTCATCCTGCAACCCGGCTTCCGCCACGGCCGTCCGGATCTGCTCGGCCACCTTCTTCTCGAAATTCGAGAGAACGCTCACCGAATACCAGCGCTTCGCCATGCCTCATCCACCTTGCGTCAGCGGGGGCGAACCCCCTGTAATTTCAGTGCTTTCAGGAACAAAAAACAGCGCGCAACACGAATCGCTGCGCGCCGACGTTCCTTGATCAGGGGCGCAGATACAGTCCCGCCCCCATGAATTCAAGGCAAAACCGGCCCTCAGCCGAGGATCGCGCGCAGCCCGGCCCGGATGCCCAGATCGACAAGGCTGAAGAAGGTCGCGGTCAGCGCGGCCATGATGAAGACCATGATCGTCGTCAGCAGAACCTCGCGGCGCGTCGGCCAGACGACCTTGCCGACTTCGGTGCGCACCTGCTGCAGAAAGGTGAAGGGGTTGGTCTTGGCCATCGGTCGGGTCCATCGATTGTTTGCGCGCAGATACGCCGGATGGCCCGGGATTTCAAGGGAAAGGGATCAGCGCAGCCGCTCCCCCAGCCGGTCATAGGGATCCGGCCCGCGCGGCTTCGCTCCGCGCCGCGACAGCATGATCCCGCCCGCACCCAGGATCAGCAAACCAGCCCCAGCCAGCGCCCAGATAATCTGCGCCTGCATGTCCTCAAGCCACTGTGTACCCACATCCGCCACCACAAGCGGTTCCTCTGCCGATACGGCCTCCGCTGTCTCCGCCGAAGCAGGCGACATGGGCGGCGCAACTGCAGGCGCCTCCTCCTGCACAGGCGTCACCGGCGCGATCTGCGCCGCCTCGTCGGTGAAGGCGACCACGCCCTGCGGCACCTCCGCCTCGAGTTCCGATACATCAAGCCCGCTCACCCCCTCCATCACCGCAGCCACCATCCCATCCTCGGATACGGCGTTCATCGTGGTGGGCAGCGTCAGACCCCCAAAGACAAGATAGATCAGGAAATAGAGCCCCACTGCCCCAAGCACCGCGACGGGCAACCGGAACATCTGCCCAATCCCCGCTCCTTCGCGC